>DASTVV010000001.1:0-71251 GCA_035758925.1 Gemmatimonadaceae bacterium
GCCGCTGCCGCCGCGGGCATCTGCTGGTTGATGGAGCTCGTTCCTCCCGCGACGACCGCACGCGTGGCAAGAGCGCGGGCGGCGACGGTCGCGGTGGGACTGGCGATTATCTGCGCGATTCCGCTGTTTCTTCCGGACTGAGCCTCGATTCCCCGCGGAATGCCGAAACGCAGAAAGTCGGCGTACGAACGAGTCGTCATTCGCGCCGTTCGCGCCATCCCACTGGCCGTGATCATGGCCGGCATCGGGACGCTCGGCGCCACGATGATCGCGGCGTTCGCCTCGGATCACCCCGATCGCAGCGTCGGCTGGATGCAGGGCCTCCTCGCGCTCTACTTCCTCATGCCGCCCCTTGCCGTCGTTGGCCTCGTGACGGGACTGATCGTTGGATATCGGCAGGCGGGGCTGCCATCCACATCACCGTGGTCGGACCCGCCGCCCGAGCTGGTGCGCGGTCACTATGCCGTCGCACTAGTCTGCGGCTGGCTCGCGGGCATCACGGCCATCGCGTTCGTGATCCCGACGATGGCCAGGGTCGTGCTGGCGCTGGACGGCATCATTGGCGAGCTCCTGCCCGGCGCGCTCCAGGTCCTCGCGATCCTGTGGCTGGCGTGCGTGCTGATGGGCGGCTGGGACGTCGGAATCTGGGTGGTGGCGAGAATCGACGGGATCGTCCACCGGCTGCGGACCAGGAAGCGGAGTGCGGTCGCCCGAGCGTGACGGCATTGGTGAGGCGTGAGGCGCCGATGCCGTGATCCGCGACACGTCGCGGCGACGCGCGCCGTGCAGTCTTAGTCGTGATATATGGACCACGCTCAGAAGCATTCGCCCGGCCTCATGGCCGAACCGTCAACGATGCGTCGCATCGTTGGCATGGTGTTCGGGGCGCTGTTTGCGACGACGGCAGCGGTGTACGGCTTGTCGTTCGCGGCGGAGTGGCTTGCGACGGCCAGCTCGATTTGGGCGGTAGGCCTGGTCGCGATACGCCTCGGGTTGGGGCCCAGCGTACTGGCGGGTGTCCTGGTGGGCTCCTGGGGCGGATTACGCTGGGCCAAGCGCCCGCGGCTGCTGCCCTGGGCAGAACGCCCGAATGGGGTCTTGTTCGGGCATTATCTGCTGGCGTGGATTGCCGCCGTTCCAGCCGCGTTGATCGCGATCGTGTTCTTCCTCGTCGCCACCGATCCGCCACTTCAGACACTGAAGCTGTTTGTCGGACAGGTGCACCCGAACGTTCAGTGGTTTGCGCGCGGACTGACGCTGGCTTCCATACTGGCGGGGATGTTCATCGTTGGTCGCTCGACGCTGATCTCGATCGATCGCAGGGTGCACCGGAGGAGGGCGGGGAACGGGGACAAGGGACAGGGGACACGGGCAACCGACTGGGGAACGGAGAAAGGGACCGGTTGAGGGGACTGAGTACGTCCCCGGTCCCCTGAACCAGTCCCCTCATCTACTCCCCCAGGCAGTTGGGCTTGTCCCTGGTCCCGTGTCCCAGGTCCCTGCGGCTGACTACGGGACGATCAGCTCGATCCGTCCAAGGTTCCTCGCGACGAGCGCGGCATTGATCGGCCCCATCTCCTTCGCGAGCCAGACGTCGAACGCCTTCGACACGTCCGTCATCTCGCGACGGATCGCATCCGTCCGCGCCACCTGCGTCGCCGACGGCCGGCCCTCGTAGTTCACGACGCTCCCGTACAGCTCCACGAGATTCTCGCGCAGGCGCTCCTCGCCGGTGATCGCGCCGCCCTCCTTCGTGGCGACGATCTTCTTCCGCAGCGAGTCCACCGCCGCCGACGCGCCCTGCAACTTGATAGCGAGCGAGTCGTTCGGCGTCAGCTTCGCGACGTTGCCCTCCAATCCACCGCGCACGCCGTTCATTCGCTCCACGACGCCGGTCATGTCGTTGAGCATTCCATAGAGCTTCACGGACAGATCGAACTGCGCCTTGCGGTCCGCGATCGTGTGCTTCATCCGCCCATCCCGCGTCACGCGCAGCGGCGCCGTGTACTCCTGGCCGCCCTCGACCAGCTTCACCGTGTATGTCCCCGGCATGAAGCGCGGGCCCACGGCGAAGCCCGCCGTCGCCGCCGGTGGGATACGCGGCGGTGCCATGCGCATGGACCACGCAACGCGACTCAACCCACGCCGCTTACTCGTGGGCAGCGTCTGCACGAGCTTGCCCGTGGAATCGCGCACCTCGAGCTTCATGTCGCCGAAGATGTGCCGCTTCTGCAGATAGTACGTGATAACCGCGTCGCCCGGCGGGTTCGGCCCGATGAACTCGGCGTCACCATTCGCCCAGCCGCCGAACGCGCCAATGGTCTGCACCACGGGCTTCGTCATCACGAACGCGGCGCCCTTGGTGAGCGTCGTGGGCGTCAGCGCGCGCAGCGGCGTGATGTCGTCGATGATCCAGATGCCGCGGCCGTGCGTCGCGATCACGACATCGTGGTCGCGTGGATGGATCGCCAGGTCGCGCACCGCGACGCTGGGGAAGTCGCCGCCCTTGTAGCGCGACCAGCTTGCGCCGCCGTCCGCCGAGATCCAGAGCCCGAACTCCGTGCCCAGGAACAGCAGCTGCGGGTTCACCAGGTCCTGCTTGATGACGTGGGCGTAGCCGCGCACCGGTGAGTTGGCGGGGATCAGGTTCGTCCACGTTTTGCCGTAATCGGTGCTCTTATAGGCGTACGGCCGCATGTCGCCGAACGTGTGCAGATCGAACGTCGCGAAGATGGTCCCGGCGTCGAAGTGCCCGGGCTCGACCGTCGTGACCCACGCGTTCTTCGGCAGGCCCCGGATGTTCGCGATCGTGTTCGTCCACGTCTTGCCGCCGTCGCGCGTCACCTGGAGGTTGCCGTCGTCAGTGCCCGCCCAGATCACAAGCGGGTTCCGCGGCGACTCGCCGATCGCGAAGATCGTCGTGTGCATCTCGGCAGCCGAGTTGTCGACCGTGATACCACCTGATTCCTCCTGCTTCTGCTTCTCCGGGCTATTTGTAGTGAGATCCGGCGAAATGCGCTCCCACGTCTGTCCGAAGTCACGCGAGCGGTGCAGGAACTGCGAGCCGATGTAGATGGTGCCGTTCCGCGTCGGGCTCACGTGGATGGGCGTGTTCCAGTTGAAGCGCAGCTTGCCTTCCTTGTACTCGGGCAGCGGCTTGATGTCACGCGTCTCGTGCGTCTTTCGGTTGACGCGACCTATGTACCCTCCCTGTGCCTCGGCGTAGAGGTAGTCGTTGTCGGTAGGGTCCGCGAACATCCAGAAGCCGTCGCCACCGTACATGTTCTCCCACTGGCTCTTGGCGATGCCGCCGGGATACTGTGACTCGCCCACCCACGAGCTGTTGTCCTGGAGTCCGCCGTACACCTTGTACGGCCGGTCCATGTCCACGCTCACGTGGTAGAACTGCGAGATGGGCAGGTTCTCGCCCTTCCACCACTTGTCGCCGCCGTCGTACGAGTACCAGATACCGCCGTCGTCCACCGTGATGACGTGCTCGGTGTTGTCGGGATCGATCCAGACGTCATGGTGGTCGCCGTGCGTGCCGCCCGAGACGTTGTTGAACGTCGCGCCGCCGTCCGTGCTCATGATGAGCGGACCGTCCGGCTTGAAGACGCGGTTCTCGTTCTTCGGATCGACGATGAGGTTGGCGAAATAGAAAGGACGCCAGACCATGTTCTGGCTGCGGTCCTTCATTTCCCACGTGAGGCCACCGTCCTCCGAGCGATACAACGCGTTGAGCGGCGGCACCGCCTCGATGAACGCGTACACGACATTCGGCTTGGACGGTGCGACCGTGACGGCCACGCGGCCCCACGGCTTGGGTGGCAGCCCCTTCGCAGTCTTGTCGTCGAGCTGCGTCCACGTGGCGCCACCGTCCGTCGTCTTGAACAGGCCACTGGCGCTTGGAGCGGTCGGGCCGTCGCCACCGGAGCGGAACGTCCAGCCCTTGCGGCGGAAGTCCCACATGCCGGCATAGAGCGTCTTCGAGTCCTTGGTATCCATCGACATCAGCGAGCAGCCCGTGGACTGATTGGCACCTGCCAGAATCTTCGACCACGACTTGCCGCCGTCGGTGGTCTTGTAGACGCCGCGGTCATCGCTGTCGCTCCACAGCTTGCCCGGGACGCACACGTACACGGTGTTCGCATTCGTCGGATCGACGATGATCTTCACGATCCGCTCGGACTCTTTGAGTCCCATGTTCGTCCAGTTTTCGCCGGCGTCCGTGGATTTGTAGATGCCGTTGCCGACGGAAACGCTGTTGCGCGTCCACGACTCGCCGGTGCCCACCCAGATCGTCTTCGAATTCGTCGGGTCGATGGTGACGGCGCCGATGGACTGCACCGGCTCCTTGTCGAAGACGGGCTTGTAGGTCGTGCCGCCGTTCATCGACTTCCACACACCGCCCGAGGCCGAGCCGATGTAGATGGTGAGACGGCCGTTCTCGCGGGTCGCGGCGAGCGCCGCAATGCGGCCGCTCATGGCGGCGGAGCCGATGTTGCGAGCGCCCAGACCGGACGTTGTTTCGGAGTCGACGACTTGAGCGAGCACTGCGGAATGGGAAATGGGAATGGGAATGGGCGCGGGTCGCGATCTGTCCGCGCGCCCATTCCCACCCCCCATTCCCATTCCGCCGTTCAGAATTACCTCGCCATCTTGCGAAGCGGTTGGTGGCTTTGGAGGAGAAGCCGCCTGCGTCGGCGCACCCGGACCAGGCTTCGCGAATGCGGCGTCATTCATTGAAACGTTCGCCTCGATGCGCTCCCACGCGTACTGCGCCTTGTTTGCGCTCGGGCTGCCCTTGCCGCCGATCGCGAACGCGAAGGGGAAGAACACGCCGTTCACTTCCTTGTAGTCGCCGAGCTCCACTTCGAACTCTCGCTCGGCGCCGCGCACCATGCGCTTCACTTCGTACTTGATGGGGACGTAGGAATCGGCGTCCATGTAGTAGGTACGGACGTCGCCGTTGCTCTTCAGCGTCGCCTTCACCTTGAAGACTTCGGTGCCCTCGATCTGGTCCGTGCCGACCAGCTCCACCGTGTTGCCCTTCTGCTTGTAGTTGAGCAGAGGATCTTCGAACTCGGCGTCCTCGATGATGCCTTTGAGCTCGTCCTCGCTGAGCGTCTCAGGATCCTTCTTGCCCTGCCACGGCTCGATCTTCCAGCCGTTGTTGCCGTCGAATGCGGTGACGCCCACCATGCCGCCGAACGCGAACTCCTCGCGCACTTTGTTCGGTCGCTTGTTCTCGTTCCTGACCTGGGCCTCGAATCCGCCGCCGCCGTAGAACTTCCCCGTGCGCCGCACGGAGTGAATGGCCTGGATGCGATCGGCGCCGCCGATGCGCTGCTGGTACTTGGTGATGATCTCGTCGACGGTCTGCGCTTGCAGAGGAGCGGCGACGATCAGGAGGGCGAGAGCGGAACGCAGAATCGACCGCATTGAGGACTCCGAAAAGGGCTATGAGCCCTAACGTATGGCCGGGGGGGCGAGGGACAAGGGACGGTCCCCAGTCAGTTGCCCCTGTCCCTCGTCCCCTGTCCCCGGTCCCAGTTGGCCTCGACAAGTGATGTGACGGCCGATAGCGTGTGCAAATGCCCCACGCATACGACGCTATTCCGGAACTTGCGGGCCTCGCGACATACGAATCCGCGTCGCGAATCGGATTCTCGGTGAACGAGAACGTCCGGCGGCTGTTGCGCTACCACTGGACCGAGCGCCGCCTGATGCAGACGCTGGTCGCGCACCTTCCCTCGATGCCCATCTGGGAAGCGAAGTGCGCGATGGCCCTGCACCAGTGGCAGTGCGCCGAGCACGTAGCTGCTCTGCGCCAGCGCATCGGCGAGATGCGAAGTCCTGTGCCGGATCTCGACACGGGGCCCGACGACGATGCCGTCCGGCAGCTGGACGAGCTGCTCGAGGAGCTCGATCGCACGAGCGATCCGCTGACGTTTCTGAGCGTGGTCTACGGCAGCGTGTTCCCGGCGCTCGCCGCCTCGTACCGCGAGCACATCGAGAAGACGAACCCGCTCGTCGATCATCCCACGCGTCGGCTCCTGCGCATGGCGCTGCAGGAAACCGAGGACGCCATCGCATGGAGCGACTCGGCGCTGGCGGCGATTTCGGCGGACACGGCGCCGCATCGCGCGGACGCGGACCACTTGCTGCCGCGCTTTCATCCCAGGCGCGACGAGCGGTTTCACGGCCAATACAACTTCGAGTTCCCACCCCACATCGTGTACAACATGGCGGATGTCCCGCCGGACGAGCGCAACCTCGCGCTCCTGTGCAAGCGCGCGTTGGAGATGGACGTTCCCGAGATGATGGCCTCGTTCATGACCGAGCGCGCCGACCAGCCGTGGGAGTTCTATCACGACTACTCGCGGCAGCTCTGGGACGAGGCGCGGCATTCCATGATGGGAACCGTGGCACTCGAGGCGCGCGGCATCGACTGGAAGAAGGAGATACCGCTCAACGTCAGCTTCGCGCTGCGGCTCAACCTCCACGCCACCCCCATCGAGCGGCAGATGATGCTCTATGCCATCGAGCAGTCGCTCATGCCCGGCGAGACGGGGAAGCGCTACGAGCACCAGACCGCGCGTGACGCGGGCGACGCCCTGTCAGCCCACTTTCACGACTACGACTGGGCGGACGAAGTGCTCCACGCGCAGATCGGGCGTCGCGCCCTCAAGCGCGACGGCATCTCCAGCGAACAGGCCGCCGAGCGCGCCCATCAGGTGCACGAGAAGACGTGGGCGGCGCTGGAGCGCTATCGCCACCTGGATGCACAGGAGAACTGGTGGCCGCAGTTCGTGAAGAGAGCGCTGAAGAAAGAGAGCGCGGTCGCGGAACGGTCGGATCTGGGCCCGGTCAATGTGTTCGCAGAATAGGGAATGGGGACGCGGGACCGGGCACAGGATGAACCGACTGGGGAACAGTTGAGGGACCCGATCGGGCGATCGGGGCGTCTCTCGACTTGTCCCTTCATCTGGTCCCCCTTCTCCATTCCCCAGTCAGTTGCCCTGTCCCCGGTCCCTGGTCCCCAGTCCCTCAAACTCTACGGTACGTCGCACCTCGTATCAGCCGCAGCACGAATAGCAGGACGACAGCGCCAATGAACGCCACGAAGATCACGCCGGCGAGCCCGTGAAATGGAGTTCCAGTGCCCAGCTTCTGAAAGATCCAGCTTCCGACGAACGCGCCGATAATCCCGATGATGATGTCGCCGATGATTCCGTAGCCAGTTCCCCCCATCACTAGCGACGCGAGGACTCCCGCCACCAATCCTACGATTATCCACGTCAGGAACGTCACGATCACCTCCGTCCGAATCTGACGTTCTGGAGGCAACTGCTGTGCCTCACATCCCCCACCGCAACCCACCACTCGCCCCCCCACCACTACCCACATACCCCTGCCGAACTCTCGTAAATGACCAACGTCAACAAGGACCACATCCAGCGCCTCTTCGCGTTCCATCACTGGGCCACCGACCGGGTGTTCGACGCGATGTCGGCCGCGACACCCGAACAGCTCGACCGAAAGTGGGGTGGCAGTTTCGGATCAGGACGTGCCCTGCTGCGACATGTCGTCGGCGTAGAGCGGCTGTGGCACGACCGCTGGAAGGGCCAGTCGGCCAAGTCCGTGCCGGAGTTCCCCGCCACCCATGGGGGCAAGGCTTTTCGAGCTGAGTGGGAGTCCGTCAAGAAGGATCAACAGCGCTTTATCGGGGCGCTGACACCTGGCCAGCTGGACGGCGATCTCACCTATACGAACATCAAGGGTGAGACGTGGACCTATCCGTTCGCGGACATCCTGATCCACTGTGCCAACCACGGCACGTACCATCGCGGCCAGCTGACGCACCTCTTGCGTGATCTGGGGATCAGCGCGCCTTCCACGGACTATCTAATGTTCGTGGAGGGTCGGAAAGGCTGAATCCAGCCACGGGCGGCGGAGGCGCCGAAACCTCCTGTCTCCGCCCCCGTAGGGCTTAGTGACCGTTTCCGGAGCCATTTAGATGATCGGATCCCTGCTGCGTCTGATTGCAATCCGGCCGCTGCTTTCGCTGGCCATTCTCGGGTTTCCGGTCATTCTCCTGATTGCGGTGGGCCTGCTCACGATCATGGCGCTCAAGTTCTTCGTGTTCGTCGTCGTGCCGATCGTGGTCGTGGTCTGGCTGCTGCGCAAGCTGTTCAGCAATGGCGACGGAAGCACGAGCACTGGGCCGAGCGCGAGCTGATTCCAGGTTGACGGGTTGACGCGACGGGTTGACGCGACGGGTTTGGCAGGTTGACGGGTTTCAGGTTGACCGGTTGGTAAGCACGCTGAGTCGCGTTGGACCCGAATAACCCGTCAACCCGTCAACCCGCCTCAGAGCCCCAGCGAGCTAAGGCGCACAGGAGTGGACGCGCGCCGCTCGTGGATTACGCTCTCGTACACGCGCGCCTGTATGAACGCGCCGAGTAGATCCCGGTCCAGCATTCCCTCCTGGGCCTCGCCGGTCAGGATGTCGAGCGCTCGCGCCGCGGGGACGGCGCGTTTGTAGGGCCGATCGGTCGCCGTGAGCGCGTCGAAGATGTCCGAGATCGTCATCATCCGCGTCTGCACGGGAATGTCGATGCCCTGCCGTTGGCGCGGATAGCCGCGGCCGTTGAGCTTCTCGTGGTGATCGCGAGCAATGTTCGGAACGCCCCTGAGCTCCCGCGTCCACGGGATCTTGTCGAGAAACTCATAGGTGTGCGAGACGTGTGACTCGATCTCGCGGCGCTCCTGGTCATCGAGATTGCCCTTGCGAATCATCAGGAAGCGGAGCTCTTCGTCGCGTAGCAACGGCCGCTCGATGCCGTCGAAGTCGACGTACGTCTGCCGATTGATGCCCCGCAGGTCTTCGAACGTGCCCTCCGGCATGACCGTGGGCT
The DNA here is from genome assembly GCA_035758925.1 of Gemmatimonadaceae bacterium. Taxonomy (GTDB): domain Bacteria; phylum Gemmatimonadota; class Gemmatimonadetes; order Gemmatimonadales; family Gemmatimonadaceae; genus DASPMP01. Next base: position 8,922 of record DASTVV010000001.1, read on the forward strand.
CGTTGGCGCGCACGATGTAGTCGAGGTACTTCTCCAGCTCCTCGCGTCGCGAGCGGCGAATGGTGTTTAACCGCGATGCCGCCTCGGCGTAGTTCTTCTCTCCGTGCTGGGCGAGATACTCTGCGCGCTCGCGCTCGAACTGCAGGTCGAGCCCCTGCAGCAGATACGCGAAGCGGTGTCGGATGATCTCGAGGTCCCACGGATACAGCTTCTTCTGCTTCACCAGCACTTGCTCGCGCACGCCGACCTTGCCGAAATCGTGCAGCAGGCTGGCGTAGCGCAGCTCGCGGATCTGCTCCTTCGAGAACCGCACTTCCCGGTACGGGCCTGGCTGGCCGCGGTCCACGGCCATAGCCAAGCCAACCGTAAGAGTCGCCACGCGACCCGAGTGACCGGACGTCGTCGGGTCTCGCGACTCGATCGCGGTGACGGCCGCGGTGACGAATCCCTCGAACAGCTTCTCGATGTCCTCGTAGAGGATGCTGTTCTCGATGGCGACAGCCGCTTGTGACGCGAGCGCGTTCACGAGCTCGACGGAACGGTAGTCATACGGCACGACCTCCGTGTCCACCACATCTTCGCCCGTGAGCATCGCGTCGTAGACGCGCTTCCGGTTGATGAGCTGCAGGACGCCGATGACCTCGTCCTTGTGCGTGCGCATGGGGAGCACGAGCATCGACTTCGTGCGATAGCCGAACTTGTCGTCGAAGCTGCGGTTCTGCTTGTACGGAACGTCCTCGGGCAGGAGGTAGACGTCCGCGATCACCAGTGGCTGCGCAGTGGCGGCCACATAGCCAGCGAGGCTGCTGTGGTCGGCGGCCACCGTGTATTCGCTGAACGGCAGGTTCGGGAGCGTGAAGTTCTGCGACAGCTTGAAGCGCAGCTTCTTCGGCGGCCCGTCGTCTTCTCGTTCCGCGAGGTACAGCGAGCCCGCGTCGCTGTTCGTGATGCGGCGCGCCTGGCTCAGAATCATCTCCAGCAGCGTCGTGAGATCGCGCTCATGCGACAGCGCGACACCTACGCGCGTGAGTTCCGTGAGCTCCTGATAGCGCAGCCGCTCCTGTTCACGCGCTTCGCGCTCGCCCAGCAGCGCGACGGCATGGCGGAAGGCGCCGCGGAGCTGTGCGAGCACGGTGCCAACCGGAGCGTCGCCCGGAGTGAAGCTCGTCAACAGGTCTACGGGGAAGTCTTCCGTCGGCTCGCGCTCACCGGCGTCGCCAATCCCCACCAGCGCCGCAACGGTGGCCAGCGATTCCAGGATGTCACGCTGCCCCGCCACGCTTTGGAGCAGCACGCGGTCCAGTGCGATCACCACGGGGCGCCGTTCGCTTTCCAACGCCGCTGCCGTTGGCAGTGCCGGTATGTGCCGCACCTCGATGTCGTCCTTGCGGCGGCCCAGCGGCGCCGAGGAGATGGTGCGACCGAAGGCGACGAGAAGGAGGGGCTGCATTCAGATCTGGATGCAGTAGAAAGAGCGCCGGCCGACCTGGCGGTCGGCCGGCGCTTCAGGTCCGGAAAGATGCATCAGCTCTTCGAAAGCTTGTCGTAGTGCTGACGGGCCGGCGCGTACTCGGGGAACTTGTCCACGACCTGCTTGTACAGCGCGACTGCCGCCGCCTTGTTCCCCTGGTCCTCTTCCTCGAGGGCCTTGGAGTAGAGCATCGCTGTGCGAATGTCCATCTTCGGCTGCTTGGCCGGCGCCTGGGCTTTCGCCTTCGGGGCTTCGGCCCTGGGTGCCTCGGCCTTGGGTGCCGGGGCGCTCTCCGCCGCCTTGGTCGACGCCGTCAGGGGTGCCGTCGCCGACATCGACGCTGCGGGCGCGCCAGCCGGCTGGGCGCTGGCCCCACCGGCATCCCCGACCTGCAGTGCCGGCAGCTTCATCTCGGTGTTGAGCTTCGTCGAGAGCTGGGCGATGAGGCCAAGCACGTCGTCACTCTTTCCGGTGAGCTTCACCGGATTCATGATGGCGCTGGTCTGCACGTTGATCGCGCGCGACGTGAGCACGACCGTGCCCTTGCCGTCGCTCATGAATCCACCGGTGATCATGTACTGGGCACCGATAATCTTGCCGAGCCGGATCGCGGTCTGGGGATCTACCGCGCCCTGCTTCGTGAGATTCTGCTCGGTGAGGAGTGCCTGCACACGCTCGCGTTCCACGACCTGGACACCATTGTTTCCGGCCATGTCGTTGATGAGCATGTCGGCGATGCCTTTGCCCAGCCCTTCGTAGTCGGCTCTGTCCTTGCCGAACGAATTGTTGTCGAAGTACAGGACCGCCACGACCGGTTTGGCCTGCGCCTGAACGATCGTCGGCGCGAGCGTGGCCACCGACACCAGCGCCAGGGCCCCGCGGACAAAACTCCTCATAACCCTCCCTCCGAAGTGAAGACTGCGTCTAACGGCGTGCGACTGCGTGCGTCCCAACACCTCAAACGATGACCGTCATTCCTTCAGCGGCGGCGTTCACTTCCAGCTGGCTGCCGCGTTCCTTCACGATGGCCCGACATGCATCGACTCGCTTGTCCAGCTCTTCGTCACTCCGTTCCGGCTTGTGGTGAAACAGGAGCAGTTGTTCGACGCCGGACTCCATCGCGAGCGTCAGCGCGTCGTCGTACGTGGAATGCCCCCAGCCGCGATAGTGGTCGTACTCTTCCGCGGTGTACGTGCTGTCGTGGATCAGAAGCTTTGCGCCTTTCACGAACTCAACCAGCTTGCTGCGCCATCCGACGGGCGTCTCGTACTTGCCGCCGGATCCCAGCTCGTTGTCCGATATGTACACGAGCGACTTTCCGCCGTGTGACAGGTCGGTGAATCGGTACCCCAACGCTCCGCCCGGGTGCCTCACCGGGTACGCCGAGACCTCGTAGCCCTGGCGGCGCTGCTTCTTTTCGTCCACCGCGCAGAAGTCGATCGTGGCGTCCAGCTCTTCGAATGTGACGGGGAACACAACTGGATTCATCTGGTCGCGGACGATGCGGTCGATGCTCGTCTCGAGCGACACGCTGCCCCAGATGGTGAAGTGATTGCCTCGCTGGAAAATCGGACCGAAGAAGGGAATGCCCTGGATGTGATCCCAGTGCGCGTGGGTGAGAAAGATGTCGCCTTTGATCGGCGCCCCGTTCGCGCGGCCAAGCAGCGATCGGCCGAGCTCCCGCATCCCCGTTCCGGCGTCGAGGATGATGAGCCAGCCGTCCGTCGTGCGGAGTTCGACGCATGGCGTGTTGCCACCGTACCGCACGGTTTTCGGCCCGGGGCTGGGGATGGATCCCCGGGTACCCCAGAACTGGACGCGAAGGCTCATCGAGCCCCTGCTGCAGCGTTACACATCATGTGAGTTAAGCGCACTTCTATGCTACGCGAACTGTCACGGCTTGCCCGTGACCGACGTCACGCCGCAAGTGGCGCTCACTCACGCACTTGCGCCCTTTGTTCCAGTGCGTTCCGATTCGACAGGGAGATGCGTCGCCGCTCCACTGTGATCCAGCCGGAGTCCTGAAAGTCCTTCATGGCGCGGGAGACGGTCTCGCGACTGGCGCCGATCATCTGGGCGATGGTCTGGTGCGTCAGCGACTTCTCGATCTGGTCCGTCCCGCTTTCCTCGGCCATGTCCAGGAGCAGGCGGGCGATGCGGCCGGGGACGTCGAGGAGTACCAGTCCACCGATCTTGTCGTCGGCGCGGCGCAAGCGCTTGGAAAGCTCGAGGAGCAGCGACCACGCAATGGACGGAGAAGACTCCACTTTCTTTCTGAAGTCCTCCCGCCGCAGCACGATGAGGTTCGCGTCTTCCATCGCGATGACGTGGGCAGACCGCGGCCGCTCGTCGATGATGGACAGCTCGCCGAAGTGTTGGCCGACGCCGAGGACGCCGAGGATCACCTCGCGTCCGTCCTCGCCGATGAGCACCACCTTCACGCGTCCGGCGCGGACGACGAAGAGGCAGTCTCCGGGGTCGTTCTCGAAGAGGATGACGCTGCCGCGCGGGTGCGTCCGCTCGCGGGTCAAGTCAGCCAGGGATTCCAGCTCGGAGCGGCTCAGACCGCTGAAGAGTGGAACCGTGCTGAGAAAGTCAGCAGTGGTGGTCAATGCAGGAGAAAGCGAGCTGGACCCCGCCAACGGCGGGAAAAGGGACGGCGGAGCTGGGCTCTTTTCTGGCAGGCTTCTCCACCCGCGTTGTTTGTAGGCGCGAAGTTACGCGCGAGAAGCGCCTGTGTCAAACGGGCAAGCTATTGTCGGGTTGGTTCTTAGGGTCGGTCGGCATATATTTCGGGCTCGCAACCATGGGTTTGAGGATGGCGTCCATTGGGGTTTCCCCCGGCGCCACACACCCCAGACCAAAGACAAAGAGGCTTCCAGTGAAAACCGACATCCATCCAGAGTACTACGCCGCCACCGTCAAGTGCGCTTGCGGCAATACGTTCGAGACGCGCTCGACGCAGGCCGAGATCCATACGGACATCTGCAATCAGTGCCATCCGTTCTTCACGGGCAAGCAGAAGCTGATTGACACCGCGGGCCGTGTGGAGCGCTTCCGCCAGAAGTACGGGAAAGAGAGCTGAGTCTTCGGGATCGACTCAAGGACGCGCTCGAGCGAGCGCGTGAAGTCGAGGCGGGGCTTTCCGATCCGAACACGGTGAAAGACGCTCGGCGCCTTGCCGAGCTTGGTCGCGAGCATCGGCGGCTTGGACCGCTGGTCGAGTTGGCCTCGCGCCTCGAAAAGTCGGAGCAGGAGCTCGTTGACGCCCGCGATCTCCTCGCCATCGACGACGCCGACCTCGCCGCGGAGGCGCGCCGCGAGGTTGGCCGTCTCGAGGAGGCCATCACCGGCATGGAGGAGCGGCTGGTGCCGATGCTCGTTCCGCACGATCCACTGGACGAGCGCAACGCCATCGTGGAAATCCGCGCGGGCACCGGCGGCGATGAAGCCGCGCTGTTTGCGGCGGATCTCTTCCGGATGTATTCGCGCTACCTCGAGCGGAAGCGGTGGAAGCCCGAGATCATCTCGCTGTCCCAGGGCACCCTCGGCGGCATCAAGGAGGTCATCTTCAAGGTGGCCGCGGACGAGGCGTTCGGAACGCTCCGCTGGGAATCAGGCGTGCACCGGGTACAGCGTGTGCCCGCCACGGAAGCTCAGGGCCGGATCCATACGTCTGCGGCCACCGTTGCCGTCCTGCCGGAAGCCGAAGACGTCGACATCAAGATCGAAGACAAGGACCTCCGCATCGATGTCTTTCGAGCCGGAGGCCCCGGCGGCCAGGGCGTGAACACCACGGATTCCGCGGTGCGCATCACGCACATTCCCACCGGCATCGAAGTGAAGCAGCAGGACCAGCGCTCGCAGATCCAGAACCGCGCCAAGGCCATGGAGATCCTCCGCGCACGCCTGCTGGATCTCAGGCTGTCAGAGCAGGAAGCGCAACGCTCCCGCATGCGCAAGACGCAGGTGGGCACGGGCGATCGCTCGGCGAAGATCCGGACGTACAACTACCCGCAGAGTCGCGTCACCGACCACCGCATCAGCTTCACGACGCACAATCTCCAGGGAGTGATGGACGGGGACATCGAGCCGCTCATCGAAGCGCTCAAGCTCGCGGACGTGAACGAGCGTTTGAGTGCTTGACGTCGGTTCTTCCTTCAGCGTCGCCGAGCTCATCGCGGAGCTGACGCGCCGCCTTCAGACACTTCCCGATCCCGGCGACGAAGCGCGAGAGACGCTCGCGGCGCTGCTCGACGTGCCACGACACTGGCCGGCGCTGCACGGGAGCGAACGCATCAACACGGAGACGTGGCAGCTCGCCTGCGCGGCAGCGGACAAACGCGCGCGCGGCGCACCGCTGGCCTACTGCGTCGGTCACGCCAACTTCCGGCGCCTCACCCTCCTCGTGGACGAGCGCGTGCTGATTCCGCGATCCGAGACGGAAATGCTGGTGGACCTCGTGCTCGATCGGACGGATGCCTTGCCCGCAGGCATCGCCATCGACGTCGGCACGGGCTCGGGAGCGATTGCGATCTCGCTCGCGACCGAGGGCGCTGGCCGCTTCCAGGGTGTCATCGCGACGGACGTGTCCTCAGACGCACTCCTGGTCGCGACGGAGAACGCGGCCAGATCGTCAGCGAGAATCGAGTTCGTCAACTGCAGCCTGCTTCCCCCCGCGGCCGTCGTCACGGGCCGACCCGTCGCCGCGGTCGTGAGCAATCCTCCATACATCAGCTTCGGGGAGATCGCCGAGTTGCCGGCGTCGGTGCGAGACTGGGAGCCACCGACGGCGCTGTACAGCGAACGCGACGGACTGGCATTGACGGCGCGACTCGTGCGCCGGGCTGCACAGTATCTGGCGCCTGGCGGGCTTCTCGCGCTGGAAGTGGACGCGCGGCGTGCGTCGCTCGTCGCGGAGCTGGTCTCGTCCGACGGACGATACGACGACGTGAGCATACGGCTTGACCTCGCCGGCCGGGAGCGGTTCGTTCTTGCGACGCGGCGGTCAACGAAAGACTGAACATGGAGCGGGAATGATCGAAGAGAAGGCTCGTGACCTCGGTCGAATGGTGGGCCAGAGCAAGGAGTACCAGGAGCTGAAGCGAGCCAACGACGCGCTGGGACAGGATCCCGAAGCGGTCAAGCTCCTCAAGGAAATGGAGAAGCTGCGCACCGAAGCGCAGCGCATGATTGGGCGCGGCGAACGTCCGACGGAGCAGATGGAACGACAGCTGGATGAGTTGCTCACGAAGGTCCAGGTTGAGCCGTCGTATCAACGGCTCATCGCGGCGCAGGAGAACTTCGACAAGCTCATGGCACGCGTGAACGAATGGATCCTCGACGGCATGGAAAAGGGAGCAGCCAGTCCGATCATCATGTTGAGTTAAGGAGATTCTTCCGCGTTGGCGGTGTGGGGTGTGTGGTGTGGGGGTCCGCCCCAGACCCACACCCCAAACCACATACCGCACCCCAACTGGCATGCCCCTAATCGTCCTGGAAGGATCAGAGGGCGCCGGCAAGACCACCCAGCTCCGCATGCTCGCCGAGTGGTTGAGCGAGGCGCACAAAGCGGCGGTTGCCGTTCGTGAGCCCGGCGGGACGCTCCTTGGCGACGAAGTGCGCAGGCTGCTGCTCGATCCATCGTCCGACATCGTTGCGCGCGCCGAGAGCCTGCTGTTCATGGCGTCGCGGGCGCAGCTGGTGGAGCGCGTGGTGAGCCCGGCCCTCGCGAACGGCGAGATCGTGCTGCTCGATCGCTTCTTTCTCTCGACGTATGCGTATCAGGTGGCGGGTCGCGGCCTGCCGCACGAGGACGTGGGCGCCGCGAACCGGCTGGCGACAGCGGACCTCCGGCCCGACGTCACCCTGCTGCTGTCGCTTCCAGCCAAGGAAGGACTGAGACGTGCCAGCGCGCGCGGACCGGGCGATCGCATGGAGCGCGAGGACGTCGCGTTTCATGAGCGGGTTGCCCTGGCGTTCCAGGAGTTCGCTACGCCGGAGTGGCAGACGGCGCATCCCGAAGCGGGCCCGATCGTAACGATCGACGCGCGCGGCAGGGTGGAAGAAGTGTTCTCGCGCGTGTTGGCGGCGCTTGGCAAGCTCTGGCCCGGAACTTTCGCTTGAGGTCAATCGCCGTGTCACGCGCTCTCGTCGCCGGCGCCATACTGGGCGCCGCTCTCATATTTGGCGGGCTGTTCATCCAGGGAAGCGGCCGGCGCAATGCGCAGGCCGCAACGGCATCGCTGCGTCTCCTGGATGAAGTGATGGCGCGTCTGCGCGAGGACTACGTGGACACGATGTCGATCGAGGAGATGTATCGCCGTACCGCGTCCGGCTTCGTCAAGGAAGTGGACGATTCGCACGGAGAGCTGCTCACGCCCCAACGGTATCGTCAGGCACTGGCCCTGACGCGGAGCAGGACGGCGGGTGTGGGAATCGACGTCGACATTCGCGACGGCGTTGTCACGGTGATCGCGGCGGCCGCGGGAAGTCCAGCCGACAGCGCCGGCATCAGGTCCGGCGACCTGATCATGGCGATCGACGGAAAGTCCACGCTGGGTCTCGGCATCGAGGAAGTCGAAACCGCGCTGCGAGGCCAGCCAGGCAGCACCGTGAAGTTGACGCTCGATCGGCCGGGGATCGGACTCACGAGTGAGCACCCGGTCATCCCCCTGACGCGTCGCGCGATCGAGACGCGTCCCGTTCGCCGCATCGGTCTCGCGAACGGTGTCGGCTACGTGGAGCTCGCGGCGTTCGACGCGAATGCCGCGGCCGATCTGCGGCGCGTCGTCGATTCCCTGCGCGCGCGCGGCGCACGGTCGCTCATCCTGGATCTGCGCCGCAACGCCGGTGGTCCGCTGGATCAAGGTGTGGCCGTGGCGGAACTGTTTCTCGACCCTGGAGCCGTAGTGGCGTCGACGCGCGGCCGGTCCGCCGCCTTGAACCAGACATTCCGCGACCGCGCACCGCAGCCCTGGTCCGGAATGCCGGTGGTGGCCCTCACTGACAGTGGCAGCGCCAGCGCGGCCGAGATCGTGGCGGGCGCCCTGAAGGACAATCGCCGCGCAGTGCTCGTGGGCGCGCCGACGTTCGGCAAGGGCAGCACGCAGACAATCTTCCCCATGCAGGGTGGATACGCCGTGCGGCTCACGACCGCACGCTGGTTCACGCCGGGCGGACACAGGGTCGAGGGCGATACGGCGAACGTCGGGATCGCTCCCGATGTTGGTGTCTCCGCCGCGGCGATCGTGTCCGGAGGAGCGCAGCCGCCGGACGCCACGCTTCTGCGAGCCATGGAACTGCTCGCGGGCGTCACGACGACTCAACAGCTCATCGAGAGAGCGCGGCGGAAATAGGGCGACAACCCGACAACCCGACAACCCGACAACCCACAACCCGACAACCCGACAACCCGCGTCACCGCTCGACGACTCGAACTCCGTTCGGAACCTTGAAGAAGAACTTCGCGCTCTGGACGGCGGCGTTCGGTGACAGCGTGAGCAGCCGCACGCGGCGGCTGACACCGTTGGCGTCCGTGGATTCGAACTGCCGGATGAGCGCGTCCGCGCTATCCACCCAGACCTTCGCCCGAATGAACGGCAGCGCCTGGCCCGGCTTTGCGGTGAGAACAATCGCACGCGCAGGGCGGCTGCCGACCTTCTCGGCGCCGGCGTCGGTGGCGTCGTACGAAGCGCGCGGCGTGTTGAGGAACTGACCGATCAGGTCGGTGCTTGCGGCACCAACGTCCGTGTTGGTCATGCGAAGCACCTGGCCCGGCGTCGCGCTCTGCAGGAACACCCACACGTACTTCCCGTCAGCCACGATGCGATCGCCAGCCGGATCAGAAAACGTGATGGCCAGGCGATCCGGCTTTCGCTGCTGCAACTCACCTCTCGCGGTCAGCGTGGAGCCGGTGATCGGGTTGGTGATGGTCTGCTCGAAGGTGGCGCGCAGCGTCTTCACGCGGCCCCATGCCGCTTGCGCGCGAGCGATGGTCGCGTTGACGTCCTGCTTTTTCGGGACGACGGGTAACGCGCCAAGAGTTCCAGCCGCCAGCCAGAGTAGTGCTCTCATGTCTCCTCGTTCTCGGCGGCCGCCGCAACGGATGAAGCGGGGCTAAACCGCTGCGCAGCGGCGCTGAGTGCAGCCTTGCCTACTTAAGAGTTACCCGCGACTGACGGCCGCGGTCCCAACGGACCGCACACCCGTGTTTGGCAGCGAGCCAACGCCGCGGCCGATTGCGTCCGCAATGGCGCGCAATTCCGTCATGAGCCGCGCGAACTCGTCCGGGTAGAGCGACTGCGCGCCATCGGACAGCGCACGGTCCGGGTTCGGATGGACTTCAACCATCAGGCCGTCGGCGCCGGCCGCGATTGCCGCGCGCGCCATTGGCGTGACCTTGTCGCGCAGTCCGGTGCCGTGGCTCGGGTCGGCGATGATCGGCAGGTGGGAGAGCCGCTGCACGATCGGGATCGCGGTGAGGTCGAAGAGATTCCGCGTCGTCGTGTCGAAACTGCGGATCCCTCGCTCGCACAGGATCACCTGCTCATTACCCTCGGCCAGGATGTACTCGGCGCTCAGCAGCAGGTCCGTGATGGTTGCCGCCAGACCACGCTTGAGCAGGACCGGCCTTTTGAGCTTGCCCACCGTGCGCAGCAGGGAGTAGTTCTGCATGTTGCGCGCGCCGATCTGGATGCAATCACCGTATTCGGCGACGAGGTGCGCGCCCTCTTCGTCCAGCGCTTCGGTGATGATCGGCAGGCCGGTCTCGCGTCGCGCGCCGGCAAGCAGCTCGAGACCTCGCTTGCCCAGCCCCTGGAACGAGTACGGTGAGCTGCGCGGCTTGAACGCGCCACCGCGCAGGGCGGTGGCTCCAGCGGCTTTCACGGCGCGAGCGGCGGTGACGATCTGGTGCTCGGACTCCACGGAGCACGGGCCCGCGATCACCTGGACGTTCTCGCCACCGAACGACACACCAGACGCAATGGTGACGACCGTATTCTGCGACCGCCATTCGCGCGATACCTGCTTGTACGGCTTTGTGACGTGGATGATTTCGGCGACGCCGGGCAGGGCCTCGATGCGTGAGCCGTCCACTCGGCCGTCGTTGCCGACGAGCCCCACGGTGGTGCGCTGCGCGCCCGGCATCGGCCGCGCCTCGTAGCCCATTTCCTCGATCGTGGAGACGACGCGCTCGATCTCCTGTTGCGTCGCACCTTGCTGCATCACAACGAGCATGTCTCTATCAGGCCTCTAGGGCGATCCGCAATCCGTCGTGCGCCAGTATTTGCGGACCGCTGTATGTGGCCGCGACGATCGCGGCGATGTCCACCGACTCCACGGGCGGATACAGATGCGTGAGCGCGAGTTGCCTCGGCTCGGCGAGACGCGCGATCTCACCGCACTGCTCCGGCGTCAGGTGCTCGACGATCGCCATGGACTGGGGCAGCGAACACTCGAGCACGAGGAGGTCACAACCGCGCGCCCATTGGGCGAACGCGGGATCGAAGCCCGTGTCCCCCGAATAGACCAGACGGCGTGCGCCCTCGGTGATTGAATATGCCATGCTCTCGGGCGTATGGGGAACCTTGGCGCAATCCAGCCGAGCGCCCCCAAGGTCGAAGGCGGCGCCTGGAGCCAGCTCCGTGACCCGCACTGGAAACCCCGGATTGAGCACCCACTCTCCGTACGCGGCGGCCAACCGCTCCAACAGCGACTGCGTGCCCACGGGACCGATGACATCGATCGGCTCGCTCCGGGCGGGCAGCTGGCCGTACTTCCAGGCGAAAATGATGCTCGGAAGATCCTGATGGTGGTCGATGTGGAAGTGGGTGAGAGCGACGTGCGTGATCTGCTGCCACGCGATCCCCAGCTCGGCAAGGCGCCGGGTCGTGCCAGCGCCACAGTCCATCAGCAGCCTCGCAGTCCCTGCTTCCACGAAGTAGCTCGCGCAGCTCCGTTGTGGCGAGAATGCGATTGTCCCGGTACCGAGAACCGTCAACCGAATGGTCTTATCCTTCGAGCTCTGAGGTTCTCAGAAACTACTCGTCCGAATCCCGCGAGTGACGGCCGAATACCAAGCGATTCTTCGGTGTGACATTCGTCCCGATACGCCGAATTCGGATGCGTGGTTGTCGTTCTCGCCAGCGAGCAAAGAAAAAGGTGGGGGGAGCGCCCCCACCTTCTCGGTTCTCGGAATTGCAGTCTACGCGACTGCAGCGATCTCCTGATCCACGTGTGCGCCCTTCATGCGGACGCTCACGACTGACGAGACGCCCGGTTCCTGCATCGTGACGCCGTAGACGGCGTCCGCTGCTTCCGTCGTCGTGCGCGGGTTGTGCGTGATGACGATGAACTGCGTCTTCTGCTTGAACTGGTTCAGCATCCGGACGAAGCGCCCGATGTTCGCGTCGTCCAGCGGCGCGTCGACCTCGTCGAGCACGCAGAACGGGCTCGGCTTGGTGAGGAAGATGCCGAAGAGCAGGGACAGCGCCACCAGCGCGCGCTCGCCGCTCGACAGCAGGTGAATGCGCTGCGTCTTCTTGCCGCGCGGCGAGGCGTGGACCTCGATGTCGCAGTCCAGCGGCATCTCGGGGTTTTCGAGTCGCAGGTCGCACTCGCCACCGCCGAACAGCGTCATGAAGATCTCGCGGAAGTGCTCGCGCACCTTCACGAACGTCGTCAGGAACATCTCGCGCGCGGTGCTGTCGATCTCGCGAATGGCCTGCGACAGCGAGTTCTTGGCGTCGTTGAGGTCCGCGCGCTGTCCCGTGAGGAACTCCAGCCGCTTCACGGTTTCGTCGTGCTCCTCGATGGCCAGGACGTTCACCGGCCCAAGCTGCTCCAGCTGACTGCGCAGCGATTCCGCTTCCGCGCGCAGAGATTCGTTGTCCTGGTCCATCTCCGGCGCCGCAGCGAGCATGTCCTCCAGCGGCTTGCGCCACTCCGTCTCGAGGCGCTCGCGAATCGCGGCGCGTCGGCCCGACAGCTCGGTGAATGCCACTTCGGCACCGTGAAGTTCCTGGACCATCGCGGTGACGCGCCGTCGCGTTTCGTCGAGCAGGTGCTCGGCGCTGGTGAGCTCCTCGTCCGCCGTCTTCACGGCGCGCTCGGCCGCCAGCAAATGCGCCTCGCCGTCGGCGAGCGCGGCCTCACGCGCCTCGAGATCCAGCCGCCAGCGCGTCATCGCTTCCGCGATCGTGCTGTCGGACTGCGACAGGTCATTGAGCTCGGCGCTCAGCTCTTCCAGCCGGGACGCTGCGGTTTCGGCTTCCTGGTCGAGACGCCGCTCGCGATCGGTCGCCACCTGCAGCCGCGCTTCCACCTGCGCGCGGCTCACCTGCGCCTGCGTACGGGCGTCGCGTGCGTCGTCGTGTTCTTTGTCCGTTGCGACGAGCCGCTGGCGCGCTTCCCTGGACACGGCCTCGCGCTCCGCGACGCGCTCGGCCAGCGACACGTGCGCGCCGGTCTGCGTCTCGAGTGTCCGACGCAAAGCATCCGAGCGTTCACGGAGCCTTGCCGCCAACGCTGACGCTTCGCCCAGCTCGCGGTCGAGGCGCTGGACCCGCCGCTCCAGCTGTCCCTGACGTTCGACCGCGTCGTGTACGGCGCGCTGGCTGTGCGCGAGCTGCTCGCTCGCGGCCGCCAGGTCGTGCTCGGCGCGGTGCAACTGCTCGCGCGCGGCTTCCGCCGCCGCGCCCGCGGCTTCTCGCGCCGCGGCCGCCTGCGTCAGCTCGGCCTTGAGACCAAACAGCTCCGCGCGACGCCGCAGCGGTCCCGCGCCCGCCGCGGTCCCAGGAAGCCACACGGCACCGCGCGCGTCCACGAAGCCCTCGCCGCTTCCCAGGGCGCGGACGCGTCCCAGCAGCGTGCTGACCCACGCGCGCGCCGTCGGCGCCGCGTCGATGCGGGCCGCGAGCGCGTCGCTCACGGTGTCGTCGGACGCCGGAATCGCGTCCATCGGAAGCAGCAGGAGCGGCCCGGGGCTCGTCTTGTGATGCCACTCGCGAATGGCGTCGGCGACGCTCGCGTCGCGAACCAGGACGGCGTGCACCGTAGCACCGAGGAACCGCTCGATGAGCAGTGCGGCTTCCTGGTCTGTGGCGATGTAATCGGAGAGTGGGCCGAGGATCGCGCCCTCGCCGAAGCGTGCTCGATCGTGCAGGAGTCGCGCGGCCGCCGGCGCCATGCCGACGCGTTCACGTTCGAGCGCCTCCAGTGCGTGCACCTTGCCTTCGAGCGCGGCATGCGCCTCGTCGGCGTTGAATAGCGCGGCGCGCGCCGCTGCGTCGGCATCGCGCGCGCCCTTTTCCGTCGCACGCGACCGCTCCACCAGCTCCACGACGGCGGCGCGCTCGGCCTCGGCGATCTCGCGCGCTGCGACGGCGCCCTCGTGATCCCTGCGGGCCAGCGCGGCCGAGTCCGAGAGCGCCGCCTTTTCGCGCTCCAGCACGGACTCGCGCTCTGCCGTCTCGTCGAGCTCGCGCTGCGTGCGCTCGCGCGCCAGTTCCGCCCCATGCAGCGCATCCTGGGCTTCGCGCAGCGCGCGGTCAGCCTGTTCCAGGGTCGCTCGGGCCGCCGTCACCGCCGCGCGGCTGGTTTGCTCGCGCTCCTGGAGCGCGGAGAGTCCCTGATTCAGATCGCGCAGCTGCTGCTCGAACCGCGCCCGTTCCTCGGACGCATCGGAGCGATCCGAGGCGAGCTGCTCGCGCAGGTGGGCGCCTTGCGTCGCTTCCGCCTCGGCGCGCTGGCGGCGCACCATTGCGTTGCGCTGCCGCTCCTCGGCAACGGCCATCTCCGAGCGCAGTTGCTGCACGTGCTCGCGCTGTCCGGCCACCAGGCGCGAGAGCTCCGCGCGCTGGGCGTCAGCCGCGGCGCGGGCGTCGTGCGCGGCATCCCGCGCGCGTTCCTGCTCAGCGACCGTCTCCTCGGAGCCGGGGACGAAGGTCCTCAGCTCCGCCACACGTTCTTCGAGGCGCGCCAGCTCGTCGCGCCAGGTGGCCATCTCGCGGGCCGCCAGGGCGATCTCCACGTCGTACCGGCGAGCGGTGATCTCGGAGAAGCGCTCCGCGCGCTTGCGCTGCCGCGACAACGACCGCACCTGGCTCTGGACCTCGGCGATGAGGTCGTCCAGGCGCTGCAGGTCGGTGGTGGTTTCCTCGAGACGCCGCTCGGTGGACCGACGCCGATCGCGATACAGGCCGATGCCGGCCGCCTCCTCGAACAGTTCGCGCCGATCGTCGGGACGATCCGAGAGCAGTGCGTCGATCATCTTGGCTTCGATCACGACGCCGGTGTCGGCGCCGAGTCCGGTGCCGCGCAGCAGATCGGAGATGTCGCGCAGACGGCACGGCGCGCGATTCAGCAGATACTCACTTTCGCCGGAGCGCGACAAGCGCCGTGTCACGACCACTTCGCGAAACGCCACCGGGAGCTCGCCGTCCGAATTGTCGAAATGCAGCGAGACCTCGGCGATGTTCACCGGGCGGCGAGCCGTGGAACCCTGGAAGATCACCTCTTCCATTTTCTGGCCGCGCAACAAACGCGCGCGCTGCTCACCCAACACCCACCGAACCGCGTCGGACACGTTCGACTTGCCACACCCGTTCGGTCCGACGATCGCGCTCACACCCTGATCGAACATCATCACGGTGGAATCCGCGAACGACTTGAACCCATGCAGCTCGAGCTTGGTCAGTCGCACTAGTACACTCTCCCCGTTCGGTACACCAGCGAAGTGGGAATTCTGGCCGCCCGCAATGACTCGTAAAGCGATGTGGCTTCTTCCGGCGTCTTGAACGCGCCGGCGTACACCCGCGCTGTGCCGTCGGACTGCAGTAACGCGTAGACAGGAATTCCACGCGTCTGGTAGGCCGAGACGCGCGACGCCACCGCGGAATCGGCCACGTCGCGCTCGACCAGCAACGCGTACGGGAACTTCTCGATCAGCGCCCGTCCCGCGTCGCTCGTCCCTCGAGCCCTCAACGTGTCCAACAGCGCCGCGGCTGAGGCGCTATCCGGATAGGCTCCGGCCACCACTCGAAACCAGGGTGTTTCTCGAATGAGAACCGGCGTGAAAGTGCCGGCGCGCAAACTAGCGCCGTTGCGCTGAAGCTCCAATAGCGCGCCAGCCTGCGTATTGAAGGTGACGAGCGCGATTCCGAATGGGGATAACGACGCGGAATCCATTTTTGTGAGCAGTCCGAACGCGGGTGCCACCCGCAGGTTCTTGTCGGCGAGCGCCGCGTCTCTCGCAGCCGCCGCATTGGCACCAGCCGGCAGCACGTTCGCCGACTCGGCGTCGACGGCTGGACCGTTGCGCCGCCAGGGCGGAATGAAGTCGGACGAGGCCAGCGGGCGATAGGACAGCCAGATGCCGACCGCCGCGATGACGGCGGCGATCGTCACGCCGAGCGACGCGCCGACTCTCCACAGCGACCGCCTGGCGGCCTTGATGACGTAGTGCGGGCGAACCGGCGTGAGCAACACGCGCAGCGCGCGCGATACACGGTCGGGTCCACGGACGCGTCCAAGCACGCGGGTGCTGGGCAGCAGGGGAGGGGCGTGCTCGCCCACCAGGACCGCGCCGTCCAGCTGGACCACGAGCGACTCCACGTCGCGCGCCGTCACACTCGCGGCGAGGATCAGCAGCCCGTTCTGTTGCCGGAAGTTCGCCGCCAGGCTCGACCAGCGGCGATTGGCCAGAATTGCGGATTCATCTCCCACGAACGTGCCGGTGGGAAGCATGAGCAGGTTGTCGGAGCCTTCCACGCGCCGCGCGATCTTGTCGAGCGATACGCCGTAGTCGAGCACGTCGGCCAGTCCGTGCGGATCGTCGGAGGGCGCGAGCGACTGCAGCAGGCCGGCGTCGCCAAGGAGATCGCCGATGGCAACCTTGCGTCGCCGTGCCTGGTGCCGCGCAATCCCGAGCGCGACGAGGGCCGTGGTCTCTTCATCGCCGCCCAGCACGGCGACGGCATTCAAGCGGTCGAGTTTCTCACCGAGGGCGCGCCCAGCCGCCTCCCAGTCGAATTCCGGCGGGGTAGGCGGCAACAGCGTCAAGGGGTGCCCTCGTAAACCCAGTAAGAGTGTCCGGAGTCCTTGCCTGCCTTCTCGGCTTCTTCCTTGGTGAGGAACGGCCCGAGAACGACACGATAGATCGTGGAGCCATCACGCGTCGTGGTGACGACATGCGCTGCTTCGCCACCGACGCGAATGCGTGCCGCCAGCTCCTTGGCGCGATCGTCCGTGAGGAACGCCGCGAACGACACGATGTAGCCCTTGGGCGCGGTCGAGTCCGCGACCGCCGCGGACGAATCCCGAACGGTGAGCGTGTCGATCTTGAGCGAGTCGCGCACGACGCTGTCGAAGCGAACCGGCTCGTCGAGACTGGCCGCGCGCGGCCGGAATCCATCCCACAGGAAGGGATACCAGTAGTCGTCGGCCCCGCCGCGGATGCGGCGGCGCGGCTTGAGCGTTTCGCCGTCCACCACGACCACGTCCGAACCGCTCGCGATGACCACGCCGCCATCGTACCCAACGAACGGGAGGTCGTCGCGCCAGTCGCTCTTGAGGCCGCCGATGACACGCTCCGTGCCTACCGCGATGACCCAGAGGGAATCGCGTCCCGCCGCGCGAGCGAGCAGGTACCGGCCGAACGGATCGATCCTGAGATCCTCTGCCTTGCCGGGAAGCTTGAACTCCCCCGTCACCTTGTCACGATACCGATCCACGACGGCAATCTTGTCGCGCGAATCGGTGAGCACGAAGATGCGGTCTCCGCTCGGCGTCGACGCCATCACCGTGATCGGCTCATCGAACGGAACGGGTGGCGCCCAGTCGAGTGTACGCGTGCGCAGTACGACGAGACCCGAGTCGACAGCGACGTAAAGGCGATCCGCGAGTTGCGTGCGGACCGTCTGTGCTGCGACGGGGAAGGCCACCGAATCGAGAATCTTCTTTTCGGGCGGGAAGACCTTGATCAGCCTCGTGTTCGCGCCAGCGCCAACCGCGACCAGCGCGGCGCCGTCGGGCTGCGGGAAGACCGTGGTTGCCGGTTGCGGCGGCTTGTACGACCAGTCGCCCGCTGGCGTCATGCGAACGACGTCTCCGTTGGCGCCGATGCCGAACACGGCGCTGCCGTTCGCCGAGGCGAGGCCCCGAAGCTTCTGCTTCGATGCGACCGTGATGGTGCCCAGCCGCAGTTCCAGCAGGACCGGGCGCCCGCGGTTGTCCTCGTAGGCGACGCGGCCGCCCTCGTCGTCGAACGCGAGGACGTGGGCCGGCGTTGGGGCAGGATCCGCCGAGCGCCATACCGCGGAATCGACCTTGGGATACGCGTACACGCGGGGTGCCCCGCCTGCGCGGGGCACCCGCAGCACGAGCGCCTGCGGGCCACCGATCCCTACCGACGGCGACCCCGCTTGCGTACTCGAACCGACGTTGCGATCGGAGCGGCCACAGGCCGCGACGACGATCGCGACGAGAAGCCAGCGAATCAGAACGAGGGCCAGAGGGACCACGTCCAGAATCCGCGCTTGCCGCCCGGCTGATCGAGCGGCACCGCGTAGTCCCACCGCAGCAGCGCGTAGTTGAACAGGTTCAACCGCAGGCCGAATCCATAGCTGCGCAGCGGATAGCGCTGCGTCTTTCCGTCGTAATCGGCGGGGCGTCCGCCGTACACGTGCTGATTCTTCGACCACGCCATGCCTGCATCATAGAAGAACAGGCCTTCGAGCGGAGGCAGCGTGATGGGGAGCAGGCCAAGCTCGACGCGCCGGATGAGCGGGAACCGCAGCTCCGCGTTCGCCACGGCCACACGACTGCCCAGCAGCTGGATGGCGCTGCAGTTCACGCTCGATGCGCCGACGATGGGGCAGGTGAGGAAGAGCGAGTTGTTGCGATCGTAGCCGCGGATGTAGTCCGGACGCGCGATGTACTTCATGAACTGCGTCTCGTCCGGACCGACGGACATGTTGGTGTAGAGACGCGTGGCCAGCGTCAGGTAGTTGAAGATGATGGGGTCGTACCGCCGGTAGTCGGCGAGATACTCCATCCAGTTGAGACCACCAACCACTGGACTGACCTGGAACCGATAGCGCCGGCCGATGATGGGTCCGGTGTAGCCGAACAGGGTGTTGTCCGACACGTACGCCAGGTGCGCCTCGCCGTAGTTGAGCGGCGAAAGTCTCTTGATGCTGTCCTGAGCGAACTCGGTGGCCGAGGTCCGGTTGTGGATCCTGCGGTTCAGGAAGATGCTCTGGCGGCCGATGTTGCTCAGGCCACCGCCCAGTTCGAATCGCGTGAACCGGTTGAGGGGATACGACATGCCGCCCTGCGCCTGGCGAGCGGCGTAGATCGTGATCTCCTGCCGCTCCACCTGGACCTTGTCGCTGTCGGGCGGCGACAGCTCGTCGTTGGAGAGGAAGTAGTACGGGAACTGCGAGAACGCCGCGTTGTACTGCCGGCGCTGTCCGACGTTCGCGTAACCCAGATACAGCTGGGCTTCGCTGATGCGACCATTGAGCTGACCGGACACCGCCAGTCGATGATTACCCAGCATGTCGCTGAGAATGACCGTCGTGCCGCCGAACATGTTGTTGCCGTAGCTGTCCGGCGCGTAGCCAATGCTCGGGCGCGCGACGTAGTCGGGCTGGAAGCGGATCCGATACTTGGTGTCCGAGAACTTGGCGGTGTCCGGCAGCGCCATGTCTGCGCTGTCGAGCAGCGCCGCGATCGAGACGTTGCGACGACCACCCGACGGCGTAGCCGCCGACAGCGAGTCGATCTTGATGGTCGTGTCGACTTCGGTGGTATCGGGCGCCGGCGTGAATCCGTTCGCCGTCGCGACCTGCGTGGGCTGCGTCTTGGGCGCGCGATACGGCGCCTTCTTCAGTGAGCGCGGGTTGCTCACCTGCCAGATGGTATAGTCGCCGTCGTCGTAATACGTGAACGCCAGCCGATCGGCGCCATGCGCCCAGGTGATCGCCGGGCTGTATTCCGTGATGGCGGAGATCGCGCCAACGACGTTCGTCAGCTGGTAGTGCTCAGCGGCGACGAAGTCGTACAGGAACACGTTGGCGATCCCGGTACGGTCGGAGATGAACGCGACCGACTTGCCGTCCGGAGCCCACTGCGGATTGGTGTTGAGGCCATCCTGGTTCGGGATGACTTTCACCGTGCCGCTATCCAGGTCGTAGACCGCGATGCGCCAGTGCGGCAGGCGGAGCAGGGCCAGGTTGGCGTCGGGCCCGCGATCCGACGCGAAAGCGATCGAGTGCCCGTCCGGCGACCACGATGGCTGCAGATCGCCGTACGCGTCGTCCGTGAGACGACGGAAGTTGTCCCCGTTGGCGTCCACGACATACAGATCGGTGATGCCACCCCGGTTGCCGCTGAATACCAGCCGCTTGCCGTCAGGCGACCAGCTGGGGCCGGTGATGCCCTCGAGCTTGAGATCGAAGCGCTTTTTCGCCTTCCGCGACTTCACGTCCAGCAGGTACAGGACGTCACGCCCCTCGTGCTGGGCGGTGAAGGCCAGCGTCTTGCCGTCGGGTGAGAACGTGCTCTGGGAATAGAGCAGGCGCAGCTCTTCAAAGTTGGGATCGAAGGTGCTCTTGACCAGGCGCTTGATGCGCTTGCCGGTTTCGGCGTCGCCGAGCCAGAGATCGATGAAGACTTCGCCGCGCGAGAATCGCCCGTTCGACAGGAACGCGATGAACTTGCCGTCCGGTGAGAGCGAGGGCGCCAGGAAGATCTCGCCGCCGCTGCGCCGGGACGTGAGAAGTGGCTGAGCGAACTTGCGCGGCCGATCCAGCGAAGCGACCTGCGGCAGGTGCTTGGTCTGCATCGCTTCCTTCCACTCGTCGCCCAGGTCATCGAGCGAAATGCCGAGCTCGCGCTTGAATGCGCGCTCGACGCCGACGCTGGGCACGGCGTTCATGATCTGTCCGACCGCCTCGTCACCCCAGCGCTGACCCACGTACGTCCAGAAGGCGTGGCCGAAGCGGTACGGGAAGTACCGTTCCGGGTACTCGGTCATCTGCTTGGTATTCGGGAGCTTGCCGTTGAGCGCGGCGTCACGCAGCCACGCGTCCGTCAGCGGCAGGCTCGGACCGATCGACAGATACTCCGCCATGCCCTCGGCGAACCAGAGTGGCGGATAGTTTTGCGCCAGGTTCTGGAGGCCGCTGCCGGCCTTGCCGCGGGCGAAAATGTCGTACTGGAACGCGTGCACCATCTCGTGTGTGAGCACGTGTTCGAAGCTGCGGTAGTCACCCGTGAAGTTCAGGAGCATCCGGTGCCGCAGCGCTTCCGTGACGCCACCCGTCCCTTCGCCGAGGTCGCCGGTGACGTTGTTCTGACCGAAATCCGTCCGGGACGAGAAGAGCACGATGGGCTTCTTCTCGCGGAACTGGTGGTCCAGGATGCGCGACAGACGCGCGTACGATCGTTCCGCCATCCGGGCCGCGTCCTGCGCGGCCGCTGCCTCTTCGGGATAGTAGTAGATGAGGAAGTGTTCAGTCTCCTTCTGGCGCCACTCGAACCGGTCGTACTGCACCTGGTTCTGGCCGAAGTATCCCTGTGCGCCAGCCGGCGCCGCGGCAACCGAAGCCGTCAGAACCGCAGCGGCCACCGTGAGGCCGCTCCCAGCCCATCTCCTGCTTTCCTTCACGTCACTTCTCCCGCGACTGTACGACACCATCATGGCCTCACCCGCGCCGGTTGCGCGGTGATCGGCACCACCTCCGCGTCGCTCCAGAGCCGCTCCAATTGATAGAAGCTGCGCAGCGATGGGTGGAATAGATGCACAACGAAATCCACGTAATCGAGTAATACCCAGCGGCCCTGCGTCAAACCCTCCACATGATGTGGCGCAGCACCGTCTTTCTTCAAGGCTTCCTGGACGTGCTCACCGAGCGCCCGTACGTGCGTGTCGGACGTCCCACTGGCAATCACGAAAAAATCAGTCATGTCCGACACGCCCTTGAGGCTAAGGAGCACGACGTCGTTCGCTTTGTTGTCCAGCAACGTCGCTGCCGCGCGTTGCGCGAGCTCCGCGACGGCCGGAGACTGATGGTCAGGCCGGGTCGATGGAGAAGCCACTATTTACGGATTGTAGCGCACGTACAACGGATTGTAGCGCACGTACCGAACCGACGCACGTCCAGACCGGGTCCCTGGGGGGCTCCAGCCTGCCGTGCGCCGGGACGCGCACATTACATGCGACAACCATTCCATTCCGTACACTACTGCTTGATTACCCAGACCTTGATCTCCGGTTTCACGTCCGCGTGCAGCCGGACGGGCACGCGGAAGACGCCGAGGGTCTTGAGGGGTTCGTGCAGGTCGATCTGGCGCTTCTCGATCTCGAACCCCTGTGTCTCGAGTTGATGCGAGATGTCCGACGCCGTGACCGACCCGAACAACTTGCCTTCCTCGCCCACACGGGCCGAGAAGGTGAGGGACACCTGCTCGAGCTTCTGGGCGAGCGTCTGGGCGGCATTGCGACGCTCGTTCTCCGCCGCCTCGAGCCGTTCCTTTTCCTGGGCGATGCGCCTCAGGTTGCCCGGCGTGGCCTCGAACGCGACCCCGCGCGGAAGCAGGAAGTTGCGCGCGTAGCCGTTCGAGACTTTCACGACATCACCCGGCTTCCCGAGGTTCTCGACGGCCTGTCGAAGGATGACTTCCATGGTAGTGAAGGAGAAATGTTAGAGGTCGATTACGTCGTTGAGCGGGCCCTGCGGCGCCAGTCGGCCCAGGTGTCACCCAGGCCAAGCCCGAAAGCCGCGACGGCGAGCAGCAGGAATCCCAGGATGGCAATGGCGTTGAGTACCGGCCACCACAGCATCGCGAATCCGATGGTTGCCGTGGTCGCCAGTGCACCCGGGGCAGTGAACCAGCTCAGGACGCCGAGCCCGCGCAAAGCATAAAGGGCTCCGAAAAACACGAGCAGGTTGCGGCCGACCACTCGAACGGACGCCAGCGTGGGCAGAAACACGATGACCAGGCCCACGATCAGGCCCCAGACGAGTTGGTCGTTGAAGCGGAATTCGCGCAGCGGCCCGAGCGGCGGGCCCAGTCGGGCTCGCGCCAGGCGGTGGTAGATGGCCCATGCGGCCGCGAGCGCGGCGAGCGACTCGAGCGCCAGGAGCGACGGGTACAAGCTGTCGCCGAGATCCGCGATCATCTTGAGCAGTCGCTCCGTCTGCGCCGGGAATTCGGCGAGCTCCGGCCGTTGCGACAGGATCCAACTCCACTGCTGCGGATACTGTTGGATCATGGCGTTCAGGATCGTCATGCTTTCGCTGTTCCGGCGGCCGAGCTCTTCCGTGACAGCGTGAGTCATGTGCGACCCGGAGACCGGTCCCATGGCGCTCATGATGAGCGCCAGTCCAAGCGACACGACGAGCGCCGTGAGAGCACGCGGGAAGAACGGTCGTCTCGCCCCGAACAGGCAAACGAGGCCGAACGATCCCGCGAGCACGAGACTCCAGCCGCGCGCCAGATTATGGAACGCGTCGCTCGTTCGCGGCGCCTGCAGCGTCATGAGCGTGGCGAGAAGTACAAAGGCCAGCGCGAGCAGCGCGCGTCCCCCGGCCCACCAACCCACGAGCGCGCACGCGGCGAGCGCCGGCACCAGCAGCAGCATTGGCTGGTCGATCGGCACGAGCGCCCTGAGCTGCGGTACGCTGGGCAGGATCAGAAAGACGACCAGGCCCAGGATCAGCTTGCCCCAGCCACGCTCGCCCGGCGGGGCGCTCGTAGCCGGTCTGCTGGCTGACGCGGGTGCGACGGTCGGCTGGGGGTGCGTCACTCGACTAGCTCTGCATTCCGCGGACGTACGGGATCAGCGCGAGATACCTGGCGCGCTTGATGGCGTTGGACAACTGCCGCTGATGCCGCGAGCACGTTCCGCTCAGGCGGCTGGGCAGGATCTTGCCGTGGTCCGTGATGAAGCGGCCGAGCGTGCGATCATCCTTGTAGTCGATGAAGTGCACGCGCGTCTCGCAGAACGGGCACGATTTCATGGGTCTGCGCATCACGGTCTACTCCTCGTCGTCGTCGTCGTCGGTCTCGCGCCGCGCGGCCGCGGCGAGCTGCTCCTCGGTCAGCTCGGGCGCGCCGAGCTCGCGATCGTGGAGCGTGAGCAGGTGACGGACAAGTCCGTCGTCGAGCTTGAGCGCCCGCTCGTATTCCGGCAACGCCTTGGCGTCCGCCGAGTAGCGGGCAATGACGTAATAGCCCTGTTCCTTGCGGCCGATGGGGTACGCCAGTTGACGACGGCCCCAGTGGTCAACTTTCAAGTCGCCCGGATTTCCGAGCAGCGAGTGAAAGCGCTCGAGGCGCTCGGTGATGGCGGGATCTTCGAGTCCAGCGTC
Organism: Gemmatimonadaceae bacterium; assembly: GCA_035758925.1. Classification (GTDB taxonomy): domain Bacteria; phylum Gemmatimonadota; class Gemmatimonadetes; order Gemmatimonadales; family Gemmatimonadaceae; genus DASPMP01. The sequence continues at coordinate 32,775 of DASTVV010000001.1, forward strand.
GAAGATGTATACCGCCTCGTATTGCCGAAGCACGTGGAACCTCCCTTTGGTCGAGTCAGCCCCACGCCGGTTCGGGCGAGGGGAGGGTGAATGTGAAGGGCTAAGTCTAGCTCGGTGTGCGGCTTAGGGGAAGAGTGTATGCAATACGGCGGAACAGGAATACGAGCAACGACGGAGAGGGAATAACGAGAAAGAACGGAATGGGAGATAGGGATGGGAATGGGCATCGAGTCGAGTCCGTAGCGAGCCCATTCCCATCTCCCATTCCCATTCCGCAGTTGGATTCAATCCATTCCCATTTCCCATTCCGTTGTTAGGGTTCGCGCCATGCTGAAGCTCGGAATTGTCGGACTCCCCAATGTCGGGAAGTCCTCTCTTTTCAATGCCCTGACTGCCGCCGGCGCCTCCGCGGAGAACTACCCGTTCTGCACCGTCGAGCCCAACGTCGGCATGGTGGAGGTGCCGGATCCCCGACTGACCCGAATTTCAGCCATCGTCCAGCCGAAGAAGACCGTGCCAGCCGTGGTCCAGTTCGTCGACATCGCGGGGCTGGTCAGGGGCGCCGCGGAAGGCGAGGGGCTCGGCAACAAGTTCCTCGCCAACATTCGCGAGACAGACGCAATCGTTCAGGTGGTTCGCTGCTTCGAGGACCCGGACGTCACTCACGTCATGGGAGGCGTCGATCCCGTTCGCGATCGCGAAGTGATCGAGTTCGAGTTGGCGCTCGCCGACCTCACGACCGTGGAGAAGCGTCTCGACCGGACCCAGCGTGCCGCGCGCATCGGCGAAAAGGAGGCGCAAGCAGAGCTGCCCGTGCTCCAGAAGGCCCACGAATTCCTGAAGGAAGGTCGCGGGATATGGGAGGCCGGATTCACTGCGGACCAGCTCGAGCTCCTCGGTCCCCTGACGCTGCTCACGGCCAAGCCGATGCTGTACGCGGCAAACGTGAGCGACAGCGAGCTGTCGGGCGAGGAAGGGAAGCACCTCAAGGCGCTCAGGGCCGCGATCGCGCAGAGCCACGAGCCCGCGGAAGTCGTGCCGTTCTCGGCGAAGATCGAGGCCGAGCTGTCGGAGTTGACCGGCGACGAGCGGGCGGAGTTCCTGCATTCGCTCGGCATCGAGTCCGCGGGGCTGGATCGCCTGATTCGCGCCAGCTATCACCTGCTTGGGCTGCAGACGTACTTCACTGCCGGCGAACAGGAAGTGCGCGCATGGACCATCCATCGCGGCGACACCGCGCCACGCGCCGCCGGCGTCATTCACACTGATTTCGAGCGCGGCTTCATTCGCGCCGAGACCGCGAGTTACGACGACTTCACGTCGAACGACGGCTGGAAGGGCGCGCGCGAAAAGGGCGTGGTGCGCGCGGAAGGAAAGGAGTACGTCGTGAAGGATGGGGACGTGATGCTGTTCCGGTTCAACGTGTGAAGAGCAAATACGGAATGGGAAATGGGAAGGGGAATCGGCGCGTGGGCTCGAGTCTCTAACGAGCCCATTCCCATTCCCATCACCCATTCCGCCTTTGGGCTATCCTCCTCCGACCTTCCCCAACTTGTTGAACCGGTTCATCGCGACGTGCGGCCCTTCCTTCAGCCACGTCTCGGCCAATTCCGTTAGAGCGGGGAACAGGGCGCGCACGATCTTTTCATCGCGCTTCCCGAAATCAGAGAGCACGTAGTCGGCAAGATCGCCGCGCCGCGACGGATCCTCGGGCCCCACGCCGATGCGCAGGCGCGCGTACTCCTGGGTGTTCGCGGCCGCTTCGATGCTCTTGAGTCCGTTGTGTCCGCCCGCCGAGCCGCCGGCACGAACTCGAAACGCGCCCACGGGTAGCGCGACCTCGTCCACGATGACGAGGAGGTCGCGCATCGTGCTCCAGCCCTCGCGTCGCAGGTACGGACGCAGCGTGACGCCGCTCAGGTTCATGTACGTTTGCGGCTTCACCAGGCGCACGCGCTGGCCGCCCACGGAGCCGGAAGCAACGCGCGACTGGCCGTCCTTTTTCCACCCATCGAAACGCCAAACGTCGGCGAGGTGGTCCACTACCCACCAGCCGACGTTGTGTCGCGTGCGCTCGTAATCGGGGCCGGGGTTTCCCAGCCCCATGATGACTTTCATTGGTTCGGTATCGCTCGCTGCGGCACGACCAAGGAGCGCCGAGAAGAGCTCGCGGATCAGCTTTCCTGTTCCTCTCCCTCTTCCTCAGCCTTCGGCTTGCGAATGAGCTCGGGCTCAGCTGCCGCCTCAGGGGCAGCAAGCGCGCCTTCAGCCGCGGCCGGGGCCACCTCTTCCTCGACGACCGGCGCCGAGACCGTCGCGACCGTCGTCTCCGGATCGTCCGTCGTCTCGACGCCTTCCGGCAGCTTGAGGTCGGACACGTGCAGGCCGTGGCCGATGGTCAGCGGCGTGACGTCGACGTCGATGTGATCCGGAATGTTCGCCGGATCGCAACGTACGTGCAGCTGGTGAATGACCTCCTCGAGGATACCGCCTGAGTTCTTCACGCCGTCGGCCGTACCGACGAACCGCAGCGGAACGCTCACGACGACCTTTTCGCCAGCCACCAGCTCCTGGAAATCGATGTGGATTACGGACCGGCGAATGGGATCGCGCTGCAGCTCGCGAACGAGCGTCCGCGCGGTCTTGCCGTCGAGCGCAAGCTCGATGACGGTGCTGGTGATGCGGACTCGCTCCGCCAGACGCTCGAACTCGCGGGCGTTCACGGTGAGCGCCTGCGGCTCGCGGCCGTGGCCGTAGATGACGCCAGGGACCTGGCCCTGCGCGCGCAGTTTCCGCGCGACACCCTTGCCTGTTTCCTTGCGCGGATTCGCGCCCAATGATGCGGTTGCCATTGCTCGTTTTCCTTCAGATTCGTTGATCGACTTCGCAGGCTTCGCTCCGCGCGCTTCTACTCTCAGGAGGCTGCGTCCTCCCTACCATACGCACTGAAAGCGTTTGTTGCTCGAACTACAGGTGGGCTTGGGGTCCACGGCGTGCGGACGCCTCAGACCTCACACCCCCCAACCTCATACTCCCACCGGAATCTGCTCCTCAAACAACGAGCTGACCGACTGCTCGGCGTGCGTCAGACGCACGGCCTTGGCCAGCAGCTCTCCCACGTTCAGTACCGTCAACTTGTCGAAGAGCCGCTCCGGCGGGATCGCGACCGTATTAGTGACCGCGACTTCCTTGATCGGTGCCTGAATCAGGCGCTCGCGAGCCGGACCGGACAGCAGTGCATGCGTCGCGCAGACGTAGACGTCGCCGGCGCCGCGCCGCTTGAGGGCTTCCGCGGCTTCGGACACTGTTCCCGCCGTGTCGATCATGTCGTCGACCAGGATGCAGTGCATGCCTTCCACTTCGCCGACGACGTTCATGACTTCGGAAACGTTGGCTCGCGTCCGCCGCTTGTCGATGATGGCCAGCGAAGCGTTCAGTCGCTTGGCGAACCCGCGTGCCATTTTCGCCGAGCCGACGTCGGGCGCGACAACGGCGACGTCTCGCAACTGTTTGCGACGGTAGTGCGCGGTGAACACCGGCATCGCGTACAGGTGATCCACGGGGATATCGAAGAAGCCCTGCAGCTGGTGCTGGTGGAAATCGATGCCCAACACACGGTGCGCCCCGGCTGTGACGATCATGTTCGCCAACAACTTTGCGCCGATCGCGACGCGCGGCTGATCCTTGCGGTCCTGCCGCGAATAGCCGTAGTACGGCATCACCACGGTGACGCGAGCAGCGCTGGCACGCTTGGCCGCGTCGATCATCAACAGCATCTCCATGATGTTCTCGGCCGGCGGATTCGTCGGCTGAATGATGAAGACGTCGTTGCCGCGGACGTTCTCGTCGATGCGAACGAAGATCTCGCCGTCGGCAAAGCGCGACATCGTCACCTTGCACAGCTCGACGCCGATGTGACGCGCCATCTCTTCCGCGAGCGGCCTGTTGGCCGTTCCGGCGAGGAGCTTGAAGCCGTGACTGGGAACCGAGAGACCGTCCATTGACTCGGGAACTGCGGAATGGGGAATGGGAATGGGAATGGGCGGCGGGCCGGGATTATGGAATGGGCCCATTCCCATTCCCGCTTCCCATTCCGCGGTCCTGCGCTTCCCATTGCCCCCGGTGGATTCGAACCACCATTCTCGGATCCAAAGTCCGATGTCCTGCCGTTGGACGAGGGGGCAAACGCTCGCTTAGCGAGCCAATAAAGTTATTCCTGGACTTCGACTTGGACAACTCGCGAGCTCGTCCGCGTCGCGATGACGACTGCGTCGATTCCGAGGTCCGTTCCCCTTGGGGCCGTCCCCTCGAACAGCCCGAAAACAGTGGAGCCGGATCCGCTCATCCGGGCCACCAGCGCGCCCGCCGCGGCCAGGCGTTCCCGATACTCCCGTAGCCTTGGATGACGCGCCTCGACCGCTGATTCAAAATCGTTCCCGGCAAACTGCCCGTGCGCGTAGATCAACCACTGAGGAGCCAGCATTTCGACCAGGCCTGAGCGTGCAAAGTCTGCGCGCTCGCCGGTCCTGGCCCTGGCGTCGTCCAGCCAGCGGTAGGCGTCGGCCGTGGAAACGGCAAAGTCCGGGATGACCAGAAGCAGCTCGGCGGATGGCGGCACCTGGGCTGGAGGGACCGGCTGCAGTCGCTCTCCTCGGCCGGTCGCCAGGTCCAATATGTCCTCGCTCGCGAGGAAGGCGACGTCTGACCCGAGCGACGCGGCCAGTTCGTGGAGCGCGTCCGCGCTCAGCGGCTGCGGCGCGAGCCGCTGGAGTGTGCGAAGCACCGCTCCGGCGTCGGCGCTTCCGCCGCCGAGCCCCCCGCCCACCGGAATGTGCTTGGTGAGCTCGATCGAGAATCCGCGCGGCCATCCTGCCCGCGCGGAGTAAGCCTCGGCGGCGCGAAACGCGAGGTTCGTCTCCCTCGGACCAAGCCCGCCTGGCGGCGTCATCGGACCCGTGCAGCGCAACGAGCGCTCGCTGCCGTTGCCCACCCGCACTTCGATCTCGTCTGCGAGATCGATGCGGTGAAACGCGGTCCGCAGCTCGTGGAATCCTCGGGCGTCAGGGGACGGCGGCCCAACGTGCAGGAACAGGTTGATCTTTGCCTGCGCACGCACTCGAGCCACGCCCTCCGCCCTCACGGCCGGACTTGCCTGAGCTGGCTGAGGTGCAGGCCGCTTTTCGCTACGTAATACAGGCCGATCACCGTGATCGGTACGAGGGACAGCACGTGGTAGGACAGCGCCCACGCCACGGCGAGGTTCTTACTCACGCCATAGACGCCAAGTCCGGCCACGGCGGCGATCTCGAATGGACCGAAGAAGCCCGGCGTCGATGGCAACGCCACGCCGAGAACGATGAGTCCCTGGACGAACATCGCGGCGGAGAACGGCGCGTCGATATGGAGCGCACGGAACATGATCCAGAACGCGACGACCTGTGTGAGCCACATCGCCAGGGCCCATCCGAACACGATAAGGAAGCGTCCCGGATGCCGCAGTACGCTGAGTCCGTCCGCGAACGACCGCAGGAGCGCCTTGCCCGGTTCCTCGAAGCGCGGTGCGACTCGACGCGCGAACAGCTCGTAGATCCGGATGAGGCGGCCGGGGAAGAACACGATCGCGTAGAGTGCGGCCGCTACGACGAGGAGTACGACGATGCCGCTCCCCGCATAGTTCGAAGCCGGCCGGCCGGCCACCATGGTGTCCGCGGGCAGCCGCGGGTCGAACATCGCCAGCACCATCAGGAGGATGACGATGACGCCATCGAAGACACGATCCACGACGAGCGACGCGAACGCTGCCGAGAATGTGACGCTGGTCTCACGCGACAACACGTAGGCGCGAACCAGCTCGCCGGCGCGTGCCGGCAGGATGTTGTTCGCCATGAACCCGATGGCGGTCGCGCGCCACAGGGGTCCGTACGGAAGATTCGGCGCAACGGGGTGGAGAATCGGACGCCAGCGGATGGCCCGCAGCGGAAATACCATCGTCGCCAGCACCACGGCGATGATGACGAGTGGGACGTTGGCGGCGCGCAGGTCGGCGCGCACGTCCGACCAGCTGACGTTGTGCAGCGCCAGCCACAACAGGAACACCGTCAGCGCCAGGCCGATTGCCCCGCGCCAGGAGACTCTCATCGTGGGATGATTCGAGGTCGGATCAGTCCGCGCGCGCCAGATCGACGAGGTCCAGAATCTCCTCGACCACCTCTTGAGACGGAGGCGTTCCGGACGTCCGGATGGCGTCGCGCAGCTCGCCGGCGCGATCCAGCGCCGCGCGTCCGCGATAGAGCAAGCTGTCGATCGCGACGACGTCCTTGTCTTCGGCGACCGGAGCTGGTTCCGCCAGGCGCTCTTCGGAGAGCGACTCGAAGGCCGCGATGGTGTTGTCCAGCGAGCGCCGCGGCTCCGGTTTTCCGGGCGCTTCGAAGACGCGGGCGTGCGCCGACGGACGCGCCGGTTCTTCCGGTACGCTGGCCGCCGTGACCACGGAACGAGGCTGCGTGGTTCGCGGCGGCGTCTGTGGAATGGCAGCAGTGTGCATCGGCGTCTGCGCGATGGCCGCCGGCGAGATGGTCGTCGCGAAACTGGCGATCGCATCCAGCGCGGAGACGTTCAACTGGCCGGTGCGCTCCAGATACGCCTCGACGGTCTGCGCCACGGCCATCTGGCCGAAGCTCGCCGCCGTTGCGCGGATGGCGCGAAGCGCGCGTCCGAGCTGTCCACGCGCGTGCTCGCGCTGGATCTCATCCGTGGCGGCGCGCGCTTCATCGATCACCCGGTGCAGGTGCTCGCCCAGGCTCACCACTTCCATGCGGAAACGCTGGGCCGGTGTCGTTGGCGGATTCGGCGCCGCATCCACCACGTGAGGGCCGTGATCATTGAAGAAGAGGTCGGCAATCGGCACGACGCGATCCCCGCCCGCGCCGTCCGCCAGCATGGCGTCGAGCGCCGAGAGGAAGCTGGAGTACTGTGGCGTGGACGTCGTGATGTTGGTGCCTGTGCCGAGACCCGTGGCAATGGCTCGCAGAAGATCCGCCGAGACTCGCAGGAGGTTCACGCGCTCGGGCGACAACCTCTCCTCGCCAAGCTCCAGCGGGCGAACGGCTGTCTCTGCCGCTTCCGACACCTCGGCGAGGGCCGGGATCTCGCGCATGCCGGCTACGCCTCGCAGCCCGCGCACACGCCGCAGCACGTTCAACGCGCTTTCCTTGTCGTTCGGCCGCGTCGCGAGCAGCTCCAGTCCGGCGGCGATGTTGCTGGCTTCGGCCGCGAAGAACTCAGGACTCGCGATTGCCGTCGTCGACCGACTGGGCGCCGCAGTCGCCGGTTCGATGTACCGCGTGAGGTCGGCTATGCGCTTCGTCGCCCACTGATCTTCCGCGGGCGACCACGCCCGCGCCGACCGTACGAGCAACTTGAGGTCGTCGACGGCTGCCGTGAGGGCGCCCGCGAGGGCCTCGTCCCAAGGCAGCCTGCCCGTTCTCAGCGAGCGACCGACGGCTTCGATGGTGGACGCCAGGTCGGCGAAAGTCTTCAGCTTGGCCATCGTCGCGCTGCCACGGAGCGCACGCGCCACACGCTGGAGCGCCTCCGCGTCAGGACCGGCGGATGAATCCGACGTGCGCTGGAGGAGCCCGTCGATTTGTTCGACGTACTCGCTGGCCTCCAGCACGAAGAAGTCGAGAAACGAGCTACCGGGCGCGGTCATAGGCGAAAGGTACTCGGCGCGTGCATCACTATGACGCGGCTCGGGCCGAATCCATCACAGTCCGAAGCTCTCGGACAGCCTCGATCAGTCCGACGAAGATCGCTCGGCTCACGACTGAGTGGCCGATGTTGAGTTCCTCGATCTCCGCGATCCGGGCAATGGGCGCGACATTCCGCACGGTCAGGCCGTGGCCGGCGTGGACCGCGAGTCCCAGGCTTGTGCCGAGGCGGGCAGCGTCGGCCAGCGCTCGCAGGGCGGCTGGGTCCCCGGGATGGTGCGCGTACGTGCCGGTGTGCAGCTCGATCGCGGCGGCGCCCAGCTCGCGCGACTGCTCCACGGTATGGGGCTCCGGACCGATGAATAGACTGGTGCGAATGCCGACTTCGTTCATCCGGGCCAGCCCGTGGCGAATGCGCGCGGTATTGTGGCTCAGGTCAAGGCCACCTTCCGTGGTGATCTCTTCGCGCTTCTCCGGCACGAGTGTCACCTGATGCGGGCGAAGCCTGGCTGCGATGTCCAGCATCTCGTCGGTGCAGGCCATCTCCAGGTTGAGCACCGTGCGGACGCTCGTGGCGAGGCGCTCGATGTCGTCGTCCTGGATGTGCCGCCGGTCTTCGCGAAGGTGAGCGGTGATGCCGTCCGCGCCAGCGTCCTCGCAGACGCGAGCCGCATCGACGGGGTCGGGTTCGTCACCGCGGCGCGCTTGTCGAACCGTGGCGACGTGGTCGATGTTGATGTAGAGCCGCTGCCGCCGGACGAGATTCTTCATTGCTGGCATTTTTGCCATGCGTTAGGTTGGCAGCATCGTTTCGGAGCGTGCGTGAAAAAACTAGCGATCTTGTTCGTGCTGGTGGCGAGTTGTTCCAGGAGCGTGGTCGTGAGCGGGCCACCGACCGCGCCCCTACCGGGCGTCGCCGGAGCGGCCACCCCGAAGGATGCCGTCAAGCGCTTCATGACCGCGGCGCGCAGTCAGGACCTGCAGGAGATGGGTCTGGCGTGGGGGACTTCGGACGGGCCGGTGCTCACGGAGCACGAAAGCGCCGACGCGAAGCATACTCGCGAGCAGCGCGAAATCGTGATGATGTGCTATCTCAAGCACGACACGTATCAGGTGAGCAACGATACTCCGGGGACGAACGGCCAGCGGATCCTCGCGGTCGATCTGCGGTTCAAGGACTTGACGCGTTCGGCAGATTTCACCGTGACGCAAAGCCAGAAGGGCCGGTGGTTCGTGCAAAAGGTCGACATCGAAAAACTGCGCGACATCTGCGCGAGGAAGACGTAACGGGTCTAATGCTCGGTGAGCTCGATCAAAACGCCAGCGGTGGACGACGGATGGAGGAAGGCGATGCGCTTGCCCTCGGCTCCCATGCGCGGCGTCTCGTCGATGAGCTTGATGCCCGCCTTCCGGCAGCGCTCGAGCGTTCCAGGAAGGTCGTCCACGGCAAAACAGACGTGATGGATTCCCGGTCCGCGCCTGGCGATGAACTTGCCAATCGGGGAATCGGGGCGTTCCGCTTCGAGCAGCTCTACCAGGGACTCGCCGGCGCGGAGGCCGGCGATCCGGGCACCGTCGGCATCGTCCAGCGGCGCTTCGGGCAGCCCCAGCACATCGCGATACAGCGGCAGGATGCGGTCGAGTGCGTCGACCGCGACGCCGATGTGGGCGATTCGGGTGCCACGCGACGCGGCGGACATTTCGAGGCGCTCCAGGTGTAAGAAAAGAAGGACTCACAATCTACAGAACGCCGCGATCGCGGACGTTTTGACTCTCACGACGATGTGGAGGAATGGGGTGAACATGGCGCAAAACACCACTGCGGTAACGGACGAGACGTTCGAGTCGGAAATTGAAAAGCACAGTGGGCTCGCCGTGGTCGATTTCTGGGCGACCTGGTGCGGTCCGTGCCGGACCATCGCGCCGATCCTGGACCAGCTTGCCACGGAGTACGCGGGCAAGGTGAAGGTCGCCAAGGTCGACGTGGATACGAACATCCGGACGGCCACGCGATTCAACGTGCGCTCGATCCCGCTGTTGCTGTTCTTCAAGGACGGGAAAGTGGTCGACCAGATTGTCGGCGCCGTTCCCAAGATGCACATCGAGACCAAGCTGAATCAGCACGCGGCATGAACTGCGGCGCGTCAGCGTACGTGCGAGATCGCGTGAACGGGCCCGCGACGTAGATGCCAGCAATCGTCGCGGGTCTGCGTTTTCCATACTCGCGCGTGATGCTGCCGCGGACGCGGCTCGCGTACATCCATCTTCACAACCTGCTCACCGACGCCAAACGCGATCGGTCGGCACGGTTGTCGGGATACGTTGCGGTCTGGCTGCCGGAGGAGTTCGTCGTCCTGTACCTCCAGGCGGGCGAGGTGGTGAACGCCACCGTGATGGATGGCAAGGGCTGGAAAGCTGTGGCCATCTCCTCGGCCCTTCAGCGTATTCCCGAGGAGCCCGAGTACGGCGAGATCTGTTTCCATGCGGCGGAAGACGACCAGCTCGCATCGATGTTCGCCGCCCAGACCGTCGCCGACGAGCCGTGGCCAAATGAAGTGAATGTCAGAAACCCGGCGGCGCTGTTCCCGTTCCTGATGTCCATCATGTTCAACGGCGCCGTCGAGATCGTGTCCGAGGGGACCGTGAACTATCTCGTCTTTCGCGGCGGCACGGTGGACGCTGCCTACCTCTCCTTCGACGCCGCCGGGTCGATCGTCGATCGCGTGGCCAAGCTCTTCCAGCCCGGCAGCAGGATCGAAAAGGGGAAATTCCGCCGCTGGTCGCACATCGACGCGCTCCCGGTTCAGGTGCCGTCGGCGCTCGTGCAGGCGTATCGGGAGCTCAGCCAATCTCTGGTGAAGCGGCTGGTCGCGGCGGGTCGCGAGAGCGCGCCAGCCATTGCCGAGCAGGCGCGCCAGAATCTGATGAAGACGCACCCCGAGCTCGAAGGCTTCTGTATCGGCAAGACTCCGCCGCGCGAGCCCATCGCCGACACGACGAAGGTTACCGCCGCGGTAGCGTCATGGCTGTCGGAAGTGATGTGGGCAGCCGCGGACCACGAAGTGGCGCCGCCCGAGGCGCTCCTCAAGGAGCTGACCTGGGAGCGACGGCACATGTTCCAATCGGCGGGCTTCTATGAGAAGATGCCGTGGAAGGTGCTGTAGTCGCACGTGATTCCGTGACAGACCCCCTCCAACCCGGTCGATTGTTTCTGGTCAGTACCCCCATTGGCAACATGGGGGATTTTTCTTTTCGGGCGGTGGAGGTCCTGCGGTCGGTAGCGCTCGTGCTCGCCGAGGACACGCGGCACTCCCGCGCGCTGCTCGATCGGTACGACATTCGGACGCGCATGGCGTCGTACCATGAGCACAACGAAGCGAAAATGACGCCCCGCGTGATGGATCGGCTCGCCGCGGGTGAAGACATTGCACTCATCTCGGATGCGGGGACGCCGCTCGTGTCCGATCCAGGCCAACGCCTGGTGCAGGCCGCCATCGCGGCGGACGTCCAGGTGGTGCCCATCCCCGGCGCATCGGCGCTGCTGGCTGCGCTGGTCGCGTCCGGGCTGAGCGCGGAGCGGTTTACCTTCTATGGATTCCTGCCCCGTAAAGGCCGCGAACGAGCGGCCGCGCTCGCCGCGATTGCCGCGACCCCGCATACGGCCATCTTATATGAAAGTCCGAACCGCGTGGCCGATTCGTTGCGAGACCTGGTGAGCCAGGGGATGCCTGGCGACAGGTCCGTGGTCGTCGCTCGCGAGCTCACCAAGCAGTTCGAGGAGCTGCGGCGCGGAACGCTCGCCAGTCTGACCGCGTATTACGAGGAAACGCCACCCCGGGGTGAAGTTGTCATACTGATCGCGGGTGCGCCGTCCGCCGAACCGGTGGACGAAGCCGTGCTGCGAGATGACGCCCGGGCGTTACGAGCGTCGGGATTAAGTGTGCGGGACGTCGCTGCGGAGCTGTCGAAGCGGGGCGTATCGAGGAACGTTGCGTATCGCATGGCGCGCGAGACAGATGATTGAGGCCGGAAAGAGGGAATGGGACATGGCTGGTAACTGCGAAGCAGGTGGGGGAAACTGAAGGTGAGCATGCGCGGGCGCGCGGTGCTACCGATTGGATTCGTTGTGACGGTGATGCTCCTCACCGGCTATTCGCACGCGCCTGTCCGCGATGCTGCGTCCCCGCCGACTTCCGGGGCACCCGCCAGCTCGCATTCCACAGCGGCATCTCGCCTCACCATCGCCCGTCTTCAATACGATGGTGGCGGTGACTGGTATGCCAACCCGTCGAGTCTTCCCAACTTGTTGTCGGCCATCCGCGAGCGCACGTCACTCAAAGTCGAGAAGACCGAAGCGCGCGTGCGGCTGACGGACGAACGGCTGTGGGACTTTCCGTTTCTCCATGTCACGGGACACGGCAACATCCGGCTGAGCGAAGCGGAGGTCGTCAAGCTCCGCGAGTACCTGCTCCGCGGCGGCTTCCTTCACGTGAGCGACAATTACGGCATCGACTCGTCGTTCCGCCGCGAGATCGCGCGCGTCTTCCCGGACCGGCCACTGATCGATGTGCCGCTCTCGCACCCCGTGTATCATCTCGTATACGATTTCCCCAAGGGGCTGCCCAAGATCCACGAGCATGACGGCAAGCCGGCTCGAGGATTCGGCATCTTCATTGGCGATCGGCTTGCGGTGTTCTACGACTACGAATGCGACCTCGGCAATGGTTGGGAGGATCCTGAGGTGTACAAGGATCCGCCGGCGCTGCACGAGGCCGCTCTTCGTATGGGTGTGAATCTCTTCACGTACGCAGTGACCAGTAGGCCTGTCCCATGACCGTTGTCGAGATCGTTGAACGCGAGCGCACCAGGCTGCGTGCGGTGGATGCCACCAGTGCGGTGGCCCTCGCCCTCGTCGTAACCGTTCTCGTGGTGGGCGCTGGCGCGTGGATGCTGGCCGAAGCCCGCTGGATCGCGCTCCCGCGCGCCACGCCGCTCCTGGTGTGGGCAGCGCTGGTGCTCGCGAACGCCGTGGTGTGGTGGATCGCCGGCCGGATGCTGCGGAAGGCGTCAGCGCGCTCGTCCGTGGCCGCGGCCATCGAACGAGAACAGACGCTCCGCGCGGGAGCACTGCGCGGTGTCCTGGAGGTCGCGAATCGCAACGCCCTGGCTCGTCGGGCAGATCGGGCGCTGGCAGACAGGCTGTCCGGTCGCGGGACCAGCCTGGCTCCGCAGCTGTATACGTCCAGCCGCAACCGCGCCGCGCGGACGACCGGCATCGCCGCGGTGACTATCGGCTTGCTCCTTTGGGCCGCACCTGCACTGAACGACGGCCTCCTGGCCATTCGCCGCCCCATCGCGGCCTGGCGCGGGACGCTGGTTCCGGCCCTGCAGTTCCGGAATCTCCCGTCCGAGCTGCTGCGCGGCGAATCGGTGCGGATCATCGTCGAGGCGCGTGGGCGCCGGAACATCCAGCTCGGAACACGCACGACGGGCGAGGGCTGGCGCGATGTGACGCTCGCGGTCGACAGTGTGCGCGGCACGGCGACCCTTCTGGTTGGTCCGGTGCGCGGAGACCTGCGACTCGTCGCGTCCGACGGTCGCAGCGCGACCGACACGATGACCGTGCGGGTCAGCGACCGTCCGTTCGTCGGTGGGGTCGTTCTGCGCGCGATCTATCCCTCATATCTTGGCCGGCCTCCCGAAGGGCTTCCCGTGGGCGAGCCGGCGCGAGTTCCGCAGGGAACTACTATCGAGGTCGCGGGTCGCGCCTCGACTGCACTCACAAGCGTGTTCGTGCGCGGGACGAGCGATTCGGTCTCGTTCAGGACGAACGGTCATGCGTTCGAAGGCCGCTTCACGCCTGTACGCAGCGCTCGGCTCGACTGGTTCGCGTTCGGCATGAAGGGACCAATCGCGGACGTCCCGCTGCCACTGGAGATCGAGATCATTCCGGATTCGGTGCCCCGCGTCGACCTGGTCTCGCCAGCTACGGACACACTGGTCGCGTCGTCGGATCGGGTTCCACTCCAGGTCACCGCCACTGATGATCACGGCCTGGTGAGCGTCGAGCTGGCCACGCAACGCCGTGTCCCGGGTTCGGGCAAGGAGCAGCCCATCGTGCAGCGGCTCAGCTCCGACGAGGTCACCGTCTGGAACGGGACGCCGACCGTGGATCTCTCGACGCGCGAGCTCAAGCCGGGCGACGCGTTGTCGGTTCAGGTGGCGGCGGTCGACAACTCGCCCTGGGCCCAGCGAGGCGTGAGTCGCGAGCTGGTGATTCGCGTTCCCACGATGGAAGAACGCCGCTCGCTTGCGCGCAATGCCGCGGATTCCGCCGCCGCGCAAGCGACGCGCGCGGCGCAGGCGCAGCGGTCGCTCGAGCAGCGTACCGACGAAGCCTCACGGGAGCGTAGTCGCAACACGAGTCAGAACACCAGTGGAGCCAGGGGCGCCGAAGGCGCGCGGTTGCGCGACCAGCAGCAGCGCGAGATGAGCTATGAATCGGCGGAGAAGGCGCGCGCGCTGGCGCAGGAGCAGCGCGAGCTCACCGACCGCGTGAACAAGCTCAAGGAGGCCGCGAAGCAGCTGGAGGAGCAGCTGCGGCAGGCATCGGCACTCGACACAGGTCTCGCGCGACAGCTGCGTGAAGCTCAGAACCTGCTGAAGGACGCACTCACGCCGCAGCTGCTCGAGCAGATGAAGAAGCTCGAGAACGCCACGCGCGAGCTGTCGGGCGACCAGGCGCGCGAAGCGCTCAAGGACCTGGCAGAGATGCAGAAGCGCCTGCGGGAGCAACTGGAGAAGAGCGCGGAGATGCTCAAGCGCGCCGCTCTCGAGGGTGCCATGGAAACGCTCAAGGACGAAGCCAAGGAAATCGCTGAAAAGCAGCGAGCGCTCGCGGACTCGAGCCGCGGGATGGACCGCGCGAACAAACAGGAGCGCGGCGAGCAGCTGGCCGACCGGTCTGAGCGGTTGTCGAAAGACGTGAAGCAGCTCCAGGAGCGACTGTCCAAGGAAAAGGCTGACGCCGCGGCCCAGAAAGCCGCCTCGGCACAGCAGCACGCTCAGAACTCCGAGCGCCAGATGCGCTCGCAGGACGCGAAGAGCGCAGCTCAGCAGATGGAGCAGGCCGCGAAGGACATGCAGGACGCCCGCGACCAGCAGGTGGGTGAATGGAAGAAGGAGCTCACCGAGGCGCTCGACCAGTCCATCCAGGAGCTGCTGCAGATGGCGCGCGAGGAGTCATCGCTCGAAGAGCAGGCGCGCGCGGCCGGCCGCGATCAGCAGAAGATCGAGCAGCTGCGCGGCCAGCAGAGCGCCGTGCACCAGGGCGTCGACCAGACGTCCGAGCGACTCCAGAAGGAAGGCCAGAAATCGTCGCTCCTCTCGGGTAAGTCACAGCGGGCGATGTCGGAGGCGAAGCAGAAGGTTGGCCAGGCGACGCAGCAGTTGTCAGAGCCGCGCGGCGGCCAGCGGACGGGCAACTCGCTGGGCGAGGCCGCGGAGGCCCTGAATCGCGCCGCCGCATCGCTGGCGCGCGACCGCGAGCGCGCCAACAGCGCCAGCTCCGCAACCGGCTTTGCCGAGATGCTGCAGCAGATGCAGGAGATGGCCAAGAAGCAGGGGTCGATCAACGCGCAGGCACAGGGACTGATGCCCATTCCCGGCCAGGGAATGAGCCAGGACGCCCAGGCCACCGCGCGCATGCTGGCGCGGCAGCAGCGGTCCATCGCAGAGCAACTGGACGAACTGAGCGAGTCGGCTGGCGGCGACCGCGCCGGAGAGTTGGCCAAGGAAGCGCGCCAGCTGGCGGAAGCGCTGGAGCAGACCAAGGTGGACGCGAACACGGTCGCGCGGCAGCAGCAACTGTTCCGCCGACTGCTGGATGCCGGCCGTTCACTGGAGAAGGAAGAGCGCGAAGACAACGAGAAGCGAGAGGCCAAGGCCGCCACGGGCGATCTGAAGTTCGACCCGGGCCAGGCTCCCGCAGCCGGCAGGGCGGCGGTGCGGTTCCGCGAGCCCGAGTGGAACGAGCTGCGTGGGCTGAGCGCGGACGAACGTCGAGCGATCCTCGAATATTTCAAGAGGATCAATGCCGAGAAGCCATAGGAAGCTGGTGTGGGCTGTGGGGTTGGGAATGTGGGTCGGTGTTTCGGGCGTTTTCGCCCAAACCCCGAACCCCAAACCCCAGACCGTTTCGAGCACTGACTCGACCGCGTTCTATCGCGCCCTCGATCTCGAAGGAGCAGGCAAGTACCGCGAGGCCGCGGCGCTCTTCCGGCAGGCACTGCGAAGCTCCTCCAGCGTCAGCGCGTTGCTTGGTCTCGAACGGTCGTACGCCGAGCTGCATTGGACCGACTCGCTGCTCGCGCCGCTCGACACGCTGATTCGCACGAATCCCAGGGAGCCGATCTTCCGCGCGGCAAAGCTTCGTAGCCTGCAGACGCTGGGTCGCGACGCGGACATGCTGGAGACGTTCGAGCGCTGGGTGGCCGACGCGCCCGGAGACGCTGCTCCGTATCGCGAATATGCTCGCCTGCTGCTGCAGCGCGGCCAGGCCAGGCGCGCGGACAGCATCCTCGCGCGGGCGCGCATGCAGCTGGGCGGGACGGGCGATATCCAGCTCGAGGTCGCGCAGGCTCGTGCCGCCCTGGGCCAGTGGGAGGAGTCCGCCAAGGCGTGGCGCGTCGCGCTGGCGACGTCGCCGTATCTCGAGCAAGCCACGGCATATGCGCTCGCGCAGGCGCCGGGCGCCGTTCGCGACGCCATTCGCGCGCAGTTCATGGCCGTGCCGCTGCTCGTCAGCGCGCGTCGCGCGCTGGCGACGCTCGAGGCGGCGTGGGGCTCCCCCGCGAATGGGTGGTTCGCGCTGCGCGACCTGCCGCCCGACAGCGCCAGCGCGGCTGCGTGGCTGGACTTCGCGCAGCGCGCCGAGGCGGAGGAGCGCTGGACGCATGCGCGCGAGGCGCTCTCGAGCGTCCTGCGCTGGCGTCAGTCTCCGGACGTTGCCCTGCGTGCCGCGATTGCCGCGTTGAACAGCGGAGACCCCGCGGGCGCCCTCGCGCTGGCGCCGCTCACCAGCAGCGGAGTGGATTCCGCGCGCGCCGCGCGGACGCTGCTGCCGGTGCACGTGCGCGCGCTCGCGGCACTCGGCCGTCCAGCAACCGCGGAAAAGCTGGTGACATCGTACGACCGCTGGCTGACCCCAACGAGTCGGGCGGCGCTGGCGCGGTCGATCGCATTCGGCTGGGTGCGCGTGGGCGACATGGGTCGCGCCCGTGGCGCACTCACCGGCGCGGGAGCCGACGCAGACTCCAGCGACGCCGCCGGCTGGCTGGCGCTTTACGCGGGCGACATCAAGACCGCACGGCGTTTGCTGCGCAGTGGCGGCGACGCATCGCCGGAACTGGCGCTCGCGCTGTCGCTGCTGTCGCGCATGACCGTGGACAGCGCCGTCACGCTTGGCCAGGCATTCCTGACGCTTGCGCGCGCGGATACGCTCGGCGCGGCCACGGCGATGGTGAGGTCCGCCGATCAGTTACCGGAAGTCGCGTCGCTCCTGCTCTTCACGGCGGGTCAGTTGCGCGCCGCGGCCCGCGACGACGCGCAAGCGAAGGTGCTGTGGCGCCGAGTCGTGGAGCAGTACGCCACGAGCGCCGAAGCGCCGGCCGCGGAATTGCAGTGGGCCAGGGCGCTCAAGCGTGGCGGCAACCCCGTGGAAGCTGCGGCGCGTCTCGAACATCTCATCCTCACGTATCCGCAGAGCGCACTCGTGCCGCAGGCACGGCGCGACCTCGAGATCCTTCGCAACAGCATTCCCGGAATGCCATGAGGTTGCACGCATGGTGTCGCTCGCTCGCCGTCGCGAGCGCGCTCTCGATTCTCGCCGCACGCGCGGGCGCGCAGCAGCTGCTGGTCCCGATGGACGACGCGCAGTCGAACCACCTCAAGGCGTACGGCCTGACCTATCAGGCCCTCAAGGCCGGCATGAAGGCCGAGTGGTTCCTCAACTATCGCGGCGGCGCGTTCCTGCTCCCGGACACGCCGGAGCTGCGGCGTCGCGCGGGCCTGGACGGCATCACGATCACGCCGGTGGACGGGGGGCAGGTGGCCGCGATTCGCGCGGAGATCTCCAACAGCAACATGGACGCGGTTCCGCTGGAGAAGGCGCCGAGGATCGCCGTGTACACGCCGCCGGATGCACCGCCCTGGGACGATGCGGTCACGCTGGCCCTCAAGTACGCGGGCATCGAGTACTCGCCCGTGTACGACGAGGAAGTCGAGCACGGTGACCTCAGCAAGTACGACTGGCTGCACCTGCACCACGAGGACTTCACGGGTCAGTTGAACAAGTTCCACCTGGGCTATCGAGACGCACCGTGGTTCGTGGACCTGGTGCAGAAAAACTCGGCGGCGGCGCGAAAGCTCGGGTTCAACAACATCCCCGCCCTCAAGAAGGCGGTGGCCGAGAATATCCGCCTCTTCGTGGAGCGCGGCGGGTTCGTCTTCGCCATGTGTGGCGCAACCGAGACGCTGGAGCTCGCGATCGCCGGGTTCAACGTCGATGTCGCAGGCGCGTTCGCCGACGGTACGCCGATGGACGAGAACGCCGACGCGAAAATGAACTGGAAGCGCTCGTTCGCGTTTCAAGGCGTGCATCTCGAGCAGTCGCCGTTCGTGAACGCGATGAGCGACATCGACGGCCATCAGGTGAACGTTCCAGGTCGGCGCCAGCCGCTCGGCGCCTTCACGCTGTTCAATTTCTCGGCGAAGTTCGATCCCGTCGCGGCGATGCTGGTCCAGGACCATCGCACGGTGATCAACGACTTCTACGGGGTCACGACGAGCTTCACCAAGGTGACGCTCAAGCCGGGCGTGGTGGTGCTGGCGTTCGAAGAGGGCGCGCCGTGGGTGAAGTACGTGCACGGCGACTATGGGAAGGGGACGTGGACGTACTATGGCGGCCACGACCCCGAGGATCCGCAGCACGCGATTGGCAATCCGCCGACGGATCTGTCGCTGCACAAGGACAGCCCAGGCTACCGGCTCATCTTGAACAACGTGTTGTTCCCGGCGGCAAAGAAGAAACCGCTGAAGACCTGAACGGCGGAATGGGAGATGGGACTGGGAATGGGCGAGGGATAGACTCAGCCACGCGCCCATTCCCCCATTTCCCATTCCCACTCCGCTGTTGCAGTAGTTTGAATCGTGCCGGCGACAATTCCAACCTCGTCCCGACTTAGCCCCAAAGCAGCCGCGGCGATTCGAGCGGCCATCCGGTTGGCCGGCGGACGCGAGGTGTGCTTCGCCTGCGGCGTCGACGAGGAAGGGACGGTCGACATCGCGCGGGTCGTGGCGCGGGGCGATGCGGAGAGCGTGCTCGCGCTGCCGGGCTTCGCCAAACGGGGCGAGATGCTGGTGCACAACCATCCGTCCGGCGTGCTCGACCCATCGGACGCCGACTTGGCGGTGGCCGCTCGGATCCACGACGACGGCATCGGCTTCGGCATCGTCGACAACGACGCGGAGCACCTCTACGTGGTGGTGGAAGTGCCGCACGTCGACGCACCCACGCTGATCGCGCGCGACGAGATGGAGCGCGATCTCGGCGATGACGGCGTCATTGCGCGCAGCCACCCTCGCTACGAGGACCGCCCCAGCCAGCGCGCCATGGCTGCGCGCATCGCGCAGCTCTACAACAACGGTGGCATCGGCCTGCTCGAAGCCGGCACCGGCGTCGGCAAGTCGCTGGGCTACCTGCTGCCCGCGCTTCGTTGGGCGGCGCGCAACAAGGAACGCACCGTCGTCTCGACCAACACGATCAACCTGCAGGAGCAGCTGGTCGGCAAGGACCTGCCGTTCCTCAAGCAAGCGCTCGACGACCAGCCGGTCCGATTCGCGCTGCTCAAGGGCTGGCGGAACTACCTCTGCCTTTCGCGTCTCGAGAACGCGGAGTCCGCCGAGACTACGCTCTTCGACGACGGCATGCGCGACGAGGTGGAGCAGCTCGCCGCATGGGCGTCGAAGACGAAGGACGGGTCGCTGAGCGATCTGCCCACCCAGCCGCGAAGTGAAGTGTGGGACGAGGTCGCGGCGGAGCCCGACCTCTGCCAGCGCTTCAAGTGCAAGCATTTCGAGAAGTGCTTCGTGTTCCGGGCGCGTCGCGTGGCGGCGGAGGCCGACGTCATCGTCGTGAACCACCACCTGTTGCTGTCGGACGTGGCTGTGCGCCGCGTCGCGAACAACTGGTCGGAAGCGGCGGTGCTGCCGGCGTACGAGCGGCTCGTCATCGACGAGGGACACCACCTGGAGGACGCGGCCGCCAACCACCTTGGCGTCACGGTCACGCGGCGCGGGCTCCAGCGGCTGTTCGCGCGCCTCGAGCGGCGCGGCCGCGGCCTGCTGCCGTCGCTCGTCGCAAAGTTGAGCGCGTCGCGCGACCTGTTGAGTGTCGCCAGCGTCGATCTCGTCGAGGACCGGCTGGCACCCTCCGTGACGACGGCGCGCGACAAGGCGACGATGCTCTTCGACCTCCTCGACACACTGCTCGATGAGTCGGGCGTCCAGGTGCTGCGCCTCACGGACAGCTTTGCGGCACATCACGTGTGGGAGTCAGGGCTTCGGCTCGCGCTGGAGGATACCTGCGGCGAGATCGGTATTCTGCGCGAAGGACTCCAGATGGTGCGCGAACGCATCGAGACCAGCAACAGGCTGGACGAGGCGAGCGCCCCGTTGCTCAATGAGATCCGCGCGGTGACGCGGCGACTGGAGGCCGCCAGCGACGCGCTTCGGACCACGCTCGCGCCGCCGGCCGGCGCCGGCACCGTGCGATGGCTGGAGCGGACGGGGCGCGAACGTTCCGTCGCGGCGACGAGCGTGCCGCTCGACCTCGCGCCGATCCTGCGCGACGACCTCTTTCGCCGTCTCAAGACGACGATCGTCACCAGCGCAACGCTCGCCACGGATGGCGACTTCACGTTTCTCAGGAACCGCCTGGGCCTCAACGAGGATGACGTCGAGCCCGCGAGCGGCGTGTTCCCGTCGCCCTTCCACTACGATATCCAGGCGCTGCTGCTGATTCCGACCGACGTGCCAGCGCCGAACACCGAGGGAGCGCGTCACACGGCATCGGTCATCGAGATCGTTCTCGACGTTGCCGAGGCGTCGGGCGGGGGGCTGTTCGCGTTGTTCACGAGCCACAAGGATGTGCGACTCATGGCGGCGGAACTGCGCTCGCGGGGGTTCGAGCGCCGACATCCGCTGCTCGTGCACGGTGAGAGCTCTCGCGACAGCCTGCTCGACCGCTTCAGGAACAGCGACAACGCGGTTCTGCTGGGCACCGCGTCGTTCTGGGAAGGCGTGGACGTGCCCGGGCGTGCGCTGCGGGGTCTCGTCATCTCGAAGCTGCCCTTCAAGGTGCCCACCGAGCCGCTTACCGCCGCGCACTGCGAGGCCATCGAGCGCGCCGGCGGCGATCCATTCTCCGAATACATGCTGCCGCACGCGGCGCTCCGGCTCAAACAGGGCTTCGGCCGGCTCATTCGAACGACGACCGACTCCGGCGTAGTGGTGATCGCCGACCCGAGGGTCATCCGTATGGGCTATGGGAGGGAACTGTTGCGGGTCCTGCCACCGGCGAAGCGACTGGCAGGGAACTGGGTTGAGCTTCGTGAAGAGGTACGGCGGTTCTACAGCTGATGCGTCACGCGTCTCGAGTCGGCATGCGTGATTCGCCATGCTTGAGGATGCGTGATTCGCCATGCTTGAGGATGCGTGATACTTGACGCGTCAGCATGCGTGATGCCTGATGCGTAAGCGTGACGTGCATGTTGACGCATGGCGCATGACGTATGCTGACGTATGGCGAATGACGCATGCTGACGTATGGCGAATGACGCATGGTGACGCATGGCGAATGACGCATGCTGACGCATGACGCATGACGAATGACGTATTCCAAACCCCAACTGAACAAAGGAATGATCCTCCGCCCTTCCAAGATCGTGTGCGTCGGCCGCAACTACGTGGATCACGCCAAAGAGCTCGGCAACGAGATGCCGAAGGAGCCTCTGATCTTCCTGAAGCCGCCATCCTCACTCATCAATGACGGACAGCCCATCCGCCTGCACACGGCATCGAAACAAATCGAGTTCGAGGGTGAGATCGGCATCATCATCGGCAAGCAGCTCTCGCGAGCCGACGAGATGGCGGCGACGGCGGCCGTCGACGGGATCGTGGCGGTGAACGACGTGACCGCCCGAGACCTCCAGAAGTCGGACTCGCAATGGACGCGCGCCAAGGGCTTCGATACGTTCTGTCCGGTAGGCGTAGCGATGAAACCGCCCAAGGATCTCGCGTCGCTCGAGGTCGTCACGCGCGTGAATGGCGTGGAACGGCAACGCGGCAAGGCGTCGCAAATGGCGTTTTCGATCCCATTCGTGCTCTCCTACATCTCGAACATCATGACGCTCGAGCCCGGTGACCTGGTTTGCACCGGAACGCCCGCCGGAGTCGGGACCCTCCAGGCCGGCGACGTGGTAGAAGTAGAGGTGCTCGGCGTCAGCCGGGTGAAGAATCCTGTCGCCGCGGCACTCTAGGAGACCCGCCTCTTGCCCCAGCTCGCCAAGCGCTTCGAGACCCTGCCCGAGTACGTCCTCGCGCGGATTCCGCAGAAAAAGCACGAGCTGCTGAAGAAAGGCGTCGACGTCATTGACCTCGGTGCGGGTGACGCGGACCTGATGCCGCCCGACGCGGCGCTCCGCCGGCTCGCCGAATCGGTCTACATCCCCGGCATGAACCGCTACGGTTTCGGGCTGGGACTTGTGCAATTCCGCGAGGCCGTAGCGTCCTGGATGAAGAAGCGTTTTGGTCTCACGTTCGATCCCCTCACGGAGAT
Source organism: Gemmatimonadaceae bacterium (assembly GCA_035758925.1). Classification (GTDB taxonomy): domain Bacteria; phylum Gemmatimonadota; class Gemmatimonadetes; order Gemmatimonadales; family Gemmatimonadaceae; genus DASPMP01. The sequence continues at coordinate 55,380 of DASTVV010000001.1, forward strand.
CGTGCCGCTGATCGGGTCCAAGGAAGGCATCTCACATCTGGCGCTCGCGTACATGGAGTCGGGTCGCGTAGCGATCGTGCCGGAGCCGGGCTACAACTCGTACATTGGCGGCTCGCTGCTCGCGGGCGGCGAGGTGTACAAGTACGAGCTGCGGCCGCGCACCAGGTTCCTGCTCGAGCTGGATGACATTCCAGAAGACGTGCTCCAGCGGGCCCGCGTGCTGTACCTCAACTACCCGAACAACCCAACCGCGGCGGTTGCGCCGGTGGAGTATCTGCGGCGCGTGGTGCAGCGCTGCCGCGAGCTCGACATCCTGCTGGTCTACGACAACGCGTACTCCGAGATGGCCTTCGACGGCTATGTGCCGCCGAGCATCTTCGAGATCGACGGCGCCCGCGACGTCGCCATCGAGTTTCACTCGATGTCCAAGACGTACAACATGACCGGCTGGCGTTGCGGCTGGGCCGTCGCGCGTCCGGAGATCGCGGCGACGCTCGCGAAAGTGAAGAGCTTCGTGGACACGGGCCAGTTCATGGCTGTACAAGCGGCGGCAGTGGCTGCGCTGGAAAGTTGGGACAAGTTCGTCCCGGGCAACCGCGAAGTATTCCGGGAGCGGCGGGACGCGGCAGTTGCGGCGTTCCGCGAAGCCGGCTTCGAGTGTGAGTCCCCCAAGGCCACCATGTACCTCTGGATCCCCCTCCCCGAAGGGCTGGCGAGCGCGACGTTCGCGGAGCAACTAATGGAGGAGGAAGGAGTTATCGTATTACCAGGGTCCGGATTCGGGGCCGGAGGGGAGGGATTCTTCCGGATATCGTTCATTACCTCCCCGGCCCGGATCGCTGAGGCCGCGGTTCGGGCGGGCCGTGTCTTGCGAAAGCTGAGCCCCAAGAGCGATCGTCCTAGTCGGGCACCAGCGGGAGTAGCGTGACGAAGAGACCTATCGTACGACGCAGCGCCGCTTCGTTGGCGGCTTCCATCACGATCCACGTGCTTGTGGTCGTGGCGCTCGTGCACGTGGTCTTCCGCTATCCGCTGGGACAGCTCATGGGAATCCGCGAACCCGAGCCGCAGACGGAGCGGATCCAGTTCGTCAGAGTCCCGCCACCTCCAACGGAAAGCTCTGGTGGTGGTCGAAAGCAGACCAGCACGAAGCCGACGGAATCGGCGCCAGCGCCGCTCCAGACTCCGGTCGTCGCGCCCACCGAGGTGCCGCCTCCCACGCCGGTCGACAGCTCGCGCGCGCAGGCGGCGGGTGGCCATGGCACGGGGCTGGGTGTTTCCGGCTCCGAGATGGCGACGGGCGTCGAACCGCGTGAGCCTGACCGCCGCATCGCGCTGGAGCCGGGTCCGATCACACGCGCGCCGCGCACCAAGGCGCAGGACGTGGACAGCATCGTGAGCCTCGCGATCGGCATCGTCCGCGACTCGATGGAAATCGTCGCGGGCCAACGGAAGCCGGGCGACTGGACCGTGAAGCGGAAGGGCGGTACGTGGGGCTGGGATCAGTCGGGCATTCGCCTCGGCAAGTTCACCATCCCGCAGGCGTTGCTCGCGCTGCTGCCGTTGAACGTCAGCGCCAACCAGTCGCCGATCGAGGCGCGCAGCGCCGCGTGGATCCGGCGTGACGTGCTGGAGAACGGTCAGCGGGCGATTTCAGAGGACGATTTCCGCGCGGCGGTGAAGCGCATCCGCGAGCGGAAGGAGCGCGAGCGTCGGCAGAAGCTGCTCGCCGACGGCGCCAAGGACCAGCCGACGCAGCAGCCCTAGTGTAGCTGCTGCGTGGCGGAGACGTCTTCCGTCTCGCGCACCGGCTCCCGCTCGAAGAATGGGCGGAACACTCCGCAGACCACGCCAAGAATGGCGACGTCGTCGCGCAGTCCCACTTCGATCGGACGGTCGGCCGAGTTGGCCGACTCCAGCACGACGTTGGAGCCGCGGTGCGTCAGCAACTTCACCGTCGACTCGCCTCCCATGCGCACGGCAACCAGGTCGCCATCCTTGGCCTTGGTCGACGGGGAGACCATCACGAGGTCGCCGTCCGAGATGCACTTGCCCGTCATGCCGTCGCCAGTCGCCTTGAGGAGAAACACGTCTTCACCCGGCAAGTACCGCCGGTCGAGCGTGATGTAGCGGACGCGATGTTCGGGAAGGAGCGCGGGATCCCCGTTGTGCACCTTGCCGTAGAACGGCACCGGCTGCGTCGCGCCGGCGGACGCGAAGCCCAGCAGTCGCACGCCACGTGAGCGTGACTCGTCGCGTTCGATGTATCCCTTGTTTGCCAGCGCGTGGAGCAGATCCGAGACAGTCTTCGTCGACTTGATGCGGAATTTCTTCGCGATCTCCCGGATGCTCGGTTGGTACGTGTTCTCGGCGAGAAAGTCTATCATGTAGTGATAGACACGTCGCTCGAGTGGTGTCAGCGGCTCCGTCATGGGCCTGTAGGCAGGACGCGGCTGCCTATCGCGAATAGTCGCGTCCGCAGCCACGTGTTTGGCCCAATATGGGAATCCGTATTACTGCGGTCAACAAGACCTAAGCAGTAAAACTACTGGGTTTACGCCGCGTCCCTTTTCGTTATGAAGCGCACCGCCGCGTCGATCCGGTCGAGTGATCGGTCGCGTCCCAACACTTGAAGCACGTCGAAAATTCCGGCGCTCACGGTCTGTCCGGTGAGCGCCAGCCGCAGCGGTTGAAAGAGTTTGCCGGCGCCCACACCCAGCGACTCCGCCAGCTGCCGGAGCAACTCTTCGAGTGCGGCAGGCGACCAATCCGTTGCCGTCGCCAGACGTTCACGCACTGCGGCGAGCATGCGAGCGCTCGCGTCGCGGTCCTTCCACTGCTTGGCCACGGCATCGGCGTCGTAGGTGATTTCGTCGCGAAGGTAGGGCGCCGATTGTCGGACGATGTCGTCCACGGTGCGCGACCTGACCTTGAGGAGGTCGATCAGGCTCAGGAACCACGAGCGGCGCTGCTCGACGTCCTTCGGCGTCGCCAGACCCGTTTTCCCGAGACCTGCCACGACCACCGGTAGCAGCCGCTCTGCGCTCGCGCGGCTGAGGTGCTGCCCGTTCATCCAGTCGAGCTTCACCGGATCGAACACGGCTGCCTTCTTCAGCAGATGGTCCGTCGAGAACAGCTGCACCATTTCGTCCATCGACATCAGCTCGATGTCGTTGCCGGGCGACCAGCCCAGGAGCGCGAGAAAGTTGAGCATCGTCTCGGGGAGGATGCCCATGTGCTGGTAGTCGCCGACCGCCGTGGCCCCGTGGCGCTTGCTCAGCTTCTTGCCGTCGGTGCCGTGAATCATCGGCAGGTGCGCGAATGTCGGGAGCTTCGCGCCCAGCGCCTCGTACAGCATGATCTGCTTCGGCGTGTTCGAGATATGGTCGTCGCCGCGCATCACGAGCGTGATCCCCATCGCGATGTCGTCCGACACGACCGCCAGGTTGTAAATCGGCGTACCGTCCGACCGCAGAACGACGAGATCGTCGATGTCCTTGTTGGGAAACGTGATCTCGCCGTGCACCAGATCGTTCCACGAGGTGCTGCCACCCGGCACGCGGAATCGGATGGTGTAGGGATCGCCAGATGCGACGCGCCGCTCGATCTCCTCCGTTCCCAACAGCAGGCAGCGTCCGTCGTACCGAAAGACTTCCTTGCGTGACTCGGCTTCCTTGCGGCGCTGCTCCAGCTCCGCGGCCGTGCAGAAACAGCGATACGCCTTGCCCCGCTCGAGCAGGAGGCGCGCGTCGCGTTGATGCCGCTCCAGGTTCGCGCCCTGGTAGGTGACGTCTTCGTCCCAGTTCAGGCCCAACCACTCCAGGCCCTCGAAGATGGCGCGCGTGCTCTCGTCGGTGCTGCGCGCCTTATCCGTGTCTTCGATGCGGAGCAGAAACTCGCCGCCGTAATGTTTGGCGTAGAGCCAGTTGAACAGCGCGGTGCGTGCGCCGCCGACGTGGAGATAGCCGGTGGGACTGGGTGCGAAGCGAAGACGATCGGTCATACCAGGAAAAAAAAGACCCACCTCGCGGATGAGTCTGGGACGGAGAGAGAGGGATTCGAACCCTCGATACGGGTTTTACCCCGTATAACGGTTTAGCAAACCGCCGCCTTCAGCCTCTCGGCCATCTCTCCCTGAGGGATCGGAATCTAGCGCGAGAACGCCTCCCAGCCAACGCCGCCGTGCGCATTCGCATGCAGAGCAACGTGTTCGGCCGCAGGCGCTTACGCAGCGCGACCGCAGGGTGCAAGCTATGTAACCCAATTCTCCACGTAGCCATGCGGAGCAATGTCCCGCGCCCATTCCGTAGACTGGCAGGGCGAACCCGTCCGGAGTCGTCTTGAGAAAGCTCAGTGTCGCCAACTTGGTGCTGGTCGAGGCGTCGCTGGCCGGTTGTAATCCATTCAAGGCGCCTTCATATCCGCAGATCGGCTGCGGCTTCGCATTGGAGACGCGAGCGTGCGTTGCGCTGGAGACGCGACCGGCCGTCGTGAACATCCTGCGCGGCGACACCATTCGAATCGTCACACGATCGGACTCGGGTTACGGACGGGCCACGTGGACGGTGTCAGGTTTGGCTGCCACGTTCGCCATCGTGGGCGGCGCGATTGCCAGCCAACTGCTGACGCCCGACACGACGGCGCTCGTGATGGGCATTGCCGTGGGGACGAGCGAAGTACGTGCCCAATCCACTCGCCCCCCTTACGCCGCCACCAGCTCGATTGGAGTAGGGGATTCGTCGTCGATGACGACACTCTCGATCTGGTATCCCACGGCACGCCGGGATACGACCATCACGCTCGGGGTCGAGATGGCACTCGTCGCCGAGCTGCGGGACGCGCAGTCTCAGTCATACATCGTTCGGCCCATCTGGACCTCCACCGATGCCAGCGTCATCGCCATCGCTCCGCCAACGTGCGGCGTGTGTTACCCGCGAGCAGTGACAAAGGGCTATGGACTGGCCAGGGTGATCGCCCAGTTTCGGGATTTGCGCGACACGCTGCAGATCTTCGTCGCGCCCTGAGCGCGCGTCTATGTAGGGCGCTCTCTACGTCACCATGCGGAGGGGCAGGATATTCTATCATATCGCGTCGCACCGTAGCTCGACTCCCGCGGAAAAATGAAACGGCGCCCATTGCTGGGCGCCGTTTCTGTCATTGCCGCGGTCAGTTGCAGCAGGAGCAAGGACAACAGTCTCCGTTGCAACCCGGGCAATCGCAGTGGTCAGTCATCAGGTACCTCCTTCGTCAGCGTACATGCACGCTATCGCTGCCAGGACGCGCATGCAACGGTGTCCGCATGCCCGTGGCGGAAGGGCGCACAATATGCCTTGACAGGAATATAACTGCTAGGCTATATATGGACTCGTGGAGACATCGTTTGCCATCGTCGCCGAGCCCAATAGACGGGCCATCCTGAGCCTGCTCCTCTCCTCGGAGCGCTCGGTTGGTGAGATCGAGCGGAAGCTTCGGCTGTCGCAGCCGTCCGTATCCAAGCACCTGCGCGTGCTGCGGGATGCCGGGTTCGTGGAATCACGAATTGAAGCGCAGCGGCGCCTCTATAGACTGAGACCGGAGCCACTCATGGAGCTCGATGCATGGCTCGTTCCGTTCCGACGCTTCTGGTCGAAGCACGTCGATGCTCTCGAGCAACACCTGGACAGGATGGAGAAGGTGCCTTCAGTGAAAGGGAGGAAGAGACATGAGCAGCCGTGAGCAATACGCGCCGGGTGCCGCTTCTGGCGCTGAAGTCCAGAAAGACGGAGACAAGTGGACGCTCGTTCTGGTCAGGGAGCTGCGCCACTCGCCGGACAAGGTCTGGCAAGCGCTCACGGATCCGGCGCAGTTGCGAGAGTGGGCGCCCTTCGACGCCGATGGCAGCCTTGGGACCGCTGGAGCGACGGTGAAGCTCACCACGGTAGGAGCGCCCAAGCTGCACGTGACCGAAACAACGGTGACGCGAGCGGATGCTCCCAGGCTGCTCGAGTACAACTGGGGTGGCTTCGACATGCGGTGGCAACTCGAAGCCGTTGGTGGCGGCACACGCATGACGCTATGGTCCAACATCGATCGCCGCTTCATCTCCATGGGCGCCGCGGGCTGGCACATCTGCTTCGACGTCCTCGAGCGGTTCCTCGGCGGTCAGCCCATTGGGCGCATCGTCGGTCCCGACGCCATGAAGTTCGGCGGCTGGCAGCGACTGAACGCCGAGTACGCGAAGCAATTCGGCGTCGCGACCCCCGGTTGATATGAAGAAGAGCACCGGGCAGCAGAGAGGCGGGTCTCCCTCCCAGCTCATAGACGCGAGGATCGGAGAGCTGGACGACTGGCGGGGCGCGATGCTGTCTCAGCTACGGGGTCTGATCAAGGAGGCGGATCCCGGAGTGGTGGAGGAGTGGAAATGGGATGTTCCGGTCTGGTCCCACGACGGATTGATCTGTACCGGCGAGACCTACAAGAGCGCCGTGAAGCTGACCTTTGCCAAGGGCGCGCAGCTGAAGGATCCCAAGAGGCTCTTCAACTCGAGCCTTGAAGGCAGCACCAGGCGCGCAATCGATTTCCGCGAAGGGGAAAAGGTCGATGCGGCTGCGTTCAAGGCGCTCATCCGCGAAGCCGTGGCGCTGAACGGCTCAGCGCCTGCCCGCCGCCAACCTCGCAAGGATTGAAGGTGTTCACGACGACTTTGCGGGGACCTGCCGTAGAACCTTCGACCATCTCTAGAAGCGATACGTGAGCGCCGAGTATATCTGGTCGCTGCCTTCCCAGCCGCCACGCTCGCTCGACGCCGCAAAGAGCAGATACCACGACCGGCCCAGTGAGACGTCCGCGTCGAGCTCCAGCCAACGCACGGTGAGCCGTGGAGAAATCGCGGCGCTCGCGGTTCCCGCCGCGGGGATGTCGCGTCGCAGGCCGCCGCTGGCTTCCAGCTGCACGGTCTCGGTCAGATTTCCCGAGACGGCGAGCGTTTGCAGCCAGCCCGATGCGGCGGGCGTGCGGAACACCGACGTGCGGGTGCGCACGGCCGAGGGAATGCGCGTCTCGTCATGGAGCGAGGCGGTCATGGTGAACACGTTGGCCGCGCCCGAGACCCTCGTCGTGTCGGCGAGTCCGCCCTTGGAATGACGGGCGTCGAACGACGCGTTGGCGTGACTCCCGATCTCCGCGAACAGGCCGCCCCAGATGCCCGTCCGGAACGAGTCGTCGAACGTCACGGCCGGCGTGATGTAGTTGCGGTACAGACGAACGCTGCGGCGTGAATCATATCCCGCTTGGATCGAGACCGCGTCCGTGGCGCGCACGCGCAGCGACGCGAACGTGCTGGTCGGCAGGAACGTGGGCGTGCCGAGCGTCTGTTTCCAGCCGCGGTTGTAGTCCAGTTCCTGCACGGCGTATAACGACGCCAAACGGCCGTACCACGACGCCGAGACGAATCCGAACTCGCGATCGATCTGTCCCCCGTCGTAGGAGCCGATGGCGCCGGTGGTCAGCGACGCGGCCGAGTTCAGCGGCGTCGCGCGCGCCGAGACGTACGCGCCGTACTCCCGCACGCGCGTCGAGTATCCCATCGTCAACACGTCCGGTTGCGTCCCGGCGAACGCGCCGGCGCCAACGTGCCGGCTGTCCATCTCGAGCAAGGCGCCGTCGAACAGCGAGACGGCCGAGAGCTCCGTCGAGTATTGGCGGCCAAGGCGCACACGCGCGCCGGGGGCGGCGCGCCACGCCAGCGATGATTGGTAGATCAGTGTCGACGTCCGCGAGGGCGCTGTCACGCCGTCAATCGTGACGCTCTGGGTGCGTCGGGCGCGCGCGTCGACGGCGATTTCGAGCGACGCAATCCCGGGCACGGCGCCGTCGATGCGTACGTCGGAAGCGGGCTGGGCCAGGCGCGCGGCACCGCTGTCGCGCTGCCATGCCGCCAGATACCGGACGCCAAGGCGGCCATGGAGCTGGTTGGTCCCCGTCAGGGGGCGTGACCGCGCTGCGGCGCTCGTAATCTGGACGGCCGCAGCCGTGTCCTTCGCCAGGGCCGCCGCGACTGCCGCGCCCGATCGCCGCGTATAGCGAACGCTGTCACCCACCTGCAGGTCCGTCGCGCCTCCCGGCACCAGGTCGCACTGCGACCGGCTGGGCGAGACAAACCGCGCGCGGAGCTGCGCGACAGGGCTGCCGCGCCGGATGACATCCAGCAATGCGCCCTCGGTGAGTCCGTCACGCTCGCCTGCGTCGAGGTACACCGAAGTGCCGGACAGGTAGGTCACTCGCGCAAAAGCAGTGTCGGCCCTTTGCGCGGCGACCGGCTGGGCTGCGCACAAAACAGCGGCCGCCCACACGACGACGGCGGCGGTAGCTCCACGGGACTGACCACTCATGGCTTGCGCCCGTCCCGGTGGCACGAGTAACACGCCTGGCTGGTGTAGCTGTATCCGGAGATGCTGCTATGGTGGCCGTTGGTCTCCGTGGCGCCATGGCACGAGAGACAGGAGAAGACCTTGTAATCGGCGGAATTCGTGTGACACGTCGCGCAGGAAGACCACTGGCCGCGATGCTTGCCGGAATAGATCGGGAAGAACGGGGCATCGTGGTTGAATGTCGCGCCTTGCCACCGCGTGCTCGTGTGACAGCTGGCGCAGTCGGTGGGGAATCCCACGGTCGTGTGATTCGGGTTGGACGTCGCTTGATAATCGGGCAGATGACATCCGACGCAGGTCGTGGTCTTGCCGCGGTAGACGCCATCGCCATGACACGCGCTGCATTGGGCCACGCGGTGCGCGCCGGTGAGCGGGAATCGCGTGCCCGCATGATCGAACGCGGCGCGGTTCCAGTAGGTGGGCGTGTGGCAACTCCCACAATTCGTCGAGAAGCCGGCGGCCACGTGGTCGGGGCTCTTGGCGGCGAGCAGCTGCCGCTGATGGCACGTCACGCAGTCGGCGGAACGTCCCGCGAAGCGACGCTGCCCCTGGGCCGCGGGCACGTGACAGCTCTCGCAATCGGCCATGCGGTGGGCGCCGGCCAGCGGGAATCGCGTGACCTGGTGCGCGCGCAACATCGATGACCGGTCAATGAAGGACCCCGTGGTGTGGCAGCGGGCGCAATCACTTCCCAATTCGCCAAGGTGCGGATCGCGGTGGCAGGACGCGCAGCGTGCGTCCGTTCCGGTAAAGTCGAGCTTCAGGTGGCACGACCGGCACGTGGTGGCCGCGTGGGCTCCGCTGAGCGGAAACTTTCGTGAATGCTTGTACCCGGATGAAATCCGCACGGGGCGCCAGGCATCGCTGCGATGGCACGTCGCGCAATCCTGAAACAGCGCGCCGTGTGGGTTTGCCGTCGCTGCAACCCGCTGCGCGAGTACCGGTGTTGGCCTCGCGATCGCGCCGGCGAGCAACAGTAACGTCGCGGCCGCGAACGATCCGAGCTGGTTCATGGCCTGCCTCCGGCATGACACTGTGTACAGCGCACTACCGTTCCGCGGTACACCACCGGCCGTTGCTGTCCGCCCACGGGCGCTGGGCGCACGTGACACGACGCGCACGGCACGCGGACGTGCGCGGGCGTGAGCGGAAACTTCGTGTCCCGGTCGTGGTCGAACAGCGCGGCGGGACGAAATCCGTCCACTGTGTGGCACGCCTCGCATGCGCCGCGATCGGGCCGCGACGCGAACTGGGTTCCGTGCGGAGTGACGTGGCACGACGCGCAACCCTCCGGCGCTCGCAACCCGAGTGACGCGGTGTCGCGGCTCCCGCGGAGCGTGGCGAGCACGAGGGTCGCGGCCCCGCGCGCGACCTGCGCGCGCTCCAGCTCCCGGTGGCAGGCGGCGCAGGGAACGGTGCGATGCGCACCCTGGAGCGCGAAGCGGAACCGTGAGTGACTCGCGACGTCGATGGTCGACGGCCGGAACGCGCGCGCGTCGTGGCACGTCGCGCAGGTCGTGTCTCGCGATGCGATCGCGCCGTGGGGGTTGCGGTGGCAGGCCTCGCATGTCACCTCCGGCGGGCGCATGATGACGCGAGCGACGCCGAGCGACGCCGTGGCCGGGAGCGGACGCAGGCCACGGCGATCGGGGCCGTGACAGGCGGCGCACGTGATCTCGGCGTGGCGGCCCTGGAGCGGCAATCGCAGGGCGGCGTGGGCCGCGAGGGTGAACGAGCCGGGTCGCCACCCCGCAACATCGTGGCAGCTCTCACACGCGCCGGCGTCGCGCCGTCCCGCCAGCTGAGCGCCGTGGGGATTGGAGTGGCAGCTGGCGCACGTGGCGGCGGCGGGACGCAGATCCGCAACCACGCGCGCGCCGGCGATGTCGCGCGCGCGATGGCAGTCGCTGCAGCGCACCATCGCGTGCCGGCCACGGAGCGGGAACGCCGTCGCCTGATGCTGCACTGCGGTGAAGGTGGCGGGCGCGAATCCCTGGACGCGATGGCAGGCGGCGCAGTCCACGACGCGCCCGGCCAGCGTGGTACGTCCGCCGTGGGGGTCCGTGTGACAGGTGCCGCACGTGGCAAAGGCCGGCCGGTTGATCGTCCGCGGATACCCGACGTGGCACTTGGCACAGGCGACATCGGCATGTCGCCCCACCAGCGGGAAGCGGGTGCGCTCGTGCGCGAACGCGCCCCGCTCGATGCTGCGGAAGCTCGTGGTGACGTGGCAGCTCGCACACTTGCCCGTCAAGCGACCCTGATGCGGATCGGCGTGACAGCTGGAGCAGTCGGCGGCAGGTACTGGCCGGAATACCGGAACGAGCTTGCCGGCGGAATCCGGCCGCGGCCGGAGCCGCGGCGCGAGGTGGCACGAGGCGCACTCCACCCGCGCGTGGCGGCCCGTGAGCGGATACCTCGTCTCCGCGTGATCGAATTTCGCCGCCGGCTTCCAGCCGGTCATGTCGTGACAGCTCGCGCAGCGCTCGCCAAGTGACGCGCGGTGCGGATCCACGTGGCAGCTGGCGCAGCGCTGCTGCAGTCCCACCCAGCGCGGACCGCCCTGGCGCGGTGATAACGCGGCCGCCGCATCCACGCGGAAGGTGGCCTTGTGGCAGCTGGCGCATTCCACCTCGCGATGCTTGCCTTCCAGCGTCCATCCGGTGGCCGCGTGATCGAAGGTCTTCTCCGAGCCCGTGGGCCACTTGATGAGCGCGAAATCGCGCCCCGCGTGATCCGGATGGCAGCTGGCACAGGCGCCCTTGCCGTCGCGCGCGTGGTAGCCGCGCTGCTGCTGCTGGACCGCAGCGATCTCGCGGTGACAGGCGAGGCACCGCTGCGTGGTGGGTTCGCGGCGGCCGCCGTGGCACTTGGCGCAGTCCAACGGCACGTCGAGTGAGGCGTGCGCGCGAGAGAGCGGTCCCGGCGAGATCTGCGCGTTCAGACGCACGGGCGTGAGGATCGCGAAGGCGATGAGGACGGTGACCGCGGCGACGAGCCCGCGCACTGCGGCACGGGAGGCATCATGCACCGAGGGCCTCTGCCGCGGGCAGGGCGAGCTCCTTCTGCACCATGCGGACACCGATCCGGTCCAGCAGCGCTTGCGGCGGGTTGCCGCCGATGCGCACGACAACGTCGTCCACGGGCAGGATGCGTGATTCCCCGGCGACGTCGAGCACCACGACGTCGTCGCGGATCTCGCGCACGACACTGCGCAGCACGATTGTCAGGCGCCCCGCGGCCTGAGCCGCCTTCAACTTCTCGAGGTTGCGCGGCTTCACGCGGTCGAACGACTCGGCGCGGTAGCTCATGGTGACCGTGGTGCCCTGCTGGTTCGCGAGCCCGACCGCGGACTCCGCGGCGCTGTCGCCGCCGCCCACCACCAGCACGCGCCGCCCCGCGAAGTCGGACATCTCCGCGATGTCGTACACGACGCGGGCGCTGTCTTCGCCGGGGACGCCCAGCCGCCGCGGCGTACCGCGCCGACCCAGCGCGAGCACCACGCAGCGCGCGCGGTATTCGACGCCGTCGGAGGCGCGCACGACGAATGTGTCGTCACGCCCGGCGCCCCCGCCAACCGCCACACGCTCGACGGATTCCACCCTCCGTCCCGTCTCGATGCGGAGGCCGGAGCGCTGCACGGCCGATTCCCACACCTGCAACAGCGCTTCCTTCGACGCATCGGCGATCCACAAATCCCCATACAGCGGGATCGTGACCGGCTCGGCGAGCAGTAACTTGTGCCTCGGGTATTTCCGCACGCTGTCGGCGATGGTGCCCTGCTCGAGCACGACGTAGCGCAGTCCGGCGCGCACGGCCTGGAGGCCGGCGCTCAGGCCCGCGGGGCCGCTGCCGATGATGGCGACGTCGGCGATGTCTCCGGACGGAGCGGCCCGGGTGGGGCGCGTCGCATGCACGTGCTCGATCGCGATCCGGCCCTCGTTGATGGCATTCTTGATCAGACCGCGACCGCCCAACTCTCCGACGATGTAGAGACCTGGCACGTTCGTCTGGAAGTGCGCGTCCAGCGCCGGCACCACCACGCGGTTCACCGCCGCGCCGCGCGCCATCGTGATGGCACTTACGGGACAGGCCTGGGCGCACTCGCCATGTCCCTTGCAGCGATTGCCGTCCACCACAGCCAGCTTGCCGCGCATCGCGATGGCGCCCGCCTCAGGGCACACCGACACGCAGGCGCCGCAGCCGACACAGACGTCGGACCGCACATGGGCGCGCAGCGGCGCGCCCGTATCCGTGTCCTCGGTGGCGCTAGCCGCCGGAGCGTGCAGCAGCTCGAACGCCTGCTGCGGTACTCCGCAGTTCGGGCACTGCGCCGCGCCATCCGGCACGGGCGCGCGGCAGCGCGGACACGGTCGTCGGACGCCTCCGCTCGCGGGGCCCGCAAGCCTCCGGTCGCGGCGCACGTGCCTCCAGATCGAGAGCGCGCTGAAGGCGACGAACGCCAAAGTCACAGCGAGCATGCTCACGGCTCGGTTACCAGAACCAGGTGGCGCCCACCGCGACGACGACGGCGATGTGAATGATGACCGCGACGAGCGCCGTCAGCGCGATGGGGCGGTGCAGGAGATGCCAGTAGCGGAACAGACGGTGCGTGCGCTGCAGCAGGCGCACCTGCTGATCGAGCGCCATCTCCCGCGTCGCGAGGTCCACCGCCTCGTTCAGGGTCCGATCGTCCAGGCGTGGACGTCCGGGAATCTGGCGCCAACGCTTCTTGAGCACGCGCGTCATGCGCCACCGCGAGAAATCAGCGGCGACCATCATGCCGAGGGCCCGCAGGATCCCAGGTCGATCGTCCGCCCCCGTGCTCCCGTCCAGCGTGCGCTCCAATGTGGCGGGATCCAGACCCGTGCGCGCGGCGAGCTCCGTCACCAGCGACCGGCGGTCCGCGGCGATCTCCTCGAGCGTCAGCTCGAGACCCGAGCGGCTGCGTGGGATGCGCGCGTAGAGATACCGCCCGACGATGCCGCTGGCCCACACGATCATCATAGCATCGAAGCCGAGGCCGATGATGCCCCCAAAGCGCCACGCCGCGTGAATCGCGAGGAGCAGCGGCAGCAGCAGCGCGAACGTGATGTGCACGTCGAGCCATTTACTGATCGCGCCCATCCAGGACAGCGCGCGGAATTTCTTGCGCAGCGGGTAGAGCCAGAGGAACGCGAAGATCAGCGCGGCGAGGATTCCGGCGGACTGCCCCACGTAGCCGGCCGGGCGCAGCCAGATATGCTCCGGCGAGCGCACGCGCTCGGCCATAGGCAGCAGGTAGTACGGCGCGCCGGCGATGTTTGCGGCGACCAGGAGGATCGCCGCGCCGGCGAGCATCGCTGGGCCCACGCGCGCTCGCGAGCGCGGTGACGCGACGGGACGCGCGGACGCAACGGGACGAGCGGAGACACGTGCTGCAGTGGTCATGGCGTCGGGTTACCTTGGGATTCCTGGATGGGGCACCATCCCCAAGGAAACACGCCTGGGCCGCTCGACCCGCAACGCGAATTGCTTGTCGGGGAAGACCTTACCGGACCAACGTGCTCCAGATCACTGCCGGAACGGAGGGCGAGGGATTCGAACCCCCAAGTCCTTTCGGACGCCGGTTTTCAAGACAGATGGCACGGGCGGACAGCGGTTAACACCAGGGTAGAACAGTACACTGGTTCAAGCACTTACGGCGTTGGACGCGTGGAGCCCTGTCCGCGTGGTGCCGCACCTACCGGACCCAAATTGGACCCAGAGCTGCGCGCAGATTTTGGCGTGATGCGGTCGGCGCGGGGTGCAGCATGAAGGAAGTCGTCCAGTGCGCCAGGTGCGGCGCCAGCCTCATGCTCGGCACGAACGGCAACGGCCACGTCGTGATGTCCTGTCCGAAGTGCGGTCGGACGGAAGTGGTGCCGTCTGGCGTAGCGCCCCCTGACGACGCCCTCGCCGAGATGTGGCGAAAGCGCGACGCACAGGCGGAGGACGGGCGGCGGCGAAAGCGCGACAAGGCGCGTCGGGACCGCGGGGCGCAGAAAGGACCAGCAAACGAAGAGCAGGGCGGCCGGCCGGCCGTGATCCCTCGGGATCCACCAGCGTCTCCACGCTGGTGCCTGCTCTCTCTCGCATCTGGGAGGGATGCGACCATGACAAAGAAACAGAAGCTCACCCTCAGCGCCGACCAGCGTGCTCTGATGGGCGCCGCACTGCTGAACATGGTGCGCGAGACTGAGAGTGCCTACGCCGAGTTCGGTGACATGACGCCAGAGGAGTGGCAGGCCATGAAGCGGCGGGCACGTCGCACAGGCCGTGGACCGAGTGACGTGAGCGATGAGGAGCTGCTCGCGAAGTTCCACGACTACGGCGCGTGGAGCCCCGGCGGCAGAAAGCTGAAGAAGCGCGAGAGGTACGAGCGAATCGCTCGGCTGTTCCTCATGCACTGGACGACGGTGCGTGATCGCCTCATCAAACTCCAGAGGCAGCCAGCCTGAAAGAAAATTGTAGCATGAGTGACTTCTACTACTTCGCGCGGTTTATCCTGCCCATCAGGCATCGGTCGTAGCTCTGCGATGCGGTGATTCGTGCTCGACTCGTCGAAGCAACGACACCCTGACCAGCAAGCGCGGCCTCGAAGCAAGGACGAAAGGAGCAACGGCACGTGCGCGTTGCTCTTGTACTCGAGGTGTGCCCAGTGGATTCAGCCGCGAAGGATCAGGTTGCCGCATGGCTCAAGGGATTCCGTTGGGACTTCTGGGTGACGCCGACGTTCCGCTATCCGAAGACGCAAGGCCAAGCGGTGGCCGCGGTCCGTCAGTGGTTGGCGACGAAGGAGCCGAACGTCTACGCGGTCGTGGCGTACGAGCGCGGTGAGCGCACTGATCGGCTCCACGTCCACGCCGTGATCGGTGGCATCGGACGGCATCCGGTCGAGTTCGAGGACATCAGGCGTTCGTGGCGACGGGGCATGATCGACGTGGATCCATACGACCCGAAGCTCGGCTGCATTCGCTACATGCTGGACTTCGCGGATGATCCAGAAGGCTTGGAGTTCATTGGAAGTCCGGTGCCGTATCGACCAAGGCGGCGAGGAGGGAAGTGATGATGAGCAGACGAGAACATGAGCAGCGGTCATGCTAAGCGGAGATGCACGGCGCGGGCTCGCAGTGGAGCACGCTGCGGCATGGCTGCGCTCAGGGGCTCTCGGCTCTGCTACAACCACAGCCCCGGCACGGCGCGGAAGCGCATCGCCAGTCGCAGGAACGGCGGACGCAGGACGCGAGTGCCCAATGCGCGAACGCCCCTGTCGGTCGCCACGATCGCGGAGTTGCAACAGCACATCGGTCAGGCGCTGGCGGATGCGCGGATGCACGGCAACAGCTTGCAACGGTCCATGGTGGTCGCGCGGCTGGTGCTAGCCGCCGTGAAGCTCATCGAGGTCGGCGAAGTCGAGCAGCGCTTCGTCCAGATCGAAGACAG
>DASTVV010000032.1:0-35266 GCA_035758925.1 Gemmatimonadaceae bacterium
CAGGGTCGGTGCATCAGGAAGTCTGCTGGAATCGTCTGCGACCTCGCGTAGACCTCGATGGCCTGGACGTCCTTGGGCGGGATGTTCGTGAGCCACTCGTCGATCGCCTCGCCCGCGCCCATCCTGCGCCCATCCATCCACAGCTCGCCCACCTGGTCCGCTGGACAGAAGTGGAAATACGTGCGACGATCGGTGACCAGCAGTCCGGGCACGCTCCTGAGAACGGTTCGGAGATCGAACGGGTTGAGCGAGTCGATCTGCTCGCGCGTGATGAAGGTGCCCCACCTGCTGCCCCGCGCGTAAATCGCCTCGAAGAAGCGCGGGACGCGAAGCGACCGCCCTTGCACCACCATCTGCGTGAGGACGTTCGGCAGCCGCTCGAGGTAGATGTCACGCTGCAGCGCGCCGCTCGCGAACTCGTGAGACGTGGCCGTCTTCTGGTAGCCGATGGCGCGCACCGAGTACTCGTGCACACCTGCGGTGATGTTGCCGATGCGAAAGTTTCCACGGCCGTCGGTAAGCGCGGTGAGGCTCGTGCCGACGATCTGCACCTTGGCGGACGCCACCGCGCCGCTGTCCAGCGAGTCCAGTACGCGGCCCGCGAGCGACGCCTTCGCGTCGTCCTGGGCGGCAGCCGTTCGCGCGATCAGCAAGAACAGCACTGTAGATAGACGCCTCATCGAGAGGCTCCGTGGTTCCGCTACCGCGCACAAATTGCATACAAATCGACATTGCCCGCAAGGAGCGCGGTCGAGGTAGGGACGCTACCGCACGCGGAGCATTTATGCCCGCTTCAGTACCCGATTGATGGCGAGCGTCACACGATCGAAGGCCGAGGTTTCCTCGCCCAGCTGTTTGAGCCCGCTCGCCGTGATCTTGTAGTAGCGGGCGCGCCGGCCGGTGGGAGACTCGCCCCATTTCGACGTCACCCAGCCCTTGTTCTGCAACCGCTCCAGCGCCGGATAGAGCGACCCCTGCTCCACCTTGAGCACGCTCTCGGACAGCTTCTCGATGTGCTGCGAGATGGCGTAGCCGTGCAGTGGCCCGAGCGTGAGCGTGTGCAGCACCAGCATCTCGAGGGTTCCGGGCAGCAGCTCGCTGCGAGGCAGTTTTGGCATGTCACTCGCCTCGCATGGCGATGGTGGGATCCAGACGTGTCGCTCGGCGAGCGGGCAGCAGCGTCGCGCCCAGCGCAGCGGCGCCGAGGAGACCGATGGTGAGGACGAACGTGCCCGGATCGGTGAGCTGCGTGTCGAACAGCAGACCCCGGATGAGACGTCCCGCGGCCCACGCGCCGCCGCAGCCGAGCACCACGCCGCCGACGACAACCCAAGCCGTCTCGCGCAGCAGCTGGCGCACGATGAGGCCGTCCGTGGCGCCCAGCGCCTTGCGTACGCCGATCTCGCGCGTGCGCTGCGCGATGCCGTACGCGACGACGCCATACATGCCAATGCCGGCGAGCAGCAGCGCGCAGGCGGCGAACGCCGAGATGAGCGTCATGGAAAACCGCCGCGGCGCCAGGCTCTTCGCGATGGTGTCCTCGATGCCGGTGAAGCTCGCGGTGCCGGGATCTCCTGTGGCCACCAGTCGCGGATCCACCGCTTTGATAGCGCGCAGCAGCGCCGGAGAAGACCGGACGCCGTCGCGCGTGCGCACCACCAGCATGCCCCACGGCCACGTCTCGGTGGTGTAGGGCACGTACACCTCGGGATCGGGCACCACGTCCTGGCGCTGCTGGTGCACGTCGCGGACGACGCCCACAACGGTGCCGGACATCGGCTTGCCGAAGTCGGCGCGTGCCTGCGAGGCGCGCCGCACGGTGATGCGCTGGCCTATCGCGTTGGTCCCGGGCCAGTACAGCTTTGCCATGGCTTGGTTGATGACGAAGCTGCCGGTCTGCGAGCGCAGGTCGGCGTCGTCGAACCACCGGCCGCCGGCCAGCGCCATGTGCATCGTGTCCAGATAGTTGCCGGACACCGTGCGATAGAACACCTGATTGCTGGAGTCGAGCATGGGACGGCCTTCCACCTCGACAGAGGTCGTGATGGCGGCCCTGCCGAACGGCGCGTGATTGATGAAGGCCGCGTCCACCACGCCCGGCACCGCGCGCGTCGCCACCATCAGTCGGTCGTAGAGCGCGGCGGCCTCACCGGGCTGTGCGTAAGCACCAGAGGGAGGTGCCACGCGGAATGTGAGCACGCCGCGCGGATCGAAGCCAACGTCCACCGCCGCGGCGCGGCGGAAGCTCTGCATCAGCAGGCCCGCTCCCACCAGCAGCATAAGTGCCAGCGCGAACTGCACCGTCACCAGCATGCGACGCAGCCGCGAGTCGCGCCGCAATCCAACGGCGCCCGATGCGCTGGCGCGGAGCACCTCGCTGCTACGGTGACGCGTGGCGCGGAGCGCGGGCCATACGCCGCACAGGAGCGCCGTGAGCAGCGTGACGCTTGCGGCGACGAGCAGCACGCGCTGGTCCACCACCAGCTCTTCCACGCGCGGCAGCCGGTCGCCCATGAGCTTCGCCACGACCTTCACGCCAAACGCGGCGAGCGCGGTGCCGAGAACCCCGCCGAGCGCAGAGAGAATCAAGCTTTCCGTGAGCAGCTGGCGCACGACGCGGCCGCGCGACGCGCCCAGCGCACCGCGCACGGCCAGCTCTCGTGAGCGCGCGGTGACGCGCGCGAGCAGCAGGCCCGCCACGTTGGCGCACGCCAGCAGCAGCACGGCCGCCGCGCCCGCCGCGAGTGTGAGCAGCATGGGGCGAATGTTGCCGATGATCTCGTTGCGCACCGGGAACAGCGCGGGCATCCACTTGGCCTGGTCCGCGGGATAGTCCTGGGCCAGCCGCCTGGCCACCGGTTGCATGAAGGCCATGGCGCGCGCCGAGTCCACGCCCGCGCGCAGCCGGGCGAGCGTGCGGCTGTCCGCGTGGAAGCCGCGACGCAGCAGGATGTCCTGGTGCTTGAACTTCGTGATCGGCTGCCAGACATCCGCGAACGGCGGATACACTGCGCCCGGCGGCATCACTCCGACGACTGTGGTGGGGATGCTGTCGATGCTGATGGAACGCCCGAGAATGGCGCGGTCGCCGCCGAACCGGCGCTGCCACAGGCGGTGCGTGATCACTGCGACGAGCGGCGCGTCGGCGCGCTGATCGTCCGGCAGCAGCGTGCGGCCGAGCAGCGGACGCGTTTTCAGGAGCGGGAAGAACTCGGGCGACACGAAGCCGTCGCCGACGGTCTCCGCCTCGTCGCCCACACGGAGCGTGACGCCGTCGCCGCGGACGTACGTGACGCCATCGAATGCTTGCGCAGTCCCCGCATCCTGCCGCCAATCCTCCGCCGTGGGCGCGGACGGCGTGCGGAAGCCGCCGTGTCCGTCGAGCTCCACCATCATCATCAGGCGGTCCGTGTCGCCGAAGGGCAGCGAGCGGACGAGCACGTGGTCCGCGATGCTCACCACGGCGGTGGTGACGCCGATGCCGAGCGCGATGGTCAGGATGGCGAGGGCGGCGAAGCCGGGCGATCGCCGCAGCCAGCGCGTCAGGTGCCGGGCGTCGAGCGCGGCGCCGTCGAACATGGCCAGTCCGGCGACGCGGCGGCGCTCCTCCTTGTGGAAGGTGCGGTTGCCGAACCTGCGCCGGGCGATGAGCTCCGCCTCACTGGCGGAGCGGCCGTCGGGGCCGACGTGCTGCGCGGCGTCCAGCGCCAGGTGGTGCCGGACTTCCTCGTCCATCTCGCGATCGTAGGCGTCGCGATCGAGCCATACGCGCACGCGGTGCCGCAAGCCGTCGATGACCGACATCGTGTTCTCCGGAGCTATATGTCGACTGTCTACACGTCCAATATGTAGACTGTCGACCTATTGGCAAGGGGACGGGGGGACAGGGCGGGGGACAGGGTCAACTGACTGGGGAACGGATTAGGGGACCGGATTGCGGGGAATGTGCGATAGTGACAGAACGGTGACGGTGCGGGCAACCACCGAGGGCACCCATAGTGTCAAACGCGGTATCCAATTGCGCGCAGTTGTCGGGTGACGGGCAATGCGCCAGTTTTTGGACTGCACACGTCACCACGGACATTCATTCGAGGGTCGAATCATGCGTCGCACCAGTCGTACGGTATTGCTCGCCGCGGTGTTCGCTCTGGCGTCCCGCGAAGTTGCCGCTCAGGCCCAACAGGAAGCGTCCCGCGCGGTTGCCGGCGGAGGCATCTCCGTGGCCGGATGGAGCGGGAAGATCGATGCGAACGAGGCCTCGCGAGGCGCGAAGCTCGAGAACGCGAAGCTCTCCAAGGAAGGCGACGCGCTCAAGGTCACGACCGGCCCCGCGGTGGTCTACTGGAATGCCGCGAACAAGGCCAGCGGGAACTACACGGTGAAAGCCACGTTCACCGAGCCGCAGTACATGAACGTGAACGATCATCCGCATCCCTACGGCATCGTGATCGGCGGGAACGACATGGGCACGGACAACCAGAGCTACCTGTACTGCGCGGCGTACGGCAACGGCACGTTCATCGTACGCGGCTTCGGTCCGCAGGCGTTCCGTCTCAACGGCGCTCGCGGCGAGACGAATGCGGCGGTGAACAAGGCGGCGGCCAAGGGCGAGCCGGTGAAGCAGGACATCGCCGTCACCGTGACGAGCGACAAGGTGGAGTGCGCGATCAACGGCACCACCGTGGCCAGCTATCCGAAAGACAGCGTCGTGATGGCGGGACGGCTCAAGAGCACCGACGGCGTGTACGGGATTCGCTTCGCCCACAACACGGACGGGACGGTCACCGGGCTCACGCTGACCAAGAAGTAGCTCGCAGTCCGAAACACAAAGGGCCCTCGCCTTCAGCGAGGGCCCTTTCGCTTTTCTTTGCTTTGGAATCGAGCGCGTTGAGTTGAGTTCTAGCCTTCCGAGGCGTCGCGCATGTCGAGGCTCAGCTGGTACAGGCTCGCGGCGCTCATCGAGATCCAGTCTTTCGGAAACGTGCGCAGGCGGCGCATCACGAAGGCGCTCTCGAACACCAGGTGCGTGCCGCCGCGCCGGTCGAACTGCGGCGCGGGAACTTCGCGCACGATCCAGATCTCTCCGTCGCCTTCCACTTCCCGGACAATCGCCAGCCGCTCGGCGTCAACGCGCGGCTCGGCGTCCTCGGACCCTGTGCTCACTGGAACCTCGCTTTGAGTGGGCAAACGAGGAACGACACGCAACGAACCTAGCGACGTTGTGACGGGATTCGAGAAAGTGGCCGCCTACGGCAGAGGCCGCTGAGTCGAATCACTGGCGTTCGCGGATCTCGAATTGACGGACGCGTTCCGCGCGACGCTTGCGAGAGTCCGTGACGGCGAATCTCAGCTCGTATCGTCCGGGCGGCAGCGACGAGATGTCCACCTCGCGCGTGCTGCGCGAGCGCGGGCTGTTGGCCGTCGCGGGGAACTCGTCGAGCACGGGCTGCGGGCTGCCAACCAGCACGCGCTTGACGGGATTCTGACCGGTGCGCTTCACCGAGAGCTCCGCGCTGTACGGCGCTCCCGCGGTGAGTCCGCACACGTCATAGCCCATCTGGAGCTTGGTACCCTCGCGCTGCGTGCGGATGCTGTCCATCAGCAGAGCCAGCGTCTTGGGGGACGGCGGACACTTCGATTCCGGCAGCGGCTTTGGCTTCGGTGTTGGTACCGGCGACCGGCTTGGCGTACCGGCGGGCTGCGTCGCCGCGCTGGCGACCACCTGTGATGGCGCTATCCCGCCAGCTTGCGGCGACTGGAGCGACGGTCTGGGCGCACGAGTGTTCCGGCTCTGACTTGCCGTGTCCGCGGTGATGGAACCGGGCAGCTTGAAAGCGACATACCCGCCGGCTGTCACGATGGCCAATGACGCGATCGCGGCCCACGTGGGCATGCGCTGGTTGAGAAGCCGCCTGACGTGCGCGATCGCGCCGGTGGGAATGATCTCGGTCTTGTCCACCACCAGGCGCGACGAGAAAATGCCGGTGACGAGCGTCGTCGACGTCGAAGACGTCGTGCCGCCGAGCGCCACGATCAGCTCGTCCGCGCTTTGGAAACGATCTTCGGGCTTCTTCGCGAGCATCTTGGCGATCACCGCGAAGAGCGCCTGGTCTTCGTCCTTGCTGAAAGTCGGCTGCGGCAGCGGCGAGTTGATGTGCTTGTAGAGCACAGCAAACGGGTCGGGCCCGTCGAACGGGATCTCGCCGACGAGACACTGGAAGGCGCAGACGCCCAGGCTGTAGATGTCGCTGCGTCCGTCGAGCGGTTGTCCCTGGGCGTGCTCCGGGCTCATGTACCGCGGCGTACCCATGGACGTGCCCTGGGCGGTCAACGGCCCCGTGGTCGTCTTGGCGATGCCGAAGTCCGTGATGACGCAGCGGCCATCGTGATCCAGCAGGATGTTGTCCGGCTTGATGTCGCGATGCACGACGCCGCGCCTGGCCGCGTACCCCAGCGCACCCGCGGTGTCGAGCAGGATGTGTCTGATTTCGTCGTGCGTGAGTCGCTTGCGTTCGCGCAGCACCGTGGAGAGCGACTGGCCGCGCAGCAGCTTCATCACGAAGAAGATGACCTGCCCGGAGCGCCCTACCCGATAGATGGGGACGATGCTGGGATGCTCGAGCTGCGCCGCGGTCTTGGCCTCGCGCTCGAAGCGCTCGACAAAGGAATTGTCGAGCGAGAGTACGGCCGGCAACACCTTGATGGCGACTTCACGGTCGAGCGCCTTTTCCCGTGCGCGATAGACGACCGCCATGCCGCCACGCCCCAACTCCTCGAGAACCTCGTAATCCGTCTCGAGTGCAGAGCTGACGAGGCCGATCTCGAGGGCGTTGGTCGGGGGAGGAGGAGTCATGAACTCGGGTACACTATCGTCCGCGACCAATTGACTGGCGGCATGTGAAGCCGTCACTCGGGTACGACCGCGGGTTTTCGGGACAACTCGCGAGGTCATTACCACGGTCCGTGCAGGCAGCAACAGACGTGCCCGCGCCTGACATTAGTAACCGTCGAAACATCCGCCCGCGAAAAGACCCTTGACTTGTGCGAGCCCCTTAGTCGGGCTGCACCTGCTTCTGTGCGGGGGGGCGCCCTGGGCCGAAGGTGGGTCGGGGGAGCGGTGGACGCTCGCGGTCAGCCAGGACCTTGGCGTAATACTCGACGATTCGCGGTCTTACGGAGGTGATGGTGTCGCCCTTCTTCATGTGAAAGGCGGCGTACCTCAGGGAATCGCCGGAGACGTTGACCCACCACCACATCTGATCGGGGGTCGCTCGGGAGGTGGCCGCTTCGCAGGTAAACGTGCGGCCGTTGTCCTGGAACTCGAACTTCTTCATCCAAATGCTGCCTGAGTAGGGGCACTCGAAAGTTAACGCATGGGCACGGCAATTTGACCTGAAAAGGGACCAAAACGTGGTGGGCCGCCCCGATGCTGGGGCGTTCTGGTGCGGGAATGTACCTTCCCCCCATGCCGGAGCCCGTGCCACGCCGCAGCAGGGTCCTCGACGCCTGGAGCGTCGCGCTGGTTGTCGTTGGTGCCGCCGCGTTCGTCTGGACGTACGTACAGATGGAAGGACTCAGGAACGCCGTCCACGATCCCGAGGCGCCGCTTTTCGCCGGTTACGTGCGGTTCGTGAGGCTCACGCGGCTCTCGTACGTCGGACTTGGACTGGTGGGGCTCGGTCTCCTGGTGGGTATCGGTGCGGCGCTGCACGCGCGCCGAGCAGCACGACGCGGTACTTCCAAGTGAGGTAAGCCATGCGCCGTACTTCGCTCCTGATCATCGCGATGGCAACGACATCCTGTCGTGCCGCCCCACAAGGTCCGGCGCCGCACTCGACGACGCCGGCGTCGGTGGACGGAGCCCTCAACGTGGAAACGGTGGCCCGTGGTCTCGAGCACCCATGGGGCATCGCGATCATGCCCGATTCCCGGATGCTCGTCACCGAGCGCCCTGGCCGACTGCGCATCGTGGAGCGCGACGGCCGCCTGTCGGCGCCGCTGACGGGCGTGCCGCGTGTGTTCGCCGAGGGGCAGGGTGGGCTGCTGGACGTGGCGCTGGATCCGGCATTCGCGAGGAACCACATCATCTATTTGTCGTATGCGGAGCCGGGCGAGGGTGGCACCGCGGGCACCGCCGTCGCGCGGGCGCATCTCATGGACGCAGCCACGGGCCTGGACAGCGTGCGCGTGATCTATCGCCAGGAGCCCAAAGTGGGTGGCGGGAACCACTTCGGGTCGCGCGTGGTCTTCGCTCCCGACGGCAGGATTTTCATCACGCAGGGTGAGCGGTTCGAGTACCGCGACCAGGCGCAGAACCTCCGGTCGCTGCTCGGCAAGCTCGTGCGCATCAACGCGGACGGGACGATCCCGAAAGACAATCCCTTCGTGGGCCGCAACGATGCGCGGCCCGAGATCTGGTCGTACGGCCATCGCAACATGCAGGGCGCGGCCATTCACCCGGTGACCGGCCAGCTGTGGACCATCGAGCACGGCGCGCGCGGCGGCGACGAGCTGAATCATCCCGAGCCGGGCAGGAATTACGGCTGGCCGGTGATCACGTACGGCCGGGACTACAGCGGGATGCGCATCGGCGAGGGGACGGTGAAGGAAGGCATGGAGCAGCCGGTGTTCTACTGGGATCCGGTGATCGCGCCTTCGGGCATCACGTTCTACACGGGCGACAAATTCCCCGGCTGGAAGAACGACCTGCTCATCGGCTCCCTGCAGCCCGGGGCCCTGGTGCGCGTACGTCTGCAGAATGGCGCCGTCGTGCTCGAGGAGCGCTACCTGGGCGATCTGCGCGAGCGGATCCGCGACGTGCAGCAGGGGAACGACGGACTGCTGTATCTCATCACGGACAGCGGCAACGGCCGTGTGCTCCGTGTGTCGCCGAAGTAGGAATCAGCTGCCGCGCGGATGAAAGCGCGCACGGACGCTCTCGGGCTGCACGCGTAACTCGCACGCGGTGTCCGTGACCTGGAGTGCTGTCTCGCGTCGAGTATGTGCCGACGCAGGCAAACATCAGGAGCGAAGCCCCCCGCAGCCCACCCGCGCTCCTGCACTTACCGGCGATGAGCCGGCGTGCTGTTCCTCCCCGCTCGCAAAATGCAGCGCAAGAAGATCCTTCTTGTCGATGACTCGCCGACGGCGATCCTCAGGCAGCGGATGATCCTCGAGGAGGAGCCGTACGACATCCTCGTGGCCGCCGACGGCGAGGAGTGCCTGCGCCTGGCGCGCGAGCAGCGGCCGGACCTCATCCTGCTCGACGTCGTGATGCCGCACATGGATGGTTTCGAGGCTCTTCGCGCGCTTCGCGCCGACGAAAGTCTCCGCGGCCTGCCGATACTCATGGTGACGACTCGAACGGAGCTGGACGACGTCGTGACAGGCTATGAGCGGGGCGCCAACGAATACATCACGAAGCCGGTGGACCCGGCCGAGCTGCTCGCCAAGGTGCGGAGTTGCCTTCTTGCGGCAGGGCGGACGTGACCCGGCACGGTCTGTCGGCGCCCAAGCGCGGCACATCCGACGAGCTGACTCCCGAGCGGCTGCGCGCGCTGCCGACGACGTACGTCCACCCGGGCCAGGTGTGCGTGAGTGATGCCGTAGGCGCGCTGGTCACGATTCTCGGATCGTGCGTCGCGGTGTGCCTGCACGACGCCATCGCGCGCGTCGGCGGCCTGAATCATTTCCTGCTTCCCGTAACGCCCGCCCACGCCACGAAGGAGACGGCGCCGAGGTATGCGCCGACCGCGATCGCGGCGCTCATCGACCAGATGGAATCGCGCGGCGGGTCACGCAAGCGCTTCACCGCGCGCATCATCGGCGGCGCCAGCGTGCTCGCGCCGTTCGGCGATCAGAAGGATCACCTGGGCCACCGGAACGTCGCCGCGGCGCGACAGTCGCTGGCGGCGCACGGCATCGTCGTCACCGGCACGGACATCGGCGGCACCCGCGGTCGCAAGCTGGTATTCGTTCCGCGCGAAGGAGCGGTCGTGGTCCAGTTGATCGGGGCGGGGGTCCGCACGTGACCAAGGAGTGGAATCCGGCCGCGCTGCGCCAGGTCTTCCTCCAGGAAGCCGAGGAAGCCCTGTCGGCCATGGAGCAGGCGCTCATCGCGCTCGAGGCGGCGCCCGAGTCTGCGGCGCCGCTGAACGAGGTCTTCCGCCTGGTGCACACCATCAAGGGTGGCGCTGGGATGGTCGACCTTCCGGCGGTCGCGGAGTTCTCGCACCGGTTCGAAGATGCGCTCTCGATGATGCGCGACGGCTCGGTGCAGGTGACCCAGGGCCGTGTCACCGTGATGCTGCAGGTGGTCGATTCGCTGCGCGGCATGCTCGCGGCGGAAAACCGCGGACAGGTGCCGCGCGTGCGTGCGTCGGACCAGGCGCTCATCGCGCGTCTCGTGCCGGTCGAGCTGCAGTCCACCGGGGGGGGGACGGAGCACACCGGGGAGTTTCAGTCCGGCTTCATCACCGACGGCGGCGTCACGAGCGGCGAGCGGCAGCGCAGCCTCCGTGTGGACATGGGCAAGCTGGATGGCATGCTCACGCTCAGCACCGAGATCGCGGTGGCGCGGGGTCGCCTGATGCAGGCGCTGTCGCTGGACGGCGTCTCCGAGGCAAGCCAAACCGCCGCCGAAGACCTGACGCGCCTGCTCACCACGCTGCACGAACGTGTGATGGAGATGCGCCTCGTGCCGGTGGGTCCGCTGTTCCGCCAGCACCAGCGCACCGTGCGGGACGTGGCCGCGGCGCAGGGAAAGCTCATCCGGTTGACGCTGGACGGCGAAGCGGTGGAAGTGGACGCGACGATCGTGGAGCGTCTGCGTGAACCGCTCACGCATCTGATAAGAAACGCGGTGGACCACGGCATCGAACATCCGTCCAAGCGACGGGATGCGGGCAAGGATCTCACCGGCACCATCGCGCTCAGCGCCCGGCACGAGCGCGGCGAAGTGATCGTCGAGATCCGCGACGACGGCCGCGGCATGAACCGCCGCGGGATCCTCGAGAAGGCCAGCGAGATGGGTCTCGTGCGTGACGGCGCGCCCGATCAGCTGAGCGACGCGCAGGTATTCGCGCTGGTGACCGCGCCAGGTCTGTCCACCGCGACCCAGGTGACCGAGCTGTCCGGGCGTGGCGTGGGCATGGACGCGGTGCGGCGGAGCATCGAAGGGATGCGCGGCAGCCTCGAGATCGAGAGCACCGAAGGCGCGGGCACCACCGTCCGGCTTCGCCTGCCGCTCACGGTCGCGATCATCGACGGATTCGTCATCGGCGTGTCCGGCGAGCGATACGTCATTCCCGTTGGAGCCGTGACCGAATGCATGGCGGCGCACGAGACCGACCGCGACGCCGTCAGTGGTGTGCTCTCCGTTCGCGGCAAGCCCCTGCCGTACGTGCGTCTCCGGCATCTGTTCGGAGGCACGACGCGGCCGGACGCCACCGCGCGCGAAAGCATCGTCGTCGTGCAGGCCGACGGCCAGGAGGCTGGGCTGGTGGTGGACCAGGTCATCGGCGAGACGCAAGCCGTCATCAAGCCGTTGGCCGGAATGTTCAATCAGGTTCGCGGGCTGTCAGGCACGACGATCATGGGCGACGGCTGCATCTCTCTCATCCTCGACGTGGCTCCGCTGCTGGAGATCGCGCAGGGATCGGCAACCGGCGCGCGGGCGTGGCGCCATCACGAGCTGCAGTAGGGCACACCACACATCGGCCCACCCATGCTCCAGAACATCAAACTCCGCACCCGCCTGTTCGGCATGCCGCTCGTGACGAGCGTCATTCTCGCCTTCATCGGCTGGAATGGCTTGCGCACGCTGCAGGAGACGACGGACACCATGCGCCAGCGGGCGCGGTTCCAGTCGTCGGTGGGAAGCGTGGTCACCATCATCCGTGACGCGCAGCGCGACCTGCAACACGAGGTGCAGGAGTGGAACAACATCCTCATCCGCGGCCACCAGCGGGCCGACCTCGACACCTATTCGGCATCGTTCGATGAGCTCGAGCAGGATGTGCAGCAGGCGCTGGCGACCGTCGCGGACTCGCTGAAGGCATTGAACTTCGACATCGCGCCCGTGGTCCAGCTGCGGCAGGATCACGCAAACCTGGGCAAGCAGTACCGCGACGCGCTGCGGCAGTTCGAACCCGGGCGCACCGCCAGCACACAACTCGTGGACCGGGCCGTTCGCGGCCTGGACCGTCCCGTGATCGACGGAATGGACGCCATCGCGCGTTCCGTCCAGACCGAGGGCTTCGCGCGCGTGACCGCCATGCGGAACGCGGCGGCGGCGGACACCGAGCGCCAGCGCCTGTTCATGGTCGTTGCGCTCGTCGTGGCCATCCTGCTGGGACTGGGTCACGCGCTCAGCACGATTCGCTCGGTCACCAAGCCGATCGGTGAGCTGGTGCTGATCGCGGACCGGATCGCGCGCGGCGACCTGCGCCAGGTGACCGGCGCAACGCGCAACGACGAGACCGGCCACCTGCAACGCGCCATGCGAACCATGGCCGACTCGCTCAGTCAAACCATCTCGCAGGTGCGGCTTGCCTCGGAGACGTTGACGGGAGCGTCGGCACAGGTGGCCGCCACGGCGCAACAGCTCGCGCAGGGAACCAACGAGCAGGCGGCGTCCGTCGAGGAGACGACGGCCAGCCTCGAAGAGATGAACGCGTCGATCACGCAGAACGCGGACAACTCGCGCGCCACGGAGCAGACGGCGGCGAAGGGTGCCAGGGACGCGGAAGAGAGCGGCCGCGTGGCCGCGGAGACCACGCTGGCGATGAAGACCATCGCGCAGAAGATCTCCATCATCGAGGACATCGCGTACCAGACGAACCTTCTGGCGCTGAATGCCGCCATCGAGGCGGCGCGCGCGGGCGAGCATGGAAAGGGGTTCGCCGTGGTCGCGACTGAAGTGCGAAAGCTCGCGGAGCGCAGCCAGGCGGCGGCCAACGAGATCAGTGCGCTGGCCATCAGCAGCGTGTCCGTGGCCGAGCGGTCAGGCGCATTGCTGGCCGAGCTGGTGCCAGCGATACGGCAGACAGCGGAGCTGGTGCAGGAAGTGGCCGCGGCGAGCCGCGAACAGGCGGCGGGAGTGCAGCAGATCAACTCCGCGATGAGCCAGGTGGATCATGTGACGCAGCGCACAGCCTCGGCAGCGGAAGAATTGGCCTCCACGGCGGAAGAAATGGCCGCCCAGGCGGAGTCACTCCGGCAGATCGTGAGCGTCTTCAAAGTACCGGAGCAGGAACAGTCCGCATCGGGTTCGGCACGTCAGCGTGCCGCCCGGCCCGGCGCGACACCAGCACCGGCGCAGCGCATTTCCCGCGAGCCACCGACGTTGCCGCCCTCGCTACGGGCGCCATCGCAAAGGGGCAACGGGAAGACAGCTACCGAAGGTGGAGGGGGAGGGTCGCCGAACGATGACAGGAACTACTCCCGCTTCTGATGGAGCAGCCATGACCAACGCATCCAGCGAGGCCCGCACGCAGTTCCTGAGCTTCGTGCTGGCCGGCGACGAATACGCGGTGGACATCCTTCGCGTGAAGGAGATCATCGAGTACGGAACGCTCACGCGTGTGCCGGGAATGCCGGCCGCGGTGCGCGGGGTCATCAACCTGCGCGGCCGCGTGGTCCCGGTCGTGGATCTCGCGCTGCGGTTCGGGCTTCCGTCGATAGCGATCACGCCGCGCAGCTGCATCGTGATGGTGGAGATCACGGGAAACGGCGGCCAGGACGGCGCCGACGGTGCCATTGTGATCGGCGTCATCACGGACGCGGTGAGCGAAGTACTCGATCTCGCCGCCGATCAGATCCAGCCGCCGCCGAGTTTCGGGACGTCCGTCGGCGCGGAGTTCCTCGACGGCATGGCGGAAACCGACGGCAAGAAGTTCGTCATGCTGCTCAACATCGATCGCGCCCTCGGCGCCGATGCGTTCACGCAAACCATCTGACCTTATGCGTACCACCATCTGCTGCCTCGCCATCGCAATCGTCGCGCTGAGTCCCCGCGCGGGTCGCGCCCAGGCTCCCGCGAGTGATACGGCAAGCTCCAAGACCTACTTCGATTTCCAGGTCGAGGTCCCCGTCAAGGCCAGGACTCCGGTCAAACCGGTGTACCCGAGCAACCTGCGGTCGAGCCGCATCGGGGGCGAAGTGCTGGTGCAGTTCATCGTGGACGAACGCGGGAACGCCGACATGAACAGCTTCAAGGTGCTGCGATCCACGGACAACGAGTTCTCGGAGTCCGTGCGCCGCGCGGTTCGCGCCTCGTCGTACCATCCCGCGGAGGTGCACGGCCGCAAGGTGAAGCAGCTCGTGCAGCAGCCCTTCATGTTCGCGCGGTGACCGTGATGCGATTGACGATTCGCTACAAGCTCCTTGCGGGTTTTCTCGGGCTGGTGCTCGCCGGCGCCGCCGCGTCGTTCCTCGTGGTCTCGATGATCTCGCGTTCCGCGCGCCAGCTGCACGGCATCATCGAGCGCGACGACGTCCTGGCGATGAAGGCCGCCGACATCCGGTACGCGATGCTCGAGACGAGCGACGCGATGCGCGGCTACCTGCTGGATCCGCGCAACCAGGCGGAGCTCCAGCGCACCGTTGCGGCCGACAGCGTTCGGCAGGTGCGTGTCACGGAGCTGAAGCAGCTCCGCCCATCCAAGGGCGTGCTGGAGGCCATCGAGCAGGCCAGTGCCTACGACAGCGCGACGCTGGATCGCCTCGAGACCGAGATCCTCGGCCTGGTCAAGGCGGGTCGGATGAGTGAGGCCAGGTCGCGATTCGACGGCGAATACCTCGCGGCACGGGCGCTTCAGGTGGGCATGATCGACGAGATGCAGCGTCTCTCCGAGTCGGAAAAGGCCGCGTCCATCGCGTCGGTGCAGCGGACGGAAGCGCGTGTCGGCGCCGTGAATGGGTTCGCGATCGGATTGCTCATCGTGTTCGGCGTGGCGATCTCGATGGCGCTTGCCCGGCGTCTGTCGGCGCCGATCGGCGAAGCGTGCAGGCAGCTGCAGCGACTGGCCAGCGGAGACCTCACCGCGCGGTTGCACGTGCAATCGCAGGACGAGGTCGGCGACATGGCGCGCGCGCTCAACGGCTTTGCGGCGGAGATGGAACGGATCATCCGCGACGTGCGCGAGCGCGCGGACCAGCTGACCGGCGCGTCGGCTCAGGTGTCGTCGACGGCACAGCAGCTGTCCCAGGGCACCAACGAGCAGGCGGCCTCGGTGGAGGAGACCACCGCCAGCCTGGAGCAGATGAACGCCTCCATCACCCAGAACGCGGACAACGCGCGGACGACCGAACAGACGGCGGTGAAGGGAGCGAAGGACGCGGAGGAAAGCGGACGCGTCGCGGCGGAGACGGCCGTCGCGATGAAGACCATCGCCCGGAAAATCTCGATCATCGAAGACATCGCCTATCAGACCAACCTCCTGGCGCTGAATGCCGCGATCGAGGCGGCGCGCGCCGGCGAGCATGGAAAGGGCTTTGCCGTCGTCGCGACCGAGGTGCGCAAGCTGGCGGAGCGCAGCCAGGGCGCGGCCAACGAGATCAGCGCGCTGGCCGTGAGCAGCGTAACCGTGGCGGAGCAGTCGGGCGCGTTGCTGGGCGAGCTCGTGCCGGCGATTCGGACGACGGCGGCGCTGGTGCAGGAAGTTGCGGCAGCGAGCCGCGAGCAGGCTGCCGGTGTGTCGCAGATCAACTCGGCGATGGGCCAGATGGATCACGTGACGCAGCGAGCGGCGTCCGCAGCGGAAGAGCTGGCGTCGACGGCGGAAGAGCTGGCCGCGCAGGCGGAGTCGCTTCAGCAGCTGGTTGGAGTATTCAGGCTGGCGGACGACGTGGTGGCCGACGAGGAGTCGGGCTTGCCGACGCTCCACGTGACGCGCGGCAGCGGACGCGCGCATGCCGCCTGAAGCGCGCCGCCGCTCGTCCGTCGCGGGCGGCGCGTGGGGTTGGCGGGACCCCACGGACGCTGAGTTCCGCGCGTTCGTCGCGCTCGTACACGACGTGTCAGGCATCGCCCTGAACGACTCGAAGCGCGCCCTGGTGGCCAGACGGTTGAACGCGCGCCTGCGCATGCTGGGGGTCGAGCGGCTGGGCGACTACGTGAAGCTCGTCCGCGCCGACGAGAGCGGCGCCGAATGCGTCACCCTGCTCGATCTCATCGCTACCAACGAGACGCACTTCTTTCGCGAGCGGGCCCATTTCGACTTTCTCGAGTCCACGGTGTTCCCACGGTGGATTGCGGAAGCCAGCGCCGGTGCGCGGCCGAGGGTGATCCGTGCCTGGAGCGCCGCGTGCTCGACGGGCCAGGAACCGTTCTCGCTGGCGATGCAGATGCTGGAGACGTTGCCGCCGGAACACGGGTGGCGCATCGAAATCGAGGCAACCGACATCGACACGCAGGCCCTCGAGCTGGCCGAACGGGCCGAGTGGCCAGTGGAAAAGGCGAAGGAGATCCCGCAGCGGTATCTGCAGCGCTTCATGCTCCGCGGTACTGGACCGCAGGACGGCTGGATGCGCGCGATGCGCGAGCTGCGCCAGGTGGTGCGATTCTCCCGGCTGAATCTCAACGAGAAGTACTATGCCGTGCCGGGAAAGTTCGACCTAATCTTCTGCCGCAACGTGCTCATCTACTTCTCGCCCGAGAGCCGCGCCGCGGTGATCGAACGGCTGGCGGACCGGCTGGTGCCCGGCGGCCTGCTGTTCGTGGGGCACGCGGAAAGCCTCCACGGACACCGCGCTCGCCTGCGGGCTATCCTGCCGACCGTCTATTCGCGCGCTGCCTGAGCGATTCCTACTCCGTTCGCAGCGCCACGTTGGGGTCCACGCGCGCCGCGCGGAGTGCGGGGATCAGGCTGGCCAGCGTAGCGGCGATCAGGAGCGTCACCACCACGAGCGAGAACACGACCGGATCGGTCGGCTTCACGTGGAACAGCAGCGGCGCCACCCAGCGTCCCGCCAGCAAGGCGATGCTGCCGCCGACCACCAGCCCCACGATCGTCACGCGGAGTCCCTCGGCGAGCACGAGACGGATCACGTCCATCACCTGTGCACCGAATGCGACGCGCACACCCAGATCGTGCGTCCGCTGCACCACGTTGTACGCGATGACGCTGTACAAGCCGATGCCGGCCAGCACGAGCGCCAGGGCACCAAAGGCAACGAACATCGTCGCGCCGAGGCTCCACGACTTGATGGTGGGGCCGTAGATCTCGGACATGGGCCGAACGGTGACGTATGACGCGCCGGGCATCACGCGCTGGAGCCCGCGTCGAATGGATTCGCCGGACTTCGCGGCGTCGCCGCGCACGCGAATGAAGAGACCGCCGCCTTCCTCGTTCACCTGGGAGATGGGGCGGTAGTAGTACTGCAGGTTGTCGCTGCTGAAATCATCCGACGTGCGAATGTCCTCGGCGATGCCCACGACGGTCGTGCAGGGCACGGTGTCCGAGCCGACGCGCACGCACTGTCCCAGCGCGTCTTTCCCGCGCCAGAGCGTGTTTGCCATCGTCTTGCTCACCACCATGATCTTCGGAGAGTCCTTCCTGTCGCTCGGCGCGATGTTGCGGCCGCGAATGAGCCGCGTTCCCATCGTGGCGAGATAGTCCGGCCCCGCACCCTGGATGTTGAACGACCCGAGCTTGTTGATGGCGGCCGAATCCCAGCCCGCGACGTGGATGTCCTCGTTCCACGTCATCCAGAACGGAACCGTCACCGCGCGCGACGCCTTCTCCACGCCGGGGAGCGTCCTGGCCTCCACCTCGAGCCGGTCGCGCAGCGCGATCCGTTCGGCCTCGCTCAGCTTCTCGCCGCGCTCTTCCACGGAGACCCAGAGGATCGGGTCGATGTCGTAGCCCATGCGCAGCGACCGGACGTTGTCCAGGCTGCGGACGAACAGCCCCGCGCCCACGAGCAATACCATGGACAGCGCGCCCTGGAGGACGAGCAATCCGACGCGCGTGCGCGAGCGATGGTAGGTGCCCTCACGCGCGCCGGACTTGAGTGAAGTCGTCAGGTCGCCGCGCACCGATTGCAGCGCGGGCGCGAGACCCGTGATGAATCCGACGATGACCACCGCGGCGGCGGCAAAGAGAAGCGTGCGCGAATCGCCCATGACCGACACGGCGTCCGTGGACTTCAGGAACTGCGCGCGCAGGATTGCGCCGCCCCATTGCGCCACCAGCATGCCGACAACGCCGCCAAGCACGGCGAGCAAAAAACTTTCGATGAGCAGCTGCGACATCAGTCGCGCGCGCGAAACGCCGAGTGCCAGGCGCACGGCCACCTCGCGCCGCCGCCGCAGCGCGCGGGCCAGGAGCAGGTTGGCGACGTTGGCCGCGGCGATGAGCAGCACGACCATCGCGACCCCGCTCACCCATCGCGCCACTTTCGACACCTCGTTTGCTTGCGGCCCACGCTCCTGCAGCACCGAGGCGGCGACGGCGCGCGGCTTCGCGATCTCAGCGAGCGTGGTCTGGGGACTCATCTCGCGCTGCTTGGCGTAGCTGCGCTTGAACGCGTTGGTGAGGTCCGCCGTCGCAGCCTCGAGCGACACGCCCGGCTTGCGGCGCACCATCATGTACATCCACGAGATGTTGTACTTCTGGAACCAGTTGTGCGGGTCCTTGGGGTTCCAGGTGAACTCGGTGCCCGCGTGGGTGGTGATGGGAATCCACGCCACCGGCAAGCGGTCCGTGGCCATGCCGTTGAAGTTGGGCGGCGCCACGCCGATGATGGTGAAGTCCACCTTCGCGATCTTGATCCGCCGTCCGATGGCGTCCGCGCGGCCGCCGAATCGGCTCTGCCAGAACGGGTAGCTCAGGACGACGACCGACGCGCCTACTGGCGTCGTGTCCTCGGCGGCGGTGAAGACGCGTCCGATGACGGGCTTGGCGTCGAACAGTTTCCAGAAGCTCGCGCTCACCGGGTTGACGTTCATCTCTCGCGCATCGTCGCCGACGCCGACGGCCAACTGCACGTCCGTCGCCGCGGCGGTCACGTCGAACGACGTCGTCCACTGCGAGAGGTCCACGTAGCGCGTGTACTGGAACCAGCCGCCGAAGTTCTCCTTGCCGTCGAAGGTGCGCACCAGGTACACGCGATGCACGCGGTCCGGCTGCGTCATGTACGCCGGCGACCGGAAGAGCAGGCGGTCCACGATGCCGAACATTGCCGCGTTGGCGCCGATGCCAAGCGCCAGCGTCAGCACCACGGCCACGGTGAAGCCCGGCTTCTTCCTGAGACCGCGCACGGCGTACCTGATGTCCTGCCAGACGGCTTCGATGCGCATGCTCCCCTCGAGTTGTCGCCTGTGGAGTTCGCGCTAAGGTGTGACACCGCCTTTGGCGCGACCGTTGCCCACGGGACCGGGACCGCTCGCCGCGGTGAGATAATCGATTGCAAGAGAGGACATGACCCGGACGCCGACCGGGAGCGCCGCCTCGTCCGCCTCGAAGAGCGGCGAGTGGTTCGTCGCCACGGTACGCGGGTCCTTGGCCGGCGATGTCACACCCAGGCCGATGAACAGGCCCGGCACCTTGAGCGCGTAGCGCGAGAAGTCCTCGGCCGTCGTGGTGCGCGGCGCCTCGTAGACGTTCTGCTGGCCCGCCACGCGCTGGAGCGTGGGCAGCATGCGCGCGGTGAGCGCCGGGTCGTTCGCGGTGACAGGATATCCCAGCTCGCTCTGCACGTCCGCCGTGGCGCCGGCGCTCGCGGCGATGTGCTCGGCCGTCTTCTTGATGCGCTCGTGGATCTCGCGGCGGACGTTCTCGTCGAACGTGCGGACGGTACCGATGAGAACGGCGCTATCCGGAATGATGTTCTGGCGGTTGCCTGCGTTGAACGCTCCAACGGTGACGATGGCGTTGGCGCTCGACAGGTCCACCTGACGACTCACGATGGTCTGGAGTCCGAGAACGATCTGCGAGCCGACGACGATCGGGTCCACGCCAGCCCACGGAATCGCGCCGTGCGTCTGCTTGCCATGGACCACGATTCTGAAATTGTCGCCCGATGCGCTCGACGGACCCGCGCGATAGCTCACCGCGCCCAGCCGCGCCGGACCGACATGCAGCCCGAAGATGGCATCCACTTTGGGATTCTCGAGCACACCAGCCTCGATCATCGGACCGGCGCCGCCCGTGGGAGGCGCTTCCTCCGCGGGCTGGAAGATGAATTTCACGGTGCCAGGAAGGCGGTCCTTCATGCCGGTGAGCACGACAGCCGTACCCATGAGGATGGCGACGTGATTGTCGTGGCCGCATGCGTGCATGACGCCCACTTCCTGCCCGTTGTACGTCGCGCGCACGGTGCTCTTGAACGGAAGGTCCACCAGCTCGGTCACTGGCAGCGCGTCCATGTCGGCGCGCAGCGCCACGACCGGTCCGGGCTTCGCGCCGCGCAGGATGCCGACGACGCCGTTGCCACCGACGCCCGTCTGGACCTCGAGTCCCAGCGACTTGAGGTGCTCAGCCACCAGAGCCGCCGTCCGCTTTTCCTGGAAGGAGAGCTCGGGGTGCTGGTGAATGTCGCGGCGCCAGTTGACGACGCGCGGTGCGACTTCTGTAGACCGCCGATCGATTTCCGTGCGCAGGGAAGCGGAGCCCTGAGCCCCGAGAGCGACGGGGACGAACAGGAGAAAGGCGAGCAATGCGTGACGCATATTCGATCGTGGTGGGAGTGTGAATCGTTCAGGGCAGAGAAAACGCCGTCAGCTTCGCGCCGGTCGCCGCACCGCTGGCGATGACCACGAACTGCCGCCCTGCCGACGTACGATACGTCATGGGCACGGAGTACGCTCGCTGCCCGATGTCGTGCGACCAGAGCACGCTCCCGCCACGCGTGTCCAGTGCATATAGCACCCGCCCGCCGCCGCTGGCGAACAGCAGGCCTGTCGCGGTGACGATTGCGCCGGGTGCGCCCGCCACGCCGAGTGGTGGGAGATTCGCACCGTGCAACGCGGGGTGATCGCGGACCTCCGGCGAATCCCCCAACGTCACCTGCCAGGCTTGCTCGCCCGAGTTGAGGTCGATGGCGGTCAGCGTGCCGTACGGCGGCTTGTTGACCGGCAGCAGACGTGTCGTGTCCTCGGGCGCGCGAACGCCCAGGCCGCCCGAGGCGGCGAGGTCGAGCGTGAAGCTCGCGTTCACAGTGTCGGTGCGCTGACCGATGGTCCTGATGCGCAGCAGCGCCGGTTGGTTCGTAGCCTTGATGTAGAACGTGCCGCTCGCCGGATCGAACGCGCCGCCGCCCCATCCCGCGCCGCCTATCACACCCGGTGAGACGATGGTGCCCTGGACCGACGGCGGCGTGTAGAGCGGCCCCATTCGATAGGACTTCACCGCGGCGCGCGCGAGCGTCTGGAGCTCGCGACTCAGATCGACGAGATCGTCGGACGTGAATCCCTGCGGCGCGAACGGCTTTGGCTTGGTGGGGAAGGGTTGTGTCGGCGACGCGCGCTCCCCAGGCACGTCACTCGACGGGACGGGCCGCTCCTCGATGGGCCAGATCGGCTTACCGGTCACGCGATCGAAGACGAAGAGGAAGCCCATCTTGGTGGGGACGGCGACGATGTCTCTCGGCACTCCATCCATCTTGACTGTGCCAAGCACCGGTGCGGCGGGGAGATCATAGTCCCACAAGCCGTGGTGCACGGTCTGAAAGTGCCAGACCTTCTTTCCCGTACGCGCGTCGAGACACACGATCGATTCCGCGAACAGGTTGTCGCCCAAACGCGCACCGCCATAGCCGTCGTTGCTGGCCGTGCTCACCGGGAGATAGAGGAGCCCGCGCTCGACGTCGACGCTGAACGGCGCCCACACGTTCGTGTGACCGGTCGTCTTCCACGAATCGTTCTCCCAGGTCTTCGCGCCTTCGTCCGTCGGTGACAACGGAATACCGCTCCAGCGCCACACCCGCTTTCCCGTCACCACGTCGAACGCCTGCACGTCTCCAGGCGGATCGCCGGGATACACGAGGCGGTCGGCGACGCCGTTGCCCACGATCACCAGGTTGCCCCAGACGACCGGCGGTGACGTCTGCGTGTAGTGCAGCTTGTTGGTGGCGCGGCTCAGGCCAGCGACGAGATCAACGACGCCGGTATCTCCGAAGGAACGAATCAGCCTTCCAGTCGCTGCGTCGAGGGCGATGAGTCGCCAGCGGCTGTTCATGAAGACGCGACGCGACGTGCCGTCACTCCACAGGGCGACGCCGCGGTGGACGAAGCCGGTGCCATTGGGCGGCTGTCCGTAGTCGTAGGCCCTGGGGTCGTACTCCCAGATGAGGCGGCCCGTGTTGGCGTCCAGCGCGACCACACGATTGTAGGAGGTGCTCAGGTACATCGTGTCGTGAACGACCAGCGGTGTCACCTGGAGATTTCCGGGCCGGACTTTTTTAGCCGCGTTGGGCGTCTCGCCGGTCTCCCACTGCCAGACAACCTTCAGTTGGGAGACGTTCTCGGGCGTGATGCTGTTCGCGGTCGAGAACTTCGTCGAGGCTGGATCTGAACCGTAGGATGGCCAGTCGATGCGCTGGGCAGATCCTTCCGTGGCGAAGGAGAGAATCCCGAGACACGCCATCAGTGCGCGTCCGAAGGATTCGATGCGCGGGCGACCCATGCCGCGATCAGTGTAATCCGCGCTAGGGTCACGTACTGCTTGATCCGGATTCATCGGATGCATCCTGATCCATCCTCGCGAGGGAAAGCCTCTGAGCGCCACGAGCTTATTCATGCTGGTGTGAGCCGAGCGATTATAGGCGCGTTCTATGGGACCTACAATGAGTTGGGTTTCGGGTTTCTGGAGCCCATCTATGGCCGTGGACTGGAGATCCTGCTTCGCGACATGGGACTGGATGTCCGGCGTGAATATCCGATTCAGATTCACTTTCGCGGTCAGGTGATCGGCCATCACCGGTGCGACATGCTGGTCGAAGGCAAGGTGATCGTCGAGATCAAGGGAACGGAGATTCTCCCCGAATCATCCAAGCGCCAGCTCAGGAATTACTTGGCTGCCCTTCGTCTCGGTCTCGGCATGCTGCTCCATTTCGGTCCGAGAGCGAACTATCACAGTGTCCTCGGGCCGCGAACTGTGGGTGCGCATCAGACAGATCAGGATGCATCCGGAGAATCCGGGTCAAGCAGTACGTGACCCTGGCATGCGGATCTCTAACGGATTGGGCCAGGCGGGCCGATCTCTAGCGGATCAGGCCCGGCGGCCGAGTCGCGAAACCGGATTCTTTCACTGCGCCAAGATCACTAGGACGCGGATCGTCCCGGGAATGATTTTCCGATCTCCTCCGCCGATCTCAACGAGAGAGCGCAGAACGTCAGCGTCGCGTTGGCGCAGCTTCCGGACACACACGTCGGTGCGCCGACCACGAACAGGTTCTCATGATCGTGCGTGCGTCCCCAGCCATCCGTCACACTGTTTCCCGGGTCGGAACCCATTCGACATCCGCCCGCTGGGTGGTCCTGAAATGGATCGCTCACCGTCCGCATGACCTCGCCGCCGGCCGCTCGCGCAATTCCGGCGAACACACCGCGCAGCGTGTCCTCGGTCCAGGCGCGAACGCTCGCGCTCTCCGGCGCATCACGAAACTCCAGGCGCGGCAGTGGATCGCCCCATGGCGTCTGCCGCTTGCTATCGAGTGTCAGCTGGCTCTCGCGCGCCGGGATTACGTCGTAATACGCCCGCAGCCGCGCCACTCCCTGCTCGGTGCGTTTGCGCCAGTCCGCCAGAATCTCGTCGCCCAGCAGCAGGTTGCCGGCATCGTCGCGGAGACGTGCACCCTGACCCGAGCTGGATTCCCAGATGCGCAGGTCGTGGCGCAGGTACTTTCCGTCGTCACGCGGCTTCACGCGCATGAACTGCTTGGTCACCAGCGAGTGCTGCTCGTTGATGCCAGGATACAGTTTCATCGGCACGCGCACGAATGCCTGCACGTTTCGGTGGCCCGTGAGGTACTTGCCCACCAACCCCGAGCTGTTCGCGAGGCCCGAGTCGTGGCGCGCACCCCGTGACGCCAGCAGCAGATGCGAGCTCCACACGTAGCCGCCGGCCACGACGAACTGTTTGGCGCGGAGCTCCACTTCGGTGCCGGGCGCATCCCGCGCGACCGCGACCGCGCGAACCACGCGATCCTTCTCGTCCACCTCCAGACGGCGGACGATCGTGCGGGTGACGAGCCTGACGCGCTGTGCGCGGCGCAGCGCGTTCCAGGTGAAGTCCGGTGAGTACTTGGCGCCAATGGGACAGATCGGCGTGCACGTGTCGTTGCGGCAACACTGCGCCCGTCCGCCGTAGGGAACGGAATTCTTCGCCGACGGCTGGCTCCACATCGTGATGCCGGCCTTCGCGGCCCACTCCTTCAGCAGCCCGAGGTTGTAGGTGAGCGGCAGCATGGGCATCGGAAACGGCTTCGAGCGCGGGTCCATGTCGCGCGGCCCCTGCTGGCCCGCGACGCCCAGCAGCTCTTCTGCTTCCACGTAGTGCGGCTCGAGATCGTCGTAGCTGATGGGCCAGTCGCTGCCGACGCCGTACAGGGACTTGAGCCTGAAGTCCTCGGGACTGAAGCGCGGCGTGACTCCGCCCCAGTGCATCGCCAGTCCGCCGACGCACATCGAGCGCGATTGCAGCGGTCCCTCCACCTCGTAGCCGTCGAGATGGTCGTTCGGCCAGGGGTTCTCGTCGTAGTCGCGGAAGCGCTGGCGGAGCGCCGCGCGGCGCGCGAGCGGGGGAATGTCGGCGCCGGCTTCGACCACCACGATGGATGCGACGTGCGTGCGGGCCAGCTTGTCGGCCACCATGGCTGCGCTGATGCCGGAGCCGATGATGCACACGTCGCTCTCGATCACGCGACGCCGCGGCACGAACGTCGGCGTCATGCGCCGACTCCCCTGGCCATGGGCAGCTGCTTCCGCGACGACTGCGTCAGGGGCCGGCACTGCTCGCGGCCGATCCTGGCTTGATAGCACAGGTCGCTTGCGCCCGACGTGCCATAGTAGAAGGCGAGCAGCGCAACCGTCACGTGCGGCGCGCTGGCGACATCGGGCATGCGGTCCAGCCGTTCGCGCTCGAGCACGCGTCGAACCGCTGATCTCCGGCGCTCGATGGGCTGCGCCGCGACGTCACGCAGCTCAGACAGTTGCGCGGCCCAGCGGGCACGCGGGCTCGGACGCGCGAAGCGGAGCGCCGACGTGCCGTAGCCGTGCACGAGCTCCGCGTTCCCGCGATAGCCTTCGATCCAGCGCTGGAAGTCGCGGGCAACCGCGGCTGCCCCTTCGCGTCCGAGCTCCGACGGCAAAATGGCCTCAGCCAGGGCGCGAAGGGTGGCGGCATCGTCCACGATCCAAGCCGCGGCCAACGCATCCGCGCGGCGAGCGACAATTGCTACAGGCAGCGCGCTGGAGATCCATACGAGGAACCGGCGCCGCGAGAGCATCTAGAACTTTCCCGTGCCGCTCTTTCGGGCTTTCACCGCGTCGATGAGCCGCTTGGCGTCCTCTTCGGAGAATTGCTTGCCAACCTCGCGCTCGTTCACCTTCGCGTCGCCGAAGAGCCGCGTCTCGCCGCCGTTCACCTTCTCGATGATCAGCTGTCCGTCCTCGTAGCGTAACTCGCGAATCTCCGACAGTGGATAGGCGACGTGGGTACCGATGGCGTTGGCGACAGTCTGCTTCACAGTCGAGGCGATGAGACCGCCGATGCCAGAAGTATCCTTTGCCTGCGACTCCTTCATCTTCTCCTGGACTTTCGCCACCGTCTTGGGCGAGAGGCCCGCAAGCAGGCGATCAGCCTGCAGCACTACGTCCACGCTGCTGTCGCGGTTGTAGATGCGCAGGTCTCCGGGCGCCATCGCTGCATCCGCCACCGGCGCCGGCATCACGCGCACCTTGGATCCGTGGGGGACGCGACGCCACACCCACCCCGCGACCAGGAAGATGGCGAGAAAGATGAGGCCCGCCCGTACCAGTCTGCCGATCCATCGGCGCGACGTCAGGTTCCGCGTCGAGGTCTCCATTCCCTCTGTCCTCCTTGCCCTTCCGGTATGCGGCGACGAACGGCTACGGACGCTCGGGCACCTGGATGAGTTGCTCCGGCGTTATGCCCTCGGCTTCTGCCTGAAAATTCACGACGATGCGGTGCGCGAGCACCGGCCATGCCATGGCGTTCACGTCCTCGAGATCGGGGATTCCCCTGCCGTCCATCGCGGCGCGCGCCTTTGCGCCCAGTATGAGATACTGCGAAGCGCGCGGTCCCGCACCCCAGCTGACGTACTTTTTCACGTCCGGCGTGGCTTCGGGAGCGTCCGGCCGCGTGGACCGCGCCAGTTTCACGGCGTAGCTCACGACGCTTGGCGGCGCGGTGAGCCGACGCACGAGGTGCTGCAGCTCGAGCATCTGATCCGCGCCGAGCACGGGCGACACGCTGACGTCCCACTCGCCGGTGGTCGTCGCGACGATGCGCTCCTCTTCCTCGCGCGACGGATAGCCGATCTTGAGCATCAGCATGAAGCGATCGAGCTGCGCCTCGGGCAGGGGATAGGTGCCTTCCTGCTCGATGGGGTTCTGCGTCGCCAGGACGAAGAACGGCTCCGACAGCTTGTGCGTCTGCCCCGCAGCCGTGACCGCGTGCTCCTGCATCGCCTGCAGCAGGGCCGCCTGCGTCTTCGGCGGGGCGCGGTTGATCTCGTCCGCCAGCACCACGTTCGCGAACACCGGCCCCTGCGCGAACTTGAAGAAGCGGCGTCCGGTGGTGTGGTCCTCTTCCAGCAGCTCGGTGCCGGTGATGTCGCTGGGCATCAGGTCTGGCGTGAACTGCACGCGGTTGAACGTCAGATCCAGCGCCTGGGCGACGGTGTGGACGAGGAGCGTCTTCGCGAGCCCGGGGACACCAACGAGGAGCGCGTGTCCGCCAGCGAGCAGTGCGGCGACGAGGTTGTCCACGATGTCGTGCTGGCCGACGATGCGCCGGCCGATCTGGTCCACGAGGGCTCGACGCGCGGTCGCGAGCTGGTCGAGCAGCTCGACGTCGCGGTCTTCCTCGGACGGTCTGCGAGCAGGCGAGGCCATTGGGACAACCTAATAAGCCCTGACCGCAATTGTCGAAGGCGGGTGGGCTCGCCGCCGCGGCCGATATGTGGCCGCAAGCGTGCACGACAGGGGGCTATTTCACCGTGAACACCGCGCTGGCGCCCGCGCGCTCCGATGTCCTCACCAGCCAGGCCGTGACGATCAATGGGCCCGCGGCGGTGGGAAGCCATTTCTCGGTGAACGTGACCGTTTCTCCGGGCGCCCATGTGTGCGTCCCGATGATCTGCGCGAAGGCCTTGTCGGCGCTCCACTGCCACACGTTCCGGGTTCCTGAAACGACGGCGATGTCGAAGCGTTGCGCGTCGCTGAACGTCAGTTGCACCGGTACGTTGGACGGGTTGCCCACTTCATACGTGAACGTGACGGAGTCGGCGACCGCGGCACTCACCCTTCCGACCAGCGTGCCTGGTGGTAGCCCTGGCGGCAACGGATTCTCGATCATGAGCCTGGATGAAATGCTGACGCCGGCGACGGTGGTCTTCGACATGGCCATTGTATGCGTGCCCTGAGCGGTGTTGCGGGGCAGGGCGAATGGAGGCACGTCCAGCGTCGTTTGAAACTGAAACTGAAATTGGGCCAGGTTGCAGTTCGAGAAGAGACCCGGCAGTGCGAGCCGGCTGTCCGTCGGGCAGTGGTCGCCGATCTCGACCGAGCTCGATTGCGAGCCGCCGGTGCCGACCCACATGCCGCCCTTTCCGTCGCTGTAGGTGAGCAGACTCGAAGGCTGGGCGCCGGGCTGCGGCAACCCGACGTCGCCATCACCCAGGGCAACGAGCTGCGCGACGCGTCGGCGCGAGAGCGGATCCCAGAGGAGCAGCGAGCGGGGCGGTGGTATCGGTCTGGCCAGCGCCAGAGAGAAGTTGCCGGCGACGTAGAGGACCGTTTCGGTGCCGAGCGCCATCCAGTGTTCGCTCCTGCCGTCGAACGTGAGCGTGACAGGAGTGAAGGTTCGCGCGCGGCGCAGGGCATCAGCCAATCCATAGTAGGCCACTGCCGCGCTCGATCCGTCCGCGATCGTGACCGAGTCACCGATGCGCGTGAACGCGTCCGCCGTGGCCATCACGTCCTCGCGTGGGGACGTGGACTCTTCGCAGGCGATCAGCGCTGCGACACCGAGGACTGCGAGTGCGCGCACGGGACAACGCATCGGCACCTCCCGCTCCAACGATCCTGCTCGTCAAAAAGCCCTCCGAAGCTTAACCGGAGGGCCCCGAACACCTTCACATCAGCTTCGCGTCAGCGCGATGCGATCGTGGTTCCGGCTACGGAGAA
The DNA here is from genome assembly GCA_035758925.1 of Gemmatimonadaceae bacterium. Taxonomy (GTDB): domain Bacteria; phylum Gemmatimonadota; class Gemmatimonadetes; order Gemmatimonadales; family Gemmatimonadaceae; genus DASPMP01. Next base: position 28,376 of record DASTVV010000032.1, read on the forward strand.
TTCTGTTTCACGCACAACGGGATAATTCGCGCTCGTGAGCACCGCGCGAGCCAGATACTTGCCCGGCGGGAGCGCAGCGTTATTCCAGGTCTCCTCGAGGTCGAGCGATTCGCCGCCCGCGAGCAACCGGTTGCGCAGCGTCTGCGTGAACATGCGCCCGTTGGACCAGTGCCACATTTCGCGCCCGACAGAGTCGAGAACGACGAAATCGTACGTCTGTCCGCTGGGGAAATTGACTTCGATGCGCTTCTTGCCGGCGTTGATGACGTGCAGCGCGAAGCGGATGTTCGTGTCGACGTGAACGTAGAGCTGTGCGTCGATCGTGGGCTTCTGCGCCTTCACCGTTTTCGGAGCTGCCGCGGGCTTCGGCGCGCCCGAGGTGTCCACCCTGCTCGCCATTTGTACCGCGGGGGTACCGCTCTTCTTGGGCGCCGACGCTTCATTGTGTGCACGCGGACCGCACGCGAGGGCGATCGCACCGACACAGAGCGCTGGAATCAGAAAACGCGAGCTCATCAGGATGAAACCAGGAACAGCGAGTGGGGGCGGACACGCTGGGAGCGGCGCTGCTCACAAACGTGTGGGAGCCGAACTTATCAACCGGCTACTGAAGAGTCAACATCAAGTTTGACCGCGCAAGTGACGAGCGCGTCGTGATTTCGGTCACGTTCGCCAACCCCGCAGGAAACATCTGGCATATACGATATAGGCGGGTCTCAAGACCCGCCGTGACACAGGGCCCAAAGCGAGCTTGAGAAAAATTTCACAAGCTCTAGCTTTCTGCGCGGTAACTGCGCGCGGATTCTGTTCAAGTGAGGGACAGGTGAACCAGCGATCCGGCAACGAACCGCCGACCCGCGAACCCGATTACGACCGCCTCTTGCATCGTCGTAAGGGATTGTCCGGCAGCGAGTTCGCCGGTGTCGGGATTCAATTTGCCCTCACGCTCGTGGTGTTCACGCTCGCAGGGGTCTGGCTGGACAAGCGGCTCGGGACATCCCCCTGGCTCCTGATTCTGATGGTTTTCCTCGGAGCCGCGGGGGGGATCTGGTCGATGTACTACCGGATGGTGAAGAGCGTGTCTGGTCCCGGGAAATCCGAAAGCAGGAAGCATTAGGAAATGCGTGGATTCGTCGAGTATACCGCAGCGTGCCTGATCTCGATCGCCCTCGTCGGGGTGATCGCGTGGGCCGTCTCGAGCCCCGCGGGAAAGCAGGCGGTGATGGTGAGCGCGGGGATCGTGTTCGCGATTCAGCTACTGTCGTTCGGCGTTGCGCGGCTCTTGCGCTCGCGCCACCTGATGCTCGGCTGGGGTCTTGGCAGCGTGGTGAGGCTGGTCGCGCTGGTGGTCTACGGTCTGGTGGTGGCCAAGGCATGGCGAGTGCCGGCCGCGCCGGCTCTGCTCAGTTTCGCGGCGTTCCTGTTCGTGACGACGGTATTTGAACCAGTGTTCCTCAAGCGATAGCAATAGCGATAGCAATGCTGAAGAAGCTTCTCTTCTCGACTGCGCTGTTCTGGTTGGTTGGTTCCGGGCTTGGTGCCCAGGGACACGAGCCCGCTCCGGCGCACCCGGATGCACCGGCGAAGGCGGCTCAGCCAAAGCCCGGTCCCGCGACGATCCTGATGCCGCATCTCACCGACTCGAAACACTTCGAGTATCCGTGCTTCAAGAGTCTCGAGGAATGGGCGTGCGGCTACACGCTGCCGACCTGGCCGGTGCACATCGGTGGACGCACGTTCGACATGGGTCCGACGAAGCACGTCATCTGGCTGCTGATCTCCGCGACCGTCGTTGCGGTCGCACTGATCGGAGCCGCTCGGGCACACGCGCGGCAGACGGAGCAGACCGGGCATCCACGCGGCTTCGCGGCGGTGATCGAGTCAACGCTCCTGTACCTGCGCGACGACATCTACATGCCGGTGCTTGGCCATGGCGGCGAGAAGTACGTCCCGTACTGCCTGACACTCTTTTTCTTCATTCTCGTCTGCAACGCATTCGGTCTCGTTCCCTGGGCGTCCACGGCGACCGGGAATCTGGGAGTCACGGCCACGCTCGCATCGATCACCTTCGTGATGGTCGAGGTGGCCGGCATGCGCGCGCTGGGCAAGGGATACATCAATACCATCGTGTATTGGCCGCACGACATGTCGCTCGCGATCAAGCTCCCGCTGACGATCGTCATGACCCCCATCGAGCTGATCAGCAAGTTCACCAAGCCGTTCGCGCTGACGATTCGTCTTTTCGCGAACATGATCGCCGGGCACGTGATCATCCTGTCGCTCATCGGCCTGATCTTCCTCTTCGGATTCTGGGTAGTGATTCCCTCGCTTGCGATGGCGCTGTTCATCAGCGGCCTCGAAATGCTGGTCGTGCTCATTCAGGCGTTCATCTTCTCCCTGCTCGCCGCAGTCTTCATCGGGCAGATTCGGACCGCGCATCACTAGGACATCAAGGCGGAATGGGAAATCGGAATGGGAATGGGAGCCGAACAGAGCCTCTCAATGAGCCCTTTCCCATTCCCAATGCCCATTCCGCAGTTCAGAGAAAGCAGTACGCTGGATGGCGCAGGACGCTCAACCATCCAGCGCGTATCCGGTCGAACGACCGGAGAATTCCGTTGGGACCCGGGTCTCGCTGACGGAAAGCGCGGCAGCATCGCGCGAGCGACATGCAGTGAACTTCATTTTGGAGCAAGACAATGAGCTTTCTTCCGCTACTGCAGGCAGCAGCCGAGGCAGCCGGATTTAACCAGAGCTACATGGGCGCGTGGGCGCTCATGGGCGCCGGCATCGGCGCCGGACTCGCCGCCATCGGTGCGGGTATCGGCATCGGCCGGATCGGTGGTTCTGCCGTCGAGAGCATGGCCCGCCAGCCGGAGTTGAAAGGTGATATTCAGACGGGCGCGCTGATTCTTGCGGCGTTCATCGAAGGCGCGGCGCTGTTCGCCATCGTCGTCGCCATGTTGATCTGGACCAAGTTCTAACAACTGCGGTCGTCGCCATGGGCTCCGGGCGCCCGGAGGCCCGCAGCCCGTGACGAAGGCCCTCCGCCCTAGTGTCGAATTCCCTATGATCAATCTCGCACTCGCCCTCGCTCTGCTTCAGGAACACGAGGCGCCCAGCACCGGCCTGATGAGCATCCAGCTCAACGTCATGGTCTGGACGCTCGTCATCTTTGGCTTCCTGTTCTATCTCCTGAAGAAGCTCGCCTACCCCGAGATCCTGAAGCGGGTCGAAGCGCGCGAGAAGGCGCTGTCGGACGCCATCGAGTCGGCCAAGCGCGATCGCGAGCAAGCCGCGCAAATCCTGGCCGATCAGAAGGCGCAGATCGACAGCGCGCGCGCCGAGGCGCAGAAGCTGATCGTCGAAGCGCGCGGCGTGTCCGAGAAGATGCGCGCGGACCTGCTCGAGAAGACGCGCCAGGACCAGCAGGACCTGACCGAGCGCGCCCGTCGCGAGATCACAGCCGAGCGCGACCGGGCCATCGCGCAGCTCCGCAAGGAAGCGGTGGACCTTGCCATCGCCGGCGCGAGCAAGGTGGTCGAGGAGAACCTCGACAGCGCGTCGAACCGCAAGCTCGTGGACAGCTTCCTGTCGTCGCTCGCGACCGAGAAGCGCTGATGCGTCCGTCCACGATCGCCCGCAACTACGCGGAGGCGCTCCTCGAGCTGGCGCGGCGCGCCAAGGACCTCCGCGGCTGGGGCAGCCTGGTCCAGGGTCTCGCCGACGCCGTCCGCCAGGACGAGTCGCTCCGCCGTTTTCTCGAGACGCCGCGCGTGGACGTCCGCACGAAGACCGAGGTGCTGCGCAAGGCGCTCACCGATCGCGCGCCGAGCAAGTTCGTGCGCTTCGTGGAGTCCGTCGTGCGGCACCGGCGCCAGATGCTGTTTCCCCAGATCGCGCAGGAGTACATGGATCTCGTGGATCTGGCGGAGAACCGCATGCATGCCAACGTGACCGTTGCGCGCGAGGCGGACGAAAAGACGCGCAAGATGATCGCGGACCGGCTCTCCAAGGTCTTCGACAAGACTGTCGTGCCGCACCTGACGGTCGATGCGCGCATTCTTGGCGGGCTCGTCGTCCGCGTCGGGGACACCGTCATGGACGGTTCGGTGCGACGCAAGCTCGGGGCGCTGAAACAAAAGATGCTGGCGCAACGCGACTGAGCGCGCCAACGTAGGACTGACAGGCAACCCTCCAACGGTTGTGCGAGTCCAATTGTTTGATTTGTTGGACATCAACCGCTGACGCCTTCCGCCCTGGGTCTCACAATGAGTCGCTCGAGTGCCGCCTGTTTCGCGGCCTTCCTCGTTTTCGCGCTCGCGTCGGTTGCGAGTGCCCAGCAGTCCGATGTAATCCGCGGCCGCATCACGGGCCCGGACAGTCTGCCAATCGAGAACGTCGTCGTGACGGCGACGTCGATCTCCGGCAACGTCAATCGCAACGCGCGCTCCGACAAGAACGGCCGCTTCACCATCACGTTTCCCGGCGGTGATGGCGACTACATGGTCTCGATGGCGGCACTCGGCTATGCCGCCAAGCGATTCGAGGTGAAGCGGATCGCCGACGAGGACGTCCTGATCGCCGACGCGCGCCTGCAGAAGGTGAACACCGTGCTCGACGCGGTGACGGTGCAGGGGCAGCGCGATCGCGTGCGCCGCAATGACAACGCGCCCGATCCCAGCGGCACCGAGAAGACGGTGGCCACCGCCGAAGTTCCGGCGAACCTCATGGGAGATCTCGCGGCGATGGCCGCGACGCTTCCCGGCGTGCAGCCCGCGACCAACGAGGACGGCTCCAGCGGATACTCGGTGCTTGGCCTCGGTGCGGACCAGAACAACGCGACGCTGAACGGCATGATGTTCGGCGGCTCCAACCTGCCGCGCGACGCGGCGGTGAGCACCTCGCTCGTCACGTCGCCGTATGACGTCTCGCGCGGCGGATTCAGCGGCGCGCAGCTCAGCCTGCGGACGCGGCCAGGCTCGAACTTCATCACGCGCACGAACAGCCTGAACCTCGATTCGCCCGCAATGCAGTGGACGGACGCCGCGGTGCGAACCCTCGGCCAGGAGTACACCAACGCGTCGATCGGCGGTCTCGTGTCCGGCCCGCTCGTGTTCGACAAGGCGTTCTATAACGTGTCGTACCAGCTGGGCCGGCGGATGAACGACTATCAGACGCTCCTGTCCGCGGACGCGCTGGGTCTCAAGGCGTCCGGCGTCTCCACGTTCGCGCGCGACACGCTGCTGAGCGCCATGGCGGCGCAACAGATTCCCACGGCCGCGCGCGTGCCGCGAGACGAGCGGATCGGCGACAACGGCCTGGTCTTCGGCAGCATCGATCTCACGTCGCCGACGGCCACCAGCGGTCGCGCGGTGAACGTCACGTTCAACGGAGGGTGGGGCAAGCAGAGTCCCGCCGTCGGTTCAGCCACCGAACTACCGGGCTACGGCGGCGACCGTACCAATTGGCGCTTCGGGGTGCAGGGACGTCACAGCAGCTACTTCGGCGTTGGGATCCTGACGGAGACGTCGCTCGGCGTCAGCAGCTCGAAGAACTACGGAACGCCGTACCTGGACCTGCCAGCAGGCCGCGTGCGCGTGAACTCGATGTTCGACGATGGCAGCACCGGCGTGCAGACGCTGTCGCTGGGCGGCAATCCGGTGATGAATACCTCGCAGACCACCACGACCAGCGCGATCCAGAATCAGTTGTCCTGGTTCAGCGCCAACAACAAGCATCGCCTGAAGCTGACGAGCGAGCTGCGGCACGAGTCGTCGGACCAGCTCCTTGCCGTCAACACGCTCGGTACGTTCACGTACAACTCGCTCGCGGACTTCCAGGCCAATCTGCCGGCGTCGTTCACGCGTCAGCTGGCCCCGCGCCAGCGCAACATCGACCAGCTGGTGGGCGGCGTCTCGCTCGGCGACTCGTATCGCCGGTCGCCGAACCTGCAGCTCGTGTACGGTATGCGACTGGACGGAAGCCAGTATCTCGGATCGCCGGCGGTCAACCCGGCGCTCGACACGCTGTTCGGCATTCGCAACAACCGCGTGCCCAATCGCATCTACGCCAGCCCGCGCGTGGGCTTCACGTGGAGCTACGGAACGGCGGCGCAGATCGGATCGTTCCTCGGCGCGGTTCGCGGTCCCCGAGCCGTGGTGCGCGGCGGTATCGGGGTCTTCCAGAACGTGCCGGGCAGCGGACTCATTGGCTCCGCGCTGGACAACACCGGGCTGCCGAGCGCCGTGCAGCAGGTGACGTGCGTGGGCACGGCCACACCGGCCCCGAACTGGAACGCATACCTCTCCGATCCGTCGCTGATTCCGACGCAGTGTGTCGGCGGCGCGAACTCGCCATTCGCCGTTGCCGTGCCGAACGTGACCGCGTTTTCGTCCGACTTCGTGGCGTCGCGCAGCGTGCGTTCGAACGTGGGCTGGAGCGGCGCGACGCTGGGCAACCGGTTCTCGACCTCGCTCAACCTTACGTACTCGCTGAATCTGAACCAGCAGAGCACCGTCGATAGAAACTTCAATCCGGCGCAGCGCTTCTCACTGGCGGGAGAGGGTGGCCGCCCGATCTACGTGAGTGAGACGAGCATCGTGCCCACCACGGGAGCGATCGCCTCGCAAGACAGTGCGCGGAAGTCGCAGCGGTACTTGCGGGTATCGGAGCTGTTGTCCGATCTGCGCTCGGAGAGCTATCAGGCGACGCTGAGCCTGTCGCCGATGCGCTTCAGCACCGGCTTCTCGTGGAACGCGTGGTATACGTATCAGTACGTCCGCGAGCAGTTCCGCGGCTTCGGCAGCACGGTTGGAAACCCCCTGGAGGTGGAGTGGGGCAAGGCGGCGGCCTCTCCGCACCAGATCGGCTACAGCCTGGGCTACAACT
>DASTVV010000128.1:0-51723 GCA_035758925.1 Gemmatimonadaceae bacterium
AGCTCGTCGGCGATGATCATCGGCAGCATCGTCTTCACGCCCTGCCCGATCTCGGGATTCTTGGCAACGATGGTCACGATGCCGTCAGGCGTCATCCGGATGAACGCGTTTGGCGCGAACTCCGGGGCGCCACCGAACTTCGAGACGGCGCTGAGCGCCTCCGCCGGCTCGAGGTAGCTCGCGAGCAACAGGCCCCCGCCGACGATGGACGTGGCCCGGAGAAACTCACGGCGACTGACTGGTGTGTTGGTCGACATGGATCAATCCTCCGGCGAGCCGTTCTTGGCGGCCTTGCTCGCCTGCGTCGTGTTGCCCGCGGCGACGTGAATCGCCTGACGAATTCGCAGATACGTGGCGCAGCGGCAGATGTTGCCGCTCATCCTCGCGTCGATCTCGGCGTCCGATGGGTTCGGCGTTTGCTTGAGCAACGCGGCCGCCGTCATCATCTGACCCGCCTGGCAGTAGCCGCACTGCGGCACATCCAGCTCGCGCCAAGCCACCTGAACGGGGTGCGAGCCGTCGCTCGACAGGCCTTCGATGGTCGTGACCTCGGCGCCCGCCACCGTGCTGATCGCGCGGCGACACGAACGGATCGGGACCCCATTGAGGTGGACGGTGCACGCGCCGCACTGCGAGATGCCGCAGCCGAACTTGGTGCCCTTGAGGTCGAGAAGATCGCGCAGCACCCACAGCAGCGGCATGTCCGAAGGCGCATCCACTGTCCTTGCAACACCATTGACTTTGAAAGTTACGCTCATGGTTTCCTCACGTATCGCTTTAAAGCCTTGGGTCCGACTTCCGCACCATAGATGTTGCCACGCGCGTCCGCAGCGACGCCTTCCGCCGCGCTCGTGCCGCTCGTGGTGTTGCTGGGGTCGGGTATGAAAGCCGTGATCGATCCGTCCCGAGCGCTGCCCACGCGGATGCCACGCGTCCAGTCCTTGTGCGCAGGGGCCACCGAGCCGGACTCCGAGTCGGCGACGTAGATGACGTCGTTCCTGTCGATGTAGATGCCGCTCGGGCGGCTGAACTGATACCAGACCGCGAGCTGGTTGAAGTTCTGATCGAGGATCAGGATGCGATTGTTGCTGCGGTCGCCGACGAAGAGCCGGCCGCGCGAATCCATCGCGAGTGCGTGCGGCTGCGCCAGCTGACCAGGCGCCTCGCCCGTGCCCTTCGTGCCCCACGCGCGAATGAACTTGCCCGTGCGGTCGAACTTGAGAATGCGCGCGTTCGCGTTGGCGGCATCGGCATGGCCTTCAGCGACGTAGATGTCGCCGTTCGGCGCCACGAGCACGTCGTTCGGCTGATAGAAGTAGCCCGGCTCGCGCGCGCCACCGGCTTTGCCGAGCGTGAGCAGCAGCTTGCCGTCAGGGCTGAACTTGAAGACCTGATGTCCCTTCGCGGTGTCCGGCGCGGTAGAGCGTGGTCCGGTGCAGGCACAGTCGGTGACCCAGACGTTGCCCTCGCGGTCCACGTGGATGCCGTGCGGCGAAAGCAGCAGCCCCTCGCCGAACGAACGCACCATCTTGCCGGTGGAGTCGAACTTCATGATCGACGGCAGATTCGATCCGGCGCAAGAGTTCGCGCCGCAGCGCTCGGCCACCCAGATGCTCACGCCATCGCGGTCGATCTCGACGGCGCTCAGCGAGCCCCAGGTGCGACCCTCGGGGAGCTTGGCCCAGCCTTCGATTGTCTGATAGGGATTGGGAGCGGAATTCGTGGGCTCACCTTGCGGCTGCTGCGACTGCAGCGACGTCCCGATGCAAAGGAGCGCGGCTACGTGGGTTAGCGCGGTTCGCATACGCTGAACAGTGCACCTTTGCCGGCCCGGCGGCAACCGCAAGGGTCGATGCTGGGTTTCGGCATTGAGTCGCTCATGAAGCCGCTTCGCTGGAGGCGATTGCTCCCGCAGTCGACTCTTCAGGGGCTTCAGCGTTGTGCGAGAGCTCAGTCGTCTCGCTCTCTCGCGTCGAGAACCAATACAGGGCGAGCGCCGCGGCCGCGAGAACTGCCGATGCCATGAACGCGGCACCAGGCAACACGATGGGCGCCTGAGGCCCTGTGAAACGCCCGAAGAGTTGCGTCATCAACGGCGGCCCGACAATCGAACTGAGTGAATACAGGCTGGCCACCGCTCCTTGCAGTTCGCCCTGCGAGTCCGCGCTCACCTTGTGCGACATCAGCGCATTCGTGGTCGGCATTACGATAGCGCCGAAGAACCAGGTGCCGAGCCACGCGAACATCATCCAGCCCTCCGTCGCCGTGGCGTAGCCCAGGTAGCCGACGATGGCAATCATGATCGCTCCGAGCGCGGCGCGCCGTTCGCCGACGCGCGGGACAACGAACCGCGTGAGGCTGGCCTGGCTCGTTGCCATCAGGATGCCCGCGAGCGCCAGCGACGCGCCGATCATGGCCTCGCTCCAGCCGAAGCGAAACTTGGTATAGAAGCTCCACGTCGCGGGCATCACCTGATGCGCGAGCATCCAGAGAAACAACGCGCCGAGCAGGCCAAGGACGGCCGGACTTCTCCGCATCTGCCGCAGCGTACCCAGCGGATTCGCGCGCTTCCATTCGAAGCGGCGACGTCGCTCGACGGCGAGCGACTCCGGCAGCACGAGAATGCCGTACACGAAGTTCACGAGCCCAAGCGCCGCCGCGACGAAGAAGGGAGCGCGAGGGCCAAGTCCTCCCAGCAGTCCCCCGATTGCCGGGCCCGCGATGAAGCCGACGCCGAACATCGCGCTCACGATGCCGAAGTTCTGCGCGCGCTTTTCCGGCGGGCTGACGTCGGCGACGTACGCGTAGGCGGGAGTGAACGACGCGCCCGCGATGCCCGAGATCAGGCGGCCAGCGAACAGCCACGCGAGAGTCGGGGCCATTCCCATGACGAGGTAGTCCACGCCGAGGGCGCCGATGGCCAGAAGGAGGACTGGACGTCTGCCGAACCGGTCGGAAAGATTGCCGAGCACGGGGGCACAGAAGAACTGCGCCGCAGCGTAGACGAATGCCAGCCATCCGCCGTAGATCGCTGCTTCGTTGACGCCTTTGCCCGTCAGGTCGACGAGCAGCACGGGCATGACCGGAATGATCAGCCCGAAGCCGATCGTATCGAGCAACAGTGTGATCGCGACGAATACCAGGGCGTGTCTGCCCGGTTTGCGTGCGCTCATCCGACTACACGCGAGCGGTGGCTGCGCTGGTTGCGAACGCATCCGCGGTCGCGGAGGCCCGCACAGCGTCGACGAGATCCGCCTTGATCACCGCAATCTCGTACACCGGCAGAAACACCTCGGTAAACTGCAGACGCTCGAGACGGCGGGACTGCAGCGCATGCGCGGCGATCGCTCCATTGCTGCACACCTGTCGAAAGGTGTAGGGATGAACGACGATTTCAGGTCCGATCGCACGGACCGCGATTCCAGCGTTGACGGCGTCGCCAGGTCTCACCTCGGACGTCGACGCGAGCACGGCGCGCATGAACAAGCGCTGCCCGTCATCGTACACATCCGCCACGCTGCCACCGAGCGAACTGATTTCGTCCGCAAAGATGGCGCTGATCTGTTGAGTCGAGGGCACGTACTCGGGACGGTAGGTACTGGTCACGACTCCCTCCGTTGTTAGGCGCCGGGCACGCCTTCGCTTGGCTGTTGCGCTGTTGGCGAAGGCGGCCTCAACCCGCACGCCGCAATCTATGCCGCTGAGCGAACCTTCTCGCCAGGTTGCGTCGGAATCGGATACTCGCCGGTTGCCGGCGCGCCACTCTGGGTGATGGTAATGATCGCGACGCCAGCCAGAATGACTGCCGCAGCGATCACGGAGCGAATCCCGATCGGCTCGTTCGCGAACGCCCATCCGAGCAGCAACGCCACCACGGGGTTCACGTACGCGTACGTCGCCGCCTTCGTCGCGCTCACGACGCCGAGCAGATAGATGTACGCAGTGAATCCGATGAGCGATCCGAACACGATCAGGAACGCCATGGCCCACAATGACCGTGCCGTGACGGCGGCAGGCTGGAATGCCCGCGCCTCACCAAAAACGACGGCCATGACGAGCATCGCGGCAGCGCCGGCGAGCATCTGGAGGGCCGCACCCACCAGCGGTGAGCTGAGGCGCGCACTGCGCCGCGTGACGAGAGTTCCGATGGCCCAGCTCATCGAGCCGCCGATGAGGACGAGCGCGCTCGCCCCCACGCGATAACCATCGAGATGCAACGCGCCCGGACCGATCAGAATGATCATCCCCGCAATCCCGACCGCGACGCCAATGCCTACAGCCGTTCTCGGGCGGCTACCGCCCGGGCGAAGCCAGTCGATGAGCACAATCCAGAGCGGTACCGTTGCGACGATGAGCGCAACCAATCCGGAGGGGACGTACTGCTCCGACCAGATGACAGCCGCATTGCCGCCACCCAGCATGAGAATGCCGGTGATGCCCGCGGTGCGGATATCCTGTCCCGTGGGACGTGCCGCGCCCCGCATCCGGGCAAACAGGTACAATGCCCAGCCCGCGATGACGAAGCGCGTAGCTCCCATCACGAATGGCGGGATGCTCTCCACCGCGTAGCGGATGGCCAGGTACGTCGATCCCCACAGGACATACACCGAGGCGAACGCCAGGACGATCCGGCCGCGACGCGAACGTGCGAAGGCTGCGGGAGTCATGCGATGGAGATGTTGTGCTGCTCGTCAGGAATCGGAATCCGTGTGGACTCCTTCAGGGTGCCGAGCACGATGGTGGTGCGCGTCGAGCTGACGCCCGGCATCCCGGCGATTTCGGATCGCAGCAGTCTGCCCAGGTCTTCGGTGTCGATCGCGCGAACCTTGACGAGATAGCAGTCCTCGCCGGCGATGTGGTGCACCTCGAGGACGTTGGGATGCTGACGCAGGCGCTCCCCGGTCTCCAGCTCGCCGCGCTTGTCCTGCGCGCGTACATAGATGAACGCCGTGAGACCGAGCCCCAGCTTGCGCGGATCGACTCGAACCTCGTAGCCCAGGATGACGCCGCGTTCCTCCAGCTTTCTCAGCCGCTCCAGCGTGGCGCTCGGAGCCATCCCGACGCGTCGGGCGATCTCGGCGTTCGGCAGCCGGGCGTCCTGCTGGAGGAGCGAAAGAATGCGCCGGTCCATTTCGTCGATCATGCAGTGAATTTTATGAATGGCCGCACGAAATGCAATAAAACAGGGTATCCAACAGAACATCATGCGGTAACACAGGGGTTCGGTTGCTCAATCGGTTGCTCAAGTGGTTGGGGATAAAGGGTCTAGGCAGTCGGATGTCTGGAGGGACCCCCCCTACCCAAAGCCAGACCCGAAAACCGCTCTTCAAGCGAATCTTTCCCCCGCGGCGTCCTAGACTTTGTTCATGACTGCTCGCCTCGAGCTCGTCCCTAGCGATCGCGACGGTGAGCTGGCGCTCGCCCGGCGCGCGGCCGCCGGCGATGACGCCGCGTTCGAGCAGATCTACCGAGCGCACTCGGGACGTGTCTTCGCCTTGTGCACACGCATGAGCGCCTCGCGGCAGCGGGCTGCCGAGCTCACGCAGGATGTGTTCGTGCACGTCTGGAAACGGCTCGGCACCTGGCGCGGCGAGTCGGCGCTCTCGAGCTGGATCTATCGCCTGACCGTGAACCTGGTGCTGAGCAACGTTCGCGGTGAGCAGCGGCGTCAAAAACACGAGATGACGGAAGACCAGAAGGAAGACTCGGAAGAGAAACCCTCGGACCTGGGCGTCGTTCGCCCGGCATCCGTGCACGAGGCCATTGATCTCGAACGGGCCATCGCCGCCCTGCCGACGGGTGCACGCACGGTGTTCGTGCTGCACGACGTCGAGGGCTACCAGCACGACGAGATCGCCAAAATGACCGGCACCGCGGAAGGAACCAGCCGGGCGCAGCTCCACCGTGCCCGCAAGTTGTTGATCGAGGCATTGAACCGATGACAGATCCCGGGAAGTCCATGGAGCATCTCAACTTCGAGCAGCTCAGCGACCTGGCGGAGCGCGACGAGCACCGGAACCCGCACGTCGAGACGTGCGCCGAGTGTCACGCCACCCTGCGCCAGGTGCGAGAGCTGCTCGTTGCGACGCATGCGCTGCCGCGCGAGCTGCCGCCGCCGCCGGAGGCGTGGAGCGACCTCAAGGCACGAATCACCGCGGAGCTTCCGGTACCTGTTCCTCGCGCGCGCTGGTGGCACAACGGCTGGCTTGCCTCCGCCGCAGCGATCGTCTTGATCGCTGGCACCATGACGCTCACGATGCGATTCACGTCCACGGGTCCGGCGAAAGCGAAGGGTGCCGTCGTCACCAAAGCCATCCCGGCGGTCCTGACTTCGGTCGACCGGAACTACGCGGGCACGATTCACGAGCTGCGCATGGCGCTCGACGCCCAGCGCGCGACGCTCTCACCCGCCACCGTTCGGACCGTGGAGAACTCCCTCCGAATAATCGATGATGCGATCGCCGAAGCCCGCCAGGCGCTCGCCGAAGATCCGGCCAACCAGGCGCTCGCGGACATTCTCGCCGCGCACTACGAGCGACAGGTGGATCTCCTCAGGCGGGCGACGCAGTTGTCGTCTTCTCTCTAGGCCAATATGCGAAATCCACTGCTCACTCTTGCGATCGCCGCCGCCACCGCCGTTCCATTTTCGGTCGGTGCAGCGCAGCAGAAAGTCGACATCCATCGCGCCGCGTCGCCCACGGTCTCGGTGCGCCTGAACGGGGCGATCTCCGTGATCCGCGTGGTGGGATGGGACAAGGACTCCATCGCTCTGGTCGGCGGGATCGGCGCGGGCAGTCGACTGGATGGCGGGCCGCTCAACGCGGTGGGACCGGTGCAGGGAATGAAGTTCTATGTCGAAGCTGCCGACGAGGCCGGGTCGCGCGCCAACAGGCTGGAGCTGTACGTGCCGGCGCGATCACGCGTCTGGATCAAGGCAGGCAGCGCGGACATTGAAGCGGGAGGCGTCACGGGCGGTCTCGATCTCAACATCGTCGGCGGATCGGTGCGCGTCAGCGGCGCCCCGCGCGAGTTGCTGGTGGAGTCCATGGATGGCTCGGTGACGATGAACGGCACGGCGGAGTTCGCGCGTCTCAAGACCGCCACGGGCGACATCGTGCTTCAAGGTGGTGGAGAGGACGTCACGCTCACGACCGTCAGTGGCTCCATCCGGGCGTCCGACGGCACGGTGCAGCGCGCGCGGTTCGAGTCCGTTACCGGCCCGATCGTCTTCGCGGGCGACCTGGCCAGGGGGGGAGATGCAAAGTTCGACACGCACAGCGGTGCCATCGAGCTGCGTCTCGCGCGCAGGGCGGATCTCGAGATCGACGCCGCGAGCATCACGGGCTCGATCGAGAACGGCTGGAACTCCGGGCGACCGATCGCCGGACGCGAGGGTCGGGGAATGGAGCTGGGAACTTCAAGCGGAATGGGTGGCGCGCGCGTCACAATCAGGAGCTTCAAGGGAAACGTGAAGCTCGCGCCGAAATAACCATTTCCTGTTGGGAGGTTCTCATGCGTACTACCAATCGTCTGTTCGCACTCGGCTCGCTGCTCGCGCTCACGGCCTTCGTGAAAGTGGGGCCGCCGTGGATCTCCATCGAGTATCCCGCCAACCCGTACGATTCCGGCTCGCGCGGCGCGTTCCTGCTCGTTCACGCGTTTCATCACGGGACGCCGGTCAGTTTCCCCGTCTCCGGTACCGCCGAAGGTCTCGTGAACGGCACACGCCGCACCATTTCCCTCGAGTTCAAGAACACTTCTCGCCCCGGCGTCTACGCGTTGAACAAGCAGTGGCCGACCGAGGGGGTGTGGACGCTCGTCGTCGGCGTGACGCAGGGAGATGGCGACTTCAACACCGCCAGAGCCGTGGTCGAGCTCTCGACCGAGGGTCGTGTCGTCAATGTGAACGTCCCGACGCGAGTCAACGCTGATGGCTACACGGTCCCGGCGGCGGTCTCGATGGCCGACGTGGAAGCAGGACTCCGGGCGCGTGCAGGTCGCGTCGCGAGCCGTTGACGCGCGGGGATGTCGCTCAGACCATCAAACAGCCATCACGGAGCACGGGATTGAACGGAGCACACGGATACATCAAAGACATTAGTGGGCCTGGTGTGGTGAGATATGGGCAACACGGTCCCACTCGAAGTCCGTTGCGGTATCCGTGTGCTCCCGTTGCGTCCGGGTGCTCCGTGATAGGCAGTTGTCGTATCCGAGTGCTCCGTGAGCCTACCAGGGCGCGGTAGCGGCGCTGACGCCAACGAAAAATGACCGGCCGGCGCCGGGCTCGTAGAACTTGGCGCTGGTGGCCGTACCTGCCGCGTTGATCGCGACGGAGCTCACGTACTTGCGATCGAAAAGGTTCTGCACGCCGACCACTGGCGCGAGCCACGGACGTCCGAACGTGGCATTCCCTCCGATCCGCAGATTGACCACGGCGTAGCCAGGCGCAGCCGTGTTGGCCGCGTTCACGTCGTTCACCTGTACCTCGTCCTTGGCCCACCACTCGGCCACCACGAATCCTCGCCGCAGGCGCCACGTCGCGCTGGTCTGCACCTGATGCTCTGGAATGCCGGGGATCAGTTTGCCCTCGACGTTCGTGCCGCCGGACACGAACTGGCGGAATCGGAAATGCGAGAACGTGTACGCCGTTGCGAGCGAGACCGGGCCAAGCTCCGTCGCGACCGCCGCCTCGACGCCGCGGCGGAACGTGCGGCCGGCGTTCCGGAATGCGTTGCGACCGTTGCCGATGTCGAACGAGATCAGCTCATCTCGCACGCGGGTGTCGAAGATCGCAACATCGTACTGCACGCGCGTCCGCAGCAGGCCCTTCATCCCTGCTTCGTAGGTCGTCGCATACTGAGGACGAAGATCGCGATTGAGGCCGGCGCTGCCGTCGGCCTGGTTGCCCAGCTCTGTCGTGGTCGGGGTCTCGAATGCCGACGACACGTTGGCGTACGCCGAATGGTTGGGCGCGACGCGTACCGCGAGGCCGACCATCGGGCTGACGGCACGCATGCTTCGCGTTCCGGAGTCGTTGCGGCCGTCCGTCAGGAACGCATCGCGAACCTCGAAGCTCGTGTTGTCGGCGCGAACACCGACCGTGGCGCGCACGCGCCCAGCTTCCATCTCGTCGCGGACGAACGGCCCCACGCTCGTGACGATCTCACGCTGCGACAGCGACAGCTGGCCGCGCTCGACCCCGAGCGTCGGACAGTTCGCGCTCACGGCCACCACACCGTTGCAGTTCGCCCAGTTCTTGCGCGCGTCGTTGAGGCGCTGCGCGTCCACGCCCGCGGTGAAGCGATGCCGAACTGTCCCGGTGGAGCCGAGCGCCATCGTCGCGCGCAGGGAGGCCCCGGCGGTGCGGCGATCGATTCCGACGATGGCGAAGGTGAGCGGGTTGCCCAGCGACCGTCCGCCGCCATACGCCTGCGCCACGATCTCACCGTCGCCGCGGAAAGCACGTCGCGCTCCGAGGCCCACCTGAACCTGATGCACTTCCTTGCGCGCAACCTTGAGCACCGACTGCGGGTCCGCCATCTCCGGATTCGTGTCGAACTGCACACGAGTGAGGGCTCCCGGATTCTGAGCCACCGGCATGTCGAGGCCGAGCCCGACGAGGGACAGCTCGGTCCCGCGAATGTCGGTGCTGGCACGGACGAACACGTTGGTGATGCGCTGGCGCGCATAGGACTGGCTCGTGTCCGAACCGCCGATCCGGCGGAAGCCATCGGACATCGTGCGGCCGATGCTCCCCGTATACGACGCGCGCCCATTCGCGACGGTACCGCCGAACAACCCAACATATCGGCGCAATCCGTTGCTTCCCGCCCACGACCGCAGCTGGACGGCGAGCGGTGTGCTCGGCGGCGGGCTGCTGCGCAGGTCGATGACCCCTCCTGACGCGTTGCCGTACAGAGCGGACGCCGTGCCGCGAATGGTCTCGACGCTCCCAACGTTCTCGAGGTCGAGATAGTCGATCGGCGTCTGGCCGTCAGGCAGCGTGAGCGGCATGCCGTCCCGGAGCACCCGAATGCTGCGCACCCCGAACGCAGAGCGTGCGCCGAATCCGCGCACCGACACGCGTGCATCCTGCGACGGGTTGTTGCGGTTCGCCACCGTGAGGCCAGGCACGAACGCCAGCGCCTGATCCACGAGCATGTGCGTCAGTCCCGGCGCCAGGCTGTCCGGCCGGGTGGTCGTGATTGCGTACGGGAGCTCGAGCGGGGAGCGTCCGCCGCTGGCGGCGTCGCGCGTGACTGTCACCGGCGGCAGGCGACGCGGTGTCTGCACCGTGTCTTGCGCGCCTGCCGCGGCGGCCAATGCCAACACCGCGATCAGCGTGAGACCGTTGTGCCGCAGGATGACACATGCCGCAGGCTCACGCATGGCGAATGGCGCATGCCGGCGAATGCGCGAGGACGCTCGAAGAAACATCATGCTCACGGATTGGGTATCTGAGTGCCGGCCATCACCGGCGCGGCGCCCGCCGGAATCTGGTCACGACCCTTCGAGAGATATGGTATTCCTTTCTTCATCCAGTCCGGTTCCGGCATGCCCCGCAGCTTCGCGTCGAAGAACTGCTGCATGCGAAACGCGATGTCCTTCTGGTTGGCGCGACTCTGCGGGTTGTGCACGTCGTTGTTGTAGTCGATGAGGTACACCTCCTTGCCCAACCGGCGCATCGCCACGAACAGCTCGATGCCCTGATACCACGGCACCGCGTCATCCATGTCGTTGCTCATCACGAACAGCGGCGTAGTGATCTTGTCGAGCCAGAAGAGCGGCGAGTTCTCGATGAAGCGCGTGGGATACTGCCAGATGGAGCCGGCAATGCGGCTCTGGCCGTTCTCGTACTGGCCGGAGCGCGCGATACCGGAACCCCAGCGGATACCGCCGTACGCACTCGTCATGTTCACGACCGGCGCGCCCGTCATTGCGGCGCTGAACATGTGCGTCTGCGTAATGATGTACAGCGCCTGATAGCCGCCCCACGACTGGCCCTGAATGCCGAGCGCCTTGGGGTCCACGTACCCGCGCGCGAGCAGCGCCTGCACTCCGGGAACGATGGACTTCATCGCGCTGGGACCGGGATACCCCTCCTCGTAGTGGATGTCCGGCTCGAACACGAGATACCCGTTGGACGCGTAGTGGATCGGGTTGATGACGTTGCGTCCGTTCGGCGGCACGTAATTGTGCAGGTTCTGCGACAACGACTCGTAGAAGTACGTCACCATCGGGTACTTCTTCGACGGATCGAAGTTCTCCGGCTTGAACAGCAGACCCTTGAGTGGCACTCCGTCGCTGCTGGTCCACCGCACCAGCTCTACCGTGCCCCAGTTGTAGTCGCGTTGCTGAGGGTTGCCGTCGGAGATCTTCGTGAGCGACGTGAGCGACGGGCCGGTGTACAAGTTGGGAAAGTCGACGAACGTCCCCCGCGTGAGGAGATACTGCTCGGCGTCGTTTGCCTTGATCAGTGAGCCGAAGGCGGCATCTGCCATCACGATGCGTTCGGGGGGCCGGGTGACGCCGATCTGATCGCGATAGAACCCCGAGGCCTTCGTCTCTTCGTCCACGGCGCGCAGCAACAGCGGCTTGGATGGATCGAGCGCCCGCTCGTCGTCACCGCGCATGTTGGCTGCGAACCCGCCGCCTCCACCTCCACCGCCCCCACCAGCCCCACCAGCCCCACCCGCGCCACCGATGGCGAGGCGCAACACGATGTTGTTTTTGCGGCCAAGGGAGTCGGTGACCGACACCGCGGGACGCGCGCCGGTTGGGTCGACGTCCCAGATGTCCCAGCGATCGTACAGCAGGAGCGAGCGATCACCTCTCGTCCAGCCTGCGATGCCCCACGACTGAGGAATCGATGGCGTGTCCCAGGTCTCGCGCGCCCAGCTGATTCCCTTGTTCGGCGGCAGCACCTCGATCGTCCTGCCCGTCGCGACCGCGTAGACGAACCAGCGGCCTGCGTCGTAGAACGTGACGAACCGGGCGTCGGGCGAGAATTGCGCGTTGCCGCTGATCTTCTCGCGGACGAGTCGCGCCGCGCCGGTCGTGGCGTCAATGAGGTAGACGTCCGTCGCGCCTTCGCCCCACATCTGCTCGATCATGTAGCGCTCGCGCGAGTTCGCCAGCCCAAGCCGCCCGTCGTCGGAGACACTCACCACTGGTATCGAATCGTTGGCGAGCCGCACGAGCTTCTTCGCAGCGATCTGGTAGATCGCCGCGAAGGCGCGATTGCGATCCCGGGCCGCGTTCAGGCGCTGCGTAGGTTGCAGCACCTGATCCTTGTAGTGCCAGAGGTCGAAGACCGACTTTCCGCTGAGCGAGTCCGCTGAGAGCGTGTCTGGAGTGATCGGCGCGATGCCGAAGATCACCGCACTGCCCGACCGGGTGAACGCAACGTTGGCCAGCCCCGAGACGTGCACGCCGTTGAGCGACGCGGGCGACACGACTGGCCGCGCGATGCCTTCCTTGAGCGAGGAGTAATACAGCGAGAACTCGCTGCTCCCCCCGGGCTCCTTGCTGAAGTTGTCCCTGTTGGAGACGAACGCGACCTGGGATGCCGCGCGATCGATGGCCACCTGGTCGTAGTCACCCGTCCCCGAGAGGAGGGAAGCGGTCATGCCGTTCGCGAGGTTGCGTGCGAACGCGCCATCCTTGCCCTCGCTGCGCGAGACGACGGTGTACACGAAAACCCTTGCGCTGTCATCGAAGGCATAGTCGAGAACGTCAGCGAGCCGCTCTTCTTTTCCCGTCGCCATGTTGCGCAGCACGAGGTTGGAACCGAAGCGCCGCCTCGCGCTCGGGGCGCCCGCCTGTCCGCCCGGTCGCGCGCCCGTGCCGCGAGCCGAGTCGGATGCTGTGGAGTCACTAACGACGTAGGCGATCCAGGAACCGCTGCTGCGCGGCAGTCGGAACGAGCGCACCCTGGCCACGGTCGACACGCGGCCGTCCGCCAGCGAGAGGATGGCCAGGTCAGAGCGGTTCTGCAGTGCGGTTGCGCGGCGCCGGTCGCGGCCCGCGCGCTCGAATTCCGCCTGTGGCGGGTAAGTGAGCACGACGGCGAACCTGCTGTCGGCCGTCAGCTGCGCCGGCGCGATGTTCGGCCCGCTCGGCTCTTCCTCCGGGTTCGCGCCTGCACGGGGCCGCAGCCCGCCGGGAACGTTGTTGGGGCGGCCCAGATAGCCGCGAGCAACCCGGTATTCGGTGCTGCCACCGGTGGAGCGGACGATGAGCTCTCCGTCTCCGACCAAAGGGGCCAGCGTGTATGCCGCCCACTTGCCGTCGTTCGATAGCGATGAGCCGGTGATCGATTTCCAGCGATCCCAGTCGGCCTGCGTGAGCGTGCGCTTCTGCGCGGATGCCGCGGCAGGGATGAGGAGGGCTATGCCCAGAAACGTGCGACGCGTAGCGATCATGACGAATCCCATCGAACGAGACATACCTAAGGTACGACATGGGCCGGAGACGCGTTGTCGCCCGCACCTTGCCGTGCGACGGACCATTTCCGAAAATGTGTACGTCGGTCCTGGCCCCACCCCGACGGAAAACTCGCTGGTCCTCCCCCCTGACCAGCCGCTTGCGCACTTCGTCAGCTCCATCTCCCCACCCTCAACCATCGTCGATCTTTCATGCTGACCAACGTGCTTTTCTACCTCGTGAACGTCGCGCTCGCGGTTGTTCTCGTACGATTGACGCTCAGGGCTCGGAAGTCGGCGCGACCCGCCGTCAAATGGATGGGCGTCGGCTTTGGGGCGCTTTTCTCGCTCGTCCTGATCGTGGTCGCCACGGCGGCGACGCGCGGGCTCGTCAGGCTTCATGCGCCGCGCGGCCGGCCTCTCCGGACGGACATCGCAGTCGAGCGCACGCCCGAACGCATCGCGCGGGGCCAGCACATCGCGGCGGGTTGGTGCGCCGCGTGTCATTCGACGAATGGGTCCATTCCGCTCTCCGGCAGCCACAACTTCAGCGACGAGATCGGGCTGCCGCTGGGGGATCTCTACGCGATCAACCTGACGCCTGCCGGACCGGTCGCGAACTGGAGTGACGCGGAGATATTCCGTGCGATTCGCGAGGGTGCCGACAACAGGCGCCGCCGTCTACCCGTGATGTCGACGCAGGGCGTCCGCAATCTCAGCGACGACGACATCAAGTCCGTGATTGCGTTCATTCGCTCGCAGGCGCCCGTGCAACACGAGACGCCCGGTCCGCGCCTCACCTATCTCGCGGCCGTCATGGCTGGCGCTGGCCTTCTCCCGTTCAATCCGGGGATGGCGCCTGAGTCGATCGAAGCGCCTGCCGCCGGCCCAACCGCCGAGTACGGCAAGTACATGGTCGGGTGGATGGGGTGCGAGGAGTGCCACGGCGGCAACCTGACCGGCGGCGGCGGAGGGATATTGCCGAAGGGTCCGACGCTGCGGACCGTGAAGGGCTGGACGCGAGACGGCTTCATCGCGACGATGCGAACAGGCAAGACGCCATTCGGCAAACAACTCGATTCACTGCAGATGCCGTGGAAGACGCTCGGTCGTGCCACAGACGACGAGCTGACCGCCATCCACGCTTATCTGGCCAGTCTTCAATGACGTTTGAACCACGGAGAACACAGAGGGCACGGAGAACCGAGTTTCTCCGTGCCCTCTTTTCTTTCGGTGGTTCTCTAGATGGGTCTCGTAAACATCGGCTGGTTCACCGGCTCTCCCTGTTTGCCGTTGAGCACCAGGATCGACGTGAACTCGATGTCGCCCGCGAGCGAGGCCGCCACCGTGCAGTACTTCTCGATCGACAGCGCGATGGCACGCTCGGCTTGAGCCGGGTCGATGTTGGCGCCATCGATCGTGAACGTGACCTCCAGCGTCAGCACGCGCCGCGGATAGTCGGCGCGTCGCGTCGCCAGCACGTCCACTTCCATCCGCTTGGCGGGTGTCCGCTGTTTCGCGAGGATGTCCACCACGTCGCTGGCGGCGCAGGCGCCGACGCTGTTGAGCAGCGTCTCAACGGGCGATGGGGCAATCTTCGAGTTGCCGTCGATCGTATGGGTGCGCTCTCCGACGCCCGACTCGAACACGAGATCGCCACGCCACACCGAGTGGGAGCGGGCGACAGGGTTCCCGGTTGACGGTCGGGCGGAGGGAATGGGATGGAGGGTCGTTTCCTTCAGTTTGTCAGTCATTTTGCGTCAGCCGATCCGCGTGCCGTTGGCGACACGTTGATCCGGTTGGAGTAGCACGACTTCAGTCGCGGCCGGCATTGCGCCGATCACGAGAACCTCGCTATCGAATGTAGCGATGCGTCGGGTGCCGAGGTTGATGGCCGCGATGACCTGGCGTCCGACGAGCTGCTCTGGAGTGTAATGCACGGTTAACTGCGCACTTGAGCGCTTGACACCGATCTCGGGTCCGAAATCGATAGTCAGCTTGATGGAAGGCTTGCGCGCTTCGGGGAACGGCTGCGCGGTGAGCACGGTTCCCACGCGCATATCGATCGAGGCGAAATCCGGCATTCGTCCAATCAAGCGTTATGAGTCAGCATGCGTCATTCGCGCTACGTCAGGACGAGTGCTGTGTCGCGCATCAGCATTTGTCGAGAGAGCTACCGAGGTTGAAGTATGTCGAATGACGTATGCTGACGCATGACGAATGACGTATGCTGACGCATGGCGAATGACGCATGCTGACGCATGGCGAATGACGTATGCTGACGCATGGCGAATGACGCATGCTGACGCGCCGCACGACCCTGGTCTAGAGCGCGTCCATCCACGAGACGACGTCGCCTGCCGGCCGCTCCCAGCCCGGCTCCGTCACGATATGATGCGCGAAGCTCTGGTACACTCGCAGTGTCGCCCGATACTTCTGCGCCAGCGCCCGCGCCACTCGCGGGACGACGAAGAGATCATCCGTGCCAGTGACCACCAGGACGGGCGCCGTGACTCGATGTGCCTGCACGGCAACCGTTCCGAAGCTCAAGTCGAAGCCAGCGCGCCCACTCTCGGGCACCAGTTGCGAGTACAGCCGTTCGCGGTCGGCCACTGGAGTGCGATTGAACATCAGCGCATCCGCGTCGCCGCGATCCGGCATGAGCGGCTCGAACAGCAACAACCCTCTCGCGTACTTGAGCTGCTTGCGCAACAGCAGCCAGCTGACGACCGGGATCCAGCGTGGCGGAGCCGACGACAGCAGCACCGTCGCGCGGCTCGCGCCGGATTCCGCCAGCTTCTGGGCGACGAGTCCGCCCATCGAGTAGCCGATCACGAAGGGGCCGCGCCCATCGGAATGCCGCAGCACTCGGGCTACCTCGGTCGCGTCGGCGATGTAGTCGGTGATGGCGATCTTCCCGATGTCCGCCACCGGACGGCTGCCGTGATGGCCGCGGAGGTTGAGCGCGTGACTCTCGTATCCGCGCTCGGCCAGGAGCCGCTGGTAGCCTTCAAAGTGCCAGGCACCTCCGAACATGCCGTGGATGAGAAGGACTTGCGGCTTCGTCGTGGGAGTGGCGGGTCGCATCACCGATACGGTGATATCGCTGACGCGCGTGATTTGTGGGTTCACGCCACTCACCTCCAGTTGAGATCGCGACCAGGGATGGCGAGTATACCGCGGTGCAAGCATCGATGGAACCGTACAGCCGCCACGTGCTCGTCTGCACCGGCGGATTCTGCTCGCCCAACCGCGGCGGCCGCGAGCTCTATGCGCTGCTCCCCGACCTGCTCGACCGCGCGGGCCTGCTGTTCGGACCTGGTCGCGTAAAACGCGGCGAGACGCCCTGCCTGGGCGTATGCGCCGGCGGACCGATCGTCGTCGTGTACCCCGAGGGCGTGTGGTACTCCGGCGTCACGCCCAAGCTCCTCGAGCGGATCGTGACGCAGCACTTGCGCGACGGCAAAGTCGTGGATGACGCGGTGTTCTTCCGGCTCTAGTCCGCCGGCTGTCGCGTCCGTGTGTTCCGGGATAGGCAGTTATTGGTCTGAGCCGCCAGCCGAGAGGGTGGCGGACCGGCGGAAACGGCCCCGCGACCATGGTCACCGGTTGCGGCCAATGCAGGCACCAGCCGCTGCCGTTTCCGCTCGATCCGCGGTCCCTCGAAGCGGAGCTCCTCGCCTAGACGGTCATCGCGCGAAGACGCGCCACGCGCTGCTCAGTGCTCGGGTGCGTCGAGAACAGCGAGATGATGCCTCCGCCGTGCGCCTGCAGCGGATTCACCTGCGCCAGCGGCGCCGCGGCAGGCGACACCTGCATCGGGATGCGCTTCGCGTAGTTGTCGAGCTTGAGCAGTGCGTTGGCGAGATTCATCGGCTTCCCGGAGATCTGCGCGCCGACCGCGTCCGCCTTGAACTCGCGCTGCCGGCTGATCGCGAACTGGATCAGGGACGCCGCGAGGGGCGCGACGAGCGCCATGACGAGCGTCGCCATCGGATTGCGGTTCTCGTCGTCCCGTCCGCCGAAGAACAGCGCCATCTGTCCGAGCATGCTGATCGCGCCGGCCATCGTGGCGCTGATGGTCTGCAGCAGCATGTCGCGATTCTTGATGTGCGCCAGCTCGTGGGCGATCACGCCCTCCAGCTCGTCCGCGGGCACGAGCTTGAGGATGCCCTCCGTCACGCACACGACGGAATTCTCGGGATTCCGGCCCGTGGCGAACGCATTCGGCTGCTCGTGGGGCGCGATGGCGACCGTCGGCATGGGCAGCCCCGCGCGCTGGCGCAACCGGTCCACCATCCGGTAGAGCTCCGGCGCGTCCTTGTCACTCACGACGTGCGCGCCGTACATGCGCAGCACCATCTTGGACGAGTTGTAGTACATGAACACGTTCATCGCGCCGGCGAACGCGAGCGCCATGAACATCCCGTTCTGCCCGCCGATGTAGGAGCCGAGCGCTCCGAAGAGCGCCGTCATCCCCGCCATCAGCACGAACACTTTCACGTTGTTCACTTGGTCCTCACTTGGTTGTATCGACCACTCCGACAACCGGACAACCCGACAACCCGTTTTCCTTGTACCGGATATACGAAAGGCGAGCCTTCGCAATCCGGAACGCTGAGATACTCAGTCGTCCGACATCGCGAAGGTCTCGCCTGATCAACTCGAAGATCCGAACGCACCGTGCAGGGGTTGCCTGCAGTCTTGACGATGCGCCCGCGCGGCTTTTTCGGTGCCGCGTGGCTACTCCCCTTCTGGCCCGAAATCTAAACGCAACCTAAACGTCACGGTACTGGAGCGCTCGATCCGGCCTAACCGGCAGCCGCTGCAGCGAGTTAAGCCTGCGCAGGACGCGACGACCGGGTAGTTTGACTGCAGAATGGACCAACCTCGTCGTTACCTCCTTGGCGCCGCCAGGAAGCTGTTGATGGACTCGGCGCCCGCGCGGGAACCGGATCCCGCGGACGACTTTCCGCGCCTCACCCTCCAAGCCCTCGAGAAAATCCGAATGTCACGCTCGCGCGATCGCATCATGCAGAACCTGGACACCATGTACCGCGAGGCGTTCGAGCGCGCGAAGGCCACGGGCGATGACTCTCAGATGGCGACGCTCGACTTTGCCTACCGCCGCGAACAGCTGTACCTCGAGGTGCTCCTCGACATTCGTGAGGCGATCGAGCGGCGCTAGTCAGCCGCCCTTCTTCTTCTTCGTGCGAAGCGTCCCGAAAATCGACCCCGTTCTCCCCTCCACGCGCGCGACCTCCGGCCCTCGCGCGCGTTCGGGCCAGATCAGCGACGCGAGGATCGAGATCGCGATCGTGCCCACCACGACGCCGAGCGACAGCAGGATGTCGAAGTGGATCCACGGCTCGACGAGCATCTTCACGCCGATGAAGCTCAGCACGATCGCCAGGCCGTACTTGAGCAGGTAGAACTTGTCCACCACGGCGGCGAGCAGGAAATACATCGACCGCAGGCCGAGAATCGCGAAGATGTTCGACGTGAAGACGATGAACGGATCGGTGGTGATGCCGAAGATCGCCGGGATCGAGTCGATGGCGAACACGAGATCCGTGAATTCCACGAGCACCAGCACGAGCAACAGCGGCGTCGCCACCCTCCGGCCGGCTTCCACGACGAAGAAGCGCTTGCCATGGTAGGCCGACGTCATCGGAATGAACTTCCGCACCAGACGCACGACGCGGTTGTTGTCCCCGTCGAACTCCTCGTCCTGCTTGAACATCATGCGGATGCCGGTGAACAGCAGCAGCGCACCGAACACGTACAGGATCCAGTCGAAGCGCGCGAGCAACAGGGAACCCATCCCGATGAAGATCCCGCGCATGATGAGCGCGCCCAGGATGCCGTAGAACAACACCCGATGGTGACATGCCGCCGGCACGGCGAAGTACTCGAAGATCACCACCATCACGAAGAGGTTGTCGACGCTGAGCGACTCTTCGATGACGTAGCCGGTGAGGAACTTGAGCGACGTCTCTGGGCTCTCGAAACGCCACAGCCCGGCGGCGAACAGCAGCGCCAGGGAGACCCACACGGCCACCCAGATGCCCGCCTCGCGCGGCCGCACCTCGTGGGCTTTCCGGTGGAACACTCCCAGGTCGAGGGCAAGCATCGCGAGCACGAACGCGATGAAGCCGACCCAGAACCAGACGCTGGTAGCCATGCGCGACAAAACTAACCAACTTGACGTATGCGACTTCTCGCACCCCTGGTAGCGCTCCTTCCGCTCGCGTGCACGATGACTTCGACGAGCTCCACCATCACGCCCACGAACTCGCTCGCGATCGTCAATGCGCGCGTGTGGACCGGCGATCCCAGGCGGCCCTGGGCGGACGCGGTCGCCATCGCCGGGGACCGAATCGCGGCGGTCGGCTCGAGCGCCGAGATCCAGAAGCTGGCGTCGGCAGCCACGCGGGTGATCGACGCGAAAGGGCAGATGGTGGTGCCCGGCTTCATCGACTCGCACGTGCACTTCATGAGCGGGGGCTTCGGCCTCACGTCCGTTCAGCTCCGTGACGCGAAGTCGAAGGAGGAGTTCATTGCGCGCATCAAGGCACACGCCGCGACGCTGCCGCCGGGCGCATGGATGCTGGAAGGGAACTGGGACCACCAGAACTGGGGCGGCGAGCTGCCGCGCCGCGAGTGGATCGACTCCGTCACGCCGAACACGCCGGTCTTCATCCAACGGCTGGACGGGCACATGTCGCTGGCCAACTCGCTGGCACTCCGCGCCGCTGGCGTCACCGCTGCCACCAAGGACGTGGACGGTGGCACCATCATTCGCGACGAGCGCGGCGAGCCCACCGGCGTCCTCAAGGACAACGCAACCTCGCTCGTGGACGGCGCGATTCCCGATGCGCCCGCGTCCGAGCAGGACAAGGCGCTCGACGCGGCGATGTCCCACGTTGCCCAGCAGGGCGTGACGTCCGTCGTCAACATGGGCACATGGGACGACATCGAGACGTTCGAGCGCGCACACCGCGCGGGTCGCATGCGCACCAGGATCTACGCGGTAGTGCCGCTGTCCACGTGGCCACGGCTGCGGGACACCGTGGCGGCGCGCGGACGCGGCGACGTGTGGCTCCACATCGGCGGTCTCAAAGGGTTCATGGACGGATCGCTCGGCTCGCACACCGCCCGCATGGCCGCGCCGTTCACCGACTCTCCCAATGACGTAGGCCTCTGGGTGACGCCGCCGGATTCCATCTACGCATGGACCAAGGGTGCGGATGCCGCCGGGCTGCACGTGATGATCCACGCCATCGGAGACCTGGCCAACCGCACGCTGCTGGATGCCTATGAGCGCATCGGGCGCGAAAATGGGCCGCGGGACCGCCGTTTCCGTATCGAGCACGCGCAGCATCTCGCGCCGCACGAGATCCCGCGCTTCGGCCGTCTGAACGTCATCGCCAGCATGCAGCCTTACCACGCCATCGACGATGGCCGCTGGGCCGACAGGCTCCTGGGTGCGGAACGTGTGAAGGGGACGTACGCATTTCGGTCGCTGCTGGACGCGAAAGCACGTCTTGCGTTCGGGAGCGACTGGTTCGTCGCTCCGCCGACGCCGCTCGAAGGGATCTATGCGGCCGTGACGCGGCGCACACTGGACGACGCGAATCCCGGCGGCTGGGTGCCGGAGCAGAAGATCAGTGTGGAAGAAGCTTTGCGCGCCTACACGGTGGATGCGGCGTACGCGGAATACTCGGAGAAAGACAGGGGAATGATCGCCCGCGGTTTGCTGGCAGACATTGTGCTGATCGATCGTGATCTCACTCGCATCGCGCCCGAAACCATTCGCGATGCGCATGTCATGCTGACCGTCGTCGGAGGGAGGGTCGTGTATGAACGTCAGAGCAATCGCGCCGCTGATAGTCCTGCTGGCCGTCGGTAGCGCCGCGCAGTGTCCCAGTAGCGCACCCCAGGACAAGGACCAGCCGGCGGATCAGGGCAGGATCACCAAGCTCGAGGCCGAAGCGCGCGCGCTGGCCCGCACGGACGGCTGTTCGTCATCGAATGAGTGCCGGACTGCCCCCGTGGGCTCGCGGCCGTGTGGCGGACCGCGCGAATATATCGTCTACTGCGCCCGTACCACGGACAGCGTGGCTCTCTTCCGCAAGCTGGACGAGCTGCGCCTGGCGGAGATGGAATACAACCGGAAGTCCGGCCTCGCCAGCACGTGCGAGTTTCGCACGCCGCCGGCCGTGGGACTCGAGGCCGGCCAATGCAAGAGCGTTCCGATCAATCAGGAGATCAGGTGAAATCAGGTTGTCAGGTTATCGGGTTGTCGGGTCGGCACGTCCGCCGATCCGCTGCACGTCTCGTGATCGGCTTGCTGTCGGCCGTGTCCGTGCCGCTGACGGGACAAGCCAGACCGGCGCAGCCTGGTCGAACGGTGCAAGCGAAGTCGGAGCGCGCCTCGCCGGCCGCGCAGGGCGCGACCAAGGCGACAAGAGTCACGACCGTCGAGGGCATCACCGAGTATTCGCTGCCGAACGGCCTGCGCGTGCTGCTGTTCCCCGATCAGTCCAAGCCGACGGTTACGGTGAACATCACCTACCTCGTCGGATCGCGACACGAGGGCTATGGCGAAGCGGGAATGGCGCACCTGCTCGAGCACCTGGCGTTCAAAGGATCCACCGGACATCCCAAGGCGTCGCAGGAGCTCAGCGACCACGGCGCGCGGTTCAATGGCACCACGTTCTACGATCGCACCAACTACTACGAGACCGTGCCGTCCACGGACAAGAATCTCGAGTGGGCGCTCGACCTCGAAGCCGATCGGATGGTCAACAGCTTCATCGCGAAGAAGGACCTGGAGTCCGAGTTCTCGGTGGTGCGCAACGAGTTCGAGCTGGGCGAGAACAATCCGTTCCGCGTGACGTTCGAGCGCGTGATGTCCGCCGCGTACCGGTTCCACGGGTACGGCCGGTCCACCATCGGCAACAAGGCCGATATCGAGAGCGTTCCGATCGACCGCCTGCAGGCGTTCTATCGCAAGTACTATCAGCCGGACAACGCGATTCTCGTGGTCGCGGGCAAGTTCGACGCGGAGAAAACGCTCGGCATCATCGAGACCAGGTTCGGCAGGATCCCGCGACCGAAGCGCACGTTGGAGGCGGGCAACGTCATTTACGCGACGTACACCACGGAACCCGTGCAGGACGGCGAGCGCTTCGTCACGATCCGCCGCGTCGGCGACACGCAGCAGCTCATGGCGGGCTATCACGTGCCCGCGGGCGCGCACCCGGATTTCGCCGCGGTACAGGTGCTCACCGGCATTCTCACCGACAACCCGTCCGGTCGGCTCTACAAGGCGCTGGTGGACGCGAAGCTCGCTGCCTCGGTGAACGGCTTCACGCTGCCGTTCCGCGAACCGGGCATGGTGTTGACGTTCGCGGAAGTCCGGAAAGAGAACTCGCTGGACTCCGCCCGCGCAGTCCTGGAGCGCACGCTCGATTCGTCCCGCACGTACACCACCGAGGAAGTGGAGCGCGCCAAGACCGATATCACCAAGGACATCGATCTGGCACTCAACAATTCCGAGCAGATCGCGATCGGTCTGACGGAGTGGGCCGCCGCTGGCGACTGGCGGTTGTTCTTTCTCACGCGTGATCGCGTAAAGGCGGTGACGCCGGCAGACGTGCAGCGCGTGGCGGGTGCGTACCTCAAACCGTCCAACCGGACCGTCGCCGTCTTCATTCCGACGACGGGGCCGGACCGCGCCGAAGTGCCCGCGACGCCGAACATCGCTGGCATGGTGGCGAATTACAGAGGAACCGTGGCGGTGCAGGCGGGTGAGGCGTTCGACGCGTCGCCGCGCAACATCGACGCGCGCACCACGCACAAGGCGCTCGCGAACGGCCTGCAGCTCACGCTGCTGCCCAAGTCCACGCGCGGCAATCGGGTGATCACGCAGATCGCCCTCCGGCACGGGACCGAGGCGACGCTGACGGGCAAGGTCACCATCTCGCAGCTGACCACCGCGATGTTGTCTCGCGGCACCACGACGCTCACGCGCCAGCAGGTGAAGGACTCGCTCGACAAGCTCAAGGCGCAGGTCAACATCCTGGGCGGCGGCAACAACGTCGTCGCGAACATCGAGACCGTGCGTGACAACGTGCTGCCGGCGCTCGAGCTGGTCGTCCAGGAGCTGCGCACGCCGCGCTTCGACGCGTCCGAGTTCGACAAGCTCAAACAGGAGAACCTGGCGCAGATCGAGCAGGCGAAGTCCGAGCCGATCTTCCTGGCGCAGACCACGCTGTTCCGAGCGCTTTCGCCAAAGCCGAAGGGAAGTCCGCTCTATGTCCCGACAGCGGACGAGACCATCGCCGACCTGAACGCCGCGACGCTGGACGAGGTGAAGGCGTTCCACACGGAGTTCTACGGGGCATCGTTCGGTGACGTCGCGGTCATCGGCGACTTCGACTTGGGCGCCATCACCGCCGCAATCACTCGACTCCTTGGCGACTGGAAGAGCCCACAGCCGTTCGCGCGCATCGTGCGGACAGTGCCGCAGCTCGATTCGTCCTCGCGCGTCATCGAAACGCCGGACAAGGCCAATGCGGCATTCTTCGCCGGCCAGAACCTCACGCTGCGCGATGACGACGCCGACTTCGCCGCCATGACGCTCGCGAACTACCTCATCGGCGGCGGCGCGCTCAGCTCCAGGCTCGTCACACGGCTGCGGCAGAAGGAAGGCATCAGCTACGCGGCGCAGTCCGTGCTGCAGGCGCAGTCGCTCGACAGGTTCTCGCTGTTCGCCACGTTCGCGATCTACGCGCCGCAGAATGTCGACCGCGTGCTCAATGCCATGCGCGAGGAGATGGACCGGGTCCGCACGGAAGGCTTCACGCAGCAGGAAGTGGACGCCGCCAAGTCCGGGTATCTCCAGCTCCGCAGCCAGGGGCGCGCGAACGACAACGAGCTGGTTGGCACGCTGGTGAACCGGCGCTTCGCCGGCCGCACCATGGCCTACGACGACGATCTCGAGAAGCGCATCCAGGCGCTGACGCCGGCTGACGTCAACGCGGCCGCGAAGAAATACCTCGACCCGAGCAAGGTCGTATCGGTGCGCGCGGGCGACTTCGCCAAGCATCCGCCGGTGAAGGCAACGCCCTGACAGTCAGCGGGAAGAAAAGAGAACGGCCGGGATTCCTCCCGGCCGTTTTGTTCGTGGGGTCCGATTACTGCTTAGTCATGTTGAACGTGAAGTTCGTCGGACTCCCGGCAGCATCGAGCTGGACACCGCTTCCAGACCAGACGTTGATGTCCACTGACCCGCCGAACGAGAGCGTGAACCCCACGCACCCAGCTGACGTTGACGGCGAGGTCGAAATGCTGAGGCTTCCTCCCGTGACGATTCCGCTCGCGATCGTGTACGTGCAGTTCCCGAGTGTAACCTGGCCGGACACGCTCGTTCTGCTCTGCGTCAGGTTGGCCGACATAGCCCCGATTGGGGAGCCCGTACCGATCCACTGGCCGCTGAACTGATCGCCAGTCACGCACGACAGTGCGAAGTCGATGGCGCCTTGCGGCACCGGGCAGCTGCTAGGTGGCGTGCCAACGGTCGGCGGTTCGACGGTGATGCTGCCGTTGTTGAACAGCACCGCGGCACCTGTGCTCCTGTCGACGGTTACTCCCTCGCCGGGAATGCCGCCGGTCTTGAGCAGAAGATTGGCGTCCACCCTAAGCCAGGCGTCCGGACGGACCAGCAAGTTTTCGATCCGCGCGGTGACATTGCCAGCCGTCGAAAGGAACTCACGGCCGGGGCTCTTCGTGGTGATCTCGAGAATGCTGAACTGCGACGCTTCGGATCCCTGAGGCAAATCCCACTGAATCTTCAGCGGTGCTGCGCCTGCGGAGCCGGAGAGCCGCGTGACGTGACCGTTGGTGGCGAAGAACGTGAGGTTATCGCCGTTGCCCGCATGCGCAAAGTTGCCCTGAACTTCGAGAACTCCGCCGCTAAGCACTGACTGCCCGCCCGCGAAGGTGGCATCCTGCTTGACCAGAATGGTCCCGCCGCCCTGGCTTATCGATCCCGCCTGTGTGACTGACAGACTCCCGTCCACCGTAAGCTCGGCTAGGTCCAGGATGGCGAGCTGCCCGTCTTTCACCTGCGCATCGCCCTTCACCAGCGTCTTGGATCCGGTGCCGGCGAGACCCAGCACCGCGCCCGTTCCCGTCAGCAAAAGGCTGTTGCTGACGGTCAAGTTCACGTTCGGCAGCACGACGAGCGTGCAATGCACCTCCAGGCTGTTGACGGTGACATCCGCCACGGCGACGAATCCAGGACCTGAGCCACAGCTCGCTCCGTCCTCCAGGATCATCACGGCCGCATTGACATTGCCGCGGATGAACTCCGCGCCGGTACTGTTCGCGCCGGCCGTCAGCGTCACCACGCTGCCGTTGTTGAGCGGTCCGAGCGCCGACAAGCTGCCCCGCAGGTTCAGCGGCTGCGCATTGAGGTCGAGCGACGCGCCCGCCTCGAGATAGAGCGAGTCGATGTCCGTGATGGTGGTCAGCTTCGGCATGTTCGGCGCAAGGGCCGGCACCAGCACGCTCGAGCCCTGCGACGGCTGCAACCCGCCAACCCAGTTGTTCTTGTTGTTCCAGTTGTTCGGGTCCGTCTGATCCGCGCCGCGCCAGACGATGAAGTCCGCGGGAGCGCCATAGATGCGGACCTGTGTTTGCTGCTCTGGTGGCGGGTTCCCGGTGTTGTTCTGCGCGTGAATGACGCACGTGACGATCGCTGCCGGTACCCCGATGGAAACAGTCGCGATGCCGCTGGCATCCGTTGATGCGGTGTTGGCGCCTGGGAACCCGCAGCTTCCGGACACGACGCCGAAGAGCACGGGAACATTCGGGACCGGATTGTTCTGGCCGTCAGTCACTCGGACTCCCACGGTTCCGGTCGTCGCGGGATCGAAACGACGATCCGCGCCATTGAAATCGGGCCCGAACTGCAGGTTCGTGCCTGCCTGCAACGCCAGCAGCTGCGACTGCACCGGCGGAACGTTCTGGTCGGCCGGCGTGAACACCAGGCGAAGCGTCTGCGGAACCGGGTTGCCCGTGATGCCAAGATCGGTCCAGGACACCACACCCGCCGCGTCGCTCGCGACGTTGAATGTCCCCGACAGGCTCGTGGCGACATCCTGCAGCGGCGGATCCTTCACCACAGTGACGTTGACGACCTGCCCGGCGAGCGCGACGACGTTCCCCTGCAAATCGCGCAGCTGCAGCTTCGGCTGCGTCGGGAACAGCACGGCGCTCTGCGGAGTCGCCGTGGGTTCCTGCGTGATCGTAATCTTCTCGAAGATGAACGCGTGGAAATCGACGGAGAGTGCGCCACCGGCCGCGGTGGCCGTCACGAGCTGAACGCCGGTCAGCCCGACGCGCCAGTCGACCTGGGCAAGACCGCTCGCGTCCGTCGTCGTGTTGAAGACCGTGCCCGAGCTGTTGAGATCACCGCCGCCCGACGCGACCGTGAACGTCACCGCCGCGACCGGAACGGGGTTGCCGCTCGCATCCTTCACGAGCGCCTTGAGCAGAATCTCCTGCCCCTTGGCCGCGCCCGTGTTGTCGCCGACCGCGGCGCTGATGGTCGCCAGTCCACCCGTGTTGATCTCGAACGTCGTGCTGGAGGCAGTCGTCAGTCCCGTCTTCGACGCGCTCAGCACGTAGCCCGTTCCCACCTTGTCCACCGAGACATTGAACGTCGCGATGCCGGAGACCGCGGCTTGCGACAGTGCGGCGGGATTCGGTCCCAGCACCGCGCCAGGCGTGCCGCCGCTCAGTGACAGATCGACTGTGGTCGTCGAGCCCGGCCCGGTGGTGACCAGGTTGTTGAAGTCGTCCTGCACCTGAACCATCACCGCGGGCGAGATGATCGCGCCGCTCGCCGTGTTCGACGGCTGCTGCAGGAAGGCCAGCTTGCTCGCGCTCGCATGCGTGATCGTGACCGCCGCTGCCACAGGACTTCCCGCGCCCTGCAGCGCGGCATTTGACGCGTTGATCACGAACAAGCCAGCCTTCGTTCCAAGCGGAATGGAGCTCAGCGGCACGCGTCCCGTCGCGTCAGTCTTCAGCGTCTGGTCGAAGCGAAGGATTTCGCCGCCCTCCAAGACCTGGACGGCCACGTCGACGTTGGGAACGCCGTTCCCGCTGCCGTCGGCCACCAGAATCGCTGAGCTGGCAGGAATCGACTGCCCGGCGACGACCGTCAACTGGCTGCTGCCCTCGAGCGTCATCGCAGCCGGCGCTCCCACGGTCACCGTGACTGCGTTCGAGACGGCGCTCGTCAGCCCCTGCTGACTGAACGTGATCGCCGTGGACCCTGGTGTGCCGGAGATACTGAGATCGGTAAACGTGGCCAGGCCCGACGCGTCGGTCAGGGCGGTCAGCGTTCCGCCAAGCGTCCTTCCGTCGGATAGGCTGGCAACTACAGCGACACCGGCTGTCGACACCTCATTTCCGTAAGTGTCCTGCAACTGCACCTTGGGCTGTGTTCCGAGAACCGCTCCCGACGCGACCGTCGATGACGGCTGTTGGGTGACCGCGAGCTTCGCCGCCTTCTCCGGGATGCCGGTCGCTGGAACCAGCAGCGCGAAGGGGACCACCTGGTTCCGAACGCGCATCTGGTTCGCGCCTGCAGTCGTGCCAAGCGTGAACGTCGTACTCACCAGGCCGTTGGCATCTGACGTCGCCAGGATTGGAGACACCGAGCCCCCGCCCGCCTGGACGTCGAAGACAACGGCGACCGAGGGGACCGGCACGTCGTCCGACGCCTGCACCTGGAACACGATGGGCTGCGACAATGGCTGTCCGACGACGCCCGTCTGATTACCGCCAGACACGAGAACCACCTTGCTGGCCGGCAGCGAGAGCACCACATGCGCCGAGTCTTTCGGGCCGCTCAACAGGCGCGCGATCACATAGGTCGATCCGCGTCCGGCGCCGCTGAAGGCGCGGAACACTCCGTTGCCATTTACCGTCCCAAGCTGGCCGTCCTTCACGGACCAGGCGAGCGCCAGGTTCGCGACGTTCTGCCCGTTGTTGTCCTTGGCCGTGGGACGGAACGTGAGGCTGTCGCCAACTATTACGGTCGTATCCTGGGGCGCCAACGTCAGCGTCTTTGCCGTGGCTCCGGGACCAGTGAATTCCACCGGGATTGGTGGTGGCGCGGGCGGGGTGCTTCCAACCTTGGCGCTGATCTTCTGCGTGCCCGAGAACAGCGTCGTGTTGTCGTCGCGCAGCTCGATGGCAGCCGAAAGCTCTTCCTGCAGTCCGTCCAGGTTCACGGCCATCTGAATCGCGACGGAGTCCTGACCAGGCGCGACAATGACGACGGTGTCCTTCGCGGCATGCCCGTTGGCATGCGTGAGGACGACGTGGACGTTGTTCACCTCGTAGCCGAACGCTTCGAGGTTCCGGAAGATCTCCGTGGCCGCCTGGCTGAAGGCGGGCGAGAATCCGATGCGGCTGAGCAAACCGCGTCCCCCCGGGGACCGCGGGCCCAGCGTGCTATCAGTACATGTAACGCCAAAAAGCGCCACGAGGGCGCAGGCAAGGACGTACGTAAGACGTGAACGCGGTTTTTTCACTGCAGTAGGGACGAGGGCTGCGGAATGCCTACGGCGGGACTGCCTGCGGCGGCTACTGGATACGCCCCGCGCAGAACTGCGATACGTCGTTGCTGACCACCAGGTTCAGTACAATCTGTGCGTCTTTCGCCTGAAGCGCACCATTGCAATCTGCATCACCGTTTGGCACGGCCACCGAGCCGCCCGGAAGCGCCAATCCAACGACTCCCTGAAGGATCAGTTGCGCATCGAGCGCCGCGACACCGCCGGCGACGTCGATGTCACCCCGGAGCACGCCGATCAGCGCCTTGCCTTCCTTTGCGGTGACGCCGGGCAGCAGGTTGGCGAACGTCCCCGCCGCGCGCATTTCGCTGACGCCCAATCCCAGCGGCGTCTGGGCGCGGAACGTGGTGCTGACGAACCTGAAGAACATTCTGGCCAGCGAGGGCGACGCGCCGGCTCCACCCTGGGCGCTGGCGCCGGCAAGTCGCAGCTCGCTCGAGCTCACCAGGTTGACCTCGGGAGTCGAATGGGTGCCCGCGCCGACAGAATCCAGCGCGAGAATCGCCGGGTCCCACGTGACGGTGGCGACATATGAGCCAAGTGCGACGCCGGCGGCTTGAGCAAGATCCGCCGTCAGATCCACCTGCAGCCCGTGCCCCGCACGCTCGGCTACTGAGTCCGGTGTGAATCGGACGAAAACGCTCGGCGGCAGAATGCGTGCGACGCCGGAGATCGTCGCCAGGTCGGCACGTAGATCGGTGAAGTCGGTGGCAGCGAGGTCGGTGAAGGAGGTCTGCAGGACCGTGCGCTTGGTCGTGGTGTCGTTGACGAATCTGAAGAAGAATCGCGCGAGGGCGAAGGCGCCGGATTGTCCGGCCGTATTCACCCGCGTCAACCTCACCTCTCCGCCGCTGACGAAGTTCAGGAGTGGAGGTCCGAACGCGCCCGGGCGGACGGAGTCGAGGCGCACGACCGTGGAATCCCACGTGATCGTCGCGGCATACGACGAGAGTGACTTGCCGGTCGAACCGAGGTCCACCTGGAGGTCGACCGTGCCCAGTTGGCCGCTCACTCCGCTGATGGAGTCGGGCGACAGCCCCGCGGATACGGCGGCCTGCGAGCGCCGCGCGCCGTCCAGTTTCCCCGGCGCAGGCAGCCCAACGAATGCAGCCACCAGCGCGGCACCAACCCCGAGGCTCACTCCGGCGCGCGACACCTTACGGCTCCGATGAAGTGACGAGCGCTTTCATCAGGCTCGTGCCGTCCGTGGCGTTCAACTCGATCATCTTGAGACGCACGCGTGGGGCCGCACCGGGACGCGTGCGCAGCACGACGCTCACCAGTGGTCCGGCGGGGAATCCGCTGGGCGCGGCGCCCGCGAAGTTCACGCGGCCGGCGAGCGTCGCATTCTCGACGCGGATCCCGCTGCTCGACTGCTTCTCGACGCGCGCTACCGTGGTGGTCGTGGAGTCGAAGTACAGCTCGCCGTGGTAGCTGCCGACCTTCGCCGCGCTCGCCTTCGGCAGCATGACGCAGACCGCCACGCTGACGAGTGTATCGCGCGACCGAGTCTGCGAGACCAGAAAGGCCTGTGGGGAAGCGCCAGGCTTGCGCGCGGTCGAGGCGCACGGCTCCGCCGGCGTCGTATCCGCGGCGGCGAACACGGCGCCAATGAGCGCGATCGTCGACAGCGTCGCCTGGATCATGCGCTATTTCTTGGCCTGCTCCCCACTGTACAGGCCGCGCGCCACGCGCAGCCCCGCCTTCTGATCCTGGAACGTCGCACTGTTCAATTCAGTGACGTCCAGCGTCAGTCCCGTGAGCGCTCCCGTGGAGGTGGAAGTGAACGTCGCCGCGAGCAGCTCGTCGTCCGCGAATCCCTCCGCCGAGGCGCCCGCGACCACCAGCAATCCAGCGGTCGCGCTATTCGCCATGACCATCCCATGCTGCGAGCGGCCCGACTCCTTGAAGCGCATGCGGGTGGAGTCGTACGTCAGGCGCAGCGTGTAGCTGCCCACGGGGCCCATGGCGGACCCCCTCCGGGCTCTCACCCAGACGGTGACGTCGCTTCCCGGTGCCGGGTTGGCGCTCGACACCGCGACGTACGCCGAGACTTCGTTCGCTGCGACTCCAATTGGCGCCGCCGGCAGTGCCGCAGTGTGATCGTCCTCGTCGCACGCGACAGCCATCAGTGTGACGGCGGCGATGGCGGCGGCGGAGAGTCTTGGGTTGAGGCGCATACGGAGCTTTGCTATTGAGGGTTGACGATCATGAGCGAGTGCGCGACCTGCACCAGGGAGGGCAGCAGGTCGGTGTAGGTGGCATCCGCCGCCGTGATTTCCTTCGCAACGAACGTCAGCGAGCCTGACGTGAGAGTCGGCGACGTCTTGAAAGTGATCCGGACGAGCTCCACGCGACCAGAGAACCCGGCTACGTCGGCCATCGCCAACGTCAGCTTACCCGTCGACGTCGAGGAGGCATTCACCGTCGGAGCCACTCCGCTGGCGCCATTCGCGAAACTCTGGTAGAGCAGCTGCGACGGATTCCACTGCACGTCCAGCGCGGTGGACCCGAGCTTCTTGTTGGAACCGCGCATGTCCGCGAACACCGAGACGGTGATGGTCGTATCGGTGCGAAATTCGAAGCGGTCGATGCTGCTGATCAGCGCTGGGCCAGCCGGGTCCGCGACGACGGCGAGGAGCGAGTCCTGGAAGAACGTCTGGCTGCCAGACGCTTGTCCGCGGACCAGGATTATCGCCTGGCCTTTCGACCCGCCGGTGATGACGCCGGTCGATGGGTCGACGGTGGCGACGTTCGGTGTGTGACTCGTGTACGTCAACGTCACGTTCGCCACTGGCGATCCACCCTGATCCGTGGTGCTGACGGGAACCGTCGTCGTTGCGCCGGCGTTCAGGACTTCCACCTGCCTCGCGAACTTGACCTTGGCGAGCGGTCCCGCGGACCCCACAGAGATCCGAACCGTGTCGCGCAGGAGGTTCGGCGTCGTGACGATCACCATCGCGAGTCCCGACTTTCCAGCGGCCACGAACTCACCGCCTGTCGGCGGAATCGAACCCAGCGCGGGATCGTTCACGCGCCAGCGCCAATGCGCCAGGAAATCCGGGTCGGTCACGGGTTTGCCCGTAACGTCGAACGCCGTGGCGGTGAAGGCCACCTTGCCCGTGAGCGGCAGCGCAAGATCACGCGGCGAGATCACGATGCGCGTGGCATTATTGCCGGGTCCCACCCAGACCGGCACGAGGACCGGAGCGGCATCCGCGATGTGTGTCGCGCCGATGGACGCCGTCAGCGCCACGGATCCGCTGAAGATCAGCACCGAGCCGCTGCGCATCTCGAGGTTCGCGATCAGTCGCTCCTCGGCGCCCTTGATCGGCGCCTCCAGGCTGACGACGATGGAATCCTGCGCGTCGTCCACGATGATGCTCTTCGCCGCGACGGTGTCCGCGGTGCCCGGTGGTCTGAGCAGCACGATCTGCAGCGACGTGGCGCCCAGGTCGAACGTCCTGAGATTGCTGTAAATCTCGGCGTCGCGCGGCGTGAACTGTGGCGTCAGGACGACGCGCGCCAGCCTGTGCCCACCGCCAAGCAGCGAGTCACTACAGGAAACGGCCGCGCCGAGGGCAAGCACCGCAGTGAGGGCGACGATCGGGCGACGCAATCAACTCCCCGGGGAAGGTACAAGCCAAGGTAAAACTGCGGGTAGGGCGGCCACATTGCATGGCGCGGCAATGGTAGTCAATAGTAGTCAACACGGTTGTTTTTTCCGTGCGACGCGTCACCCCGGCGTGACGAGCATCATATCGGAACTCGGCCGTCCGCCACAGATTGGTAGCGCGCCCGGTCCAGTCGCCGCGCCAACCCGGTCCCACCTTGCCCGGTTCGACGGCTGGCACTATATGGGTGCACCCATCCCAGAGTCGCGCCTCGCGCGCATCGCCTTCCCTTCGCTTGTCGCGTCTTGATCCACCATAGACGGCTGCTTCCCAACATACGACTGACACTTGGCATCGCCGCGACGATCGGGGCGACCCTGTCCGGTGTCATGGACGCCCAGCAGACACCGCCGAAGCACGGCGACGTGAGCGGTGACGGGGTGGTGAGCGCGCTGGATGCGCAGGCGATTCTCACGGCAGTAGTGGGCCTGCCGCTTCCGAACGGCTACATCATCGCGAACGGAGACGCCGACTGTAACACCACGTCGGCGGCGCTCGACGCGCAGATCGTCCTGAGCTTCGTGATCGGCCTGAACACCAGCCAGTACTGTGTGGGTCAGCCGTTCGGCGCCGGCGCCACGACGATCGCGATCTCGCCCATGGACAGCTCGCTGCTGATCAATCGCGGAATGGCGATGCGGGCGACGCTCAAGGACGGCGGCGGATTCTCGATCAGGCGTCCCATCGCATGGTCCACCTCCAATCCGTCGATCGTGACGATCGACAGCGTGAAGAATGACACGCTCGCGTTCGTGAAGGCCACGGCCAATCAGGGATCCAGCACGATCACAGCGACGTCGGACGGCGTCTCGATCTTCACGCAGCTCAAGGTCTTCCTGTCCTACGCGGGGATCATCATCACGCCCCAGCGCGGCGACACGATCAGGCAGATTGGCGACAGCAAGTTCTTTTCGACGAAGAACCGCGACTCGGTCGGCGTCGTCAGCGGCAATCCCGCTGTGTTCTGGACCGTCGTCGACACGAACATCGCGACCATCACGTCGCCGGCCGCGGGAGTTGCCGCGACGAGCGCGACGGTGATGGCGCGAGGCCTTGGCACCACGCTCCTTCGCGCCGTCTCTCAGAGCAATCCCAACGCGAAGGACAGCGTCCCCGTGGTGGTCGCACTGCCGTCGGTAAACTCCTGCGTCGCGGGCACGGGATCGCTGCACCAGAGCGTCACCTACACGAGCAGCCAGACCTGGACGAAAGCGACAAACCCGCACTTCGTCTCGGGCACTGTCTCGTTCAGCAACGGCGCCGATCTCACGATCGAGCCCGGCGCGCTGGTCTGCCTGCAGAGCTTCGCCACGATGAGCTTCAGCGCCGGATCTCACATGACGGCGCGCGGCACCATTGCCGAGCCGATCACGTTCACGGCTGCGACAGCATCGCCGTGGGGCAACATCCAGTTCGGCAGTGCAGTCGGATACAGTGGCGTTTCCACTGACACCAGTTTCATCACAAACGCGCTCATCGAGCGCGGCGGGGGCTCGGCGCCGGCCCTCTATGGTCAGGCGCAGCACATGCTCGTGGTGGACAGCGTCCGGCTGCGGATGGCCAACAACGGCCTCGTCCAGATTCTCGGCCCGGGCAGCCGCCTGAGTCGCAGTATCGTCGATACGGTCAACCAGACCGGCGGTGGCGTCCCCGCGGTCATCGTTGGTCGGGGAACCGTCGAAGCGACCACCATCCGCAACGGCCAGTTCGGATCAGGGGTGTCCATTTCCGAAGCGGGGACGCTCCGAAACGTCAACGTCATCGGCGGCACCGCGGGAGTCATGCAAGCCTGTTGCAGTGCCACGACCGTGGCCCTGAACGATGTAACGATCTCGAACGTCGCTGGATTTGGCCTGGACCTCCAATTCGGCAGCCTCCTGCCGACGTCCGCCAACGTGGTGATTTCGGGTGGTACAGGCGGATCCTATCGCGGACTGATTGGCCACCTTGGCGTCCTGTTCCCCGACTCCGTCTCGCAGAACACGCTGAAGGGAAATGGCCGGGGCGACACCGTCTTCGTCACCGGCGGTACGCTGACAGGAAAGACTCTGGTCGTGCGTCCCGACTTGCCGTGGCTGATTTCGGCCCAGCCAACCGTGGACACGCTGGGCCAGCTGGTGGTCCGACCGGGTGCGCGTCTGGCCTTCGACGGCGCGGGACTCTTCTTTCAGCGCGGTGGTACGCTCACCGCGATCGGAGAAGCCAACAAGTTCATCAGCTTCGTACCGTTCGGAACGAGCACGTTCTTCGGACTGCGCTTCGATGCGCCGGGGCAGGGTGGCGGCGGCGCGGGCACGTGGCCGTACGCAACCAGCACTCTGACGTACGTCCGTGTGGATTCCGCCCAGGGTCAGGGCGTGAACACGACGACGATGTGCTGTTATTCGGCGGCAATCAACGGCGCGACACGCCATCGTCTGCTGATGGACAGCGTCGTCGTCCGAAAGTCGTTCAATGCCGCCGTCGCCATGGCAGCCAGCGGCAGCTACCTCAAACGCGGCGTCATCGACACCACGGGGAACGTCAGCACCAACTACACGGCGAGCCAACCCGCGCTCGTGGCCGGCGACACCACATCGGTCGAGAATACGCTCGTCCGCCGAAGCGGGTCCACGGGCATCTACGCGCCTCGAAATCGAGCGCTCTTCACGAACGTCCGCGTCGTCGCGAGCCAGAACGTCGCGTTGCAGGCCGATGGTCTGACACTGGATCCGGCCACGTCGAGCGTCAAAGCCGATAGCGCGAACGCCTATCCGTTCTACGGTCGTATCGAGAATTTCGGCATCATCGCCAGCACGGCGGCGCTCCAGACGTCCAATTTCCTGGGCAACGTGGACAACGTCGCCGTGATCGTCGGTGGAACGTTGACGAACAAGGCCGTTGCGGTCATTCAGGGACTCCGCTGGCAGGTGACCGGGTCGCCGAATGTCGACACGCTGGCCACGCTGCAGGCCCTGCCCGGCGCGGACGTCACCTTCACCGACGGCACGCTGCAGTTCTCCCGCGGCGGCACTCTGAACGCGGTAGGAACGCCCGCCGCATTCATTCGATTCCGTCCCGTGCCGGGTAGCCAGTGGTCGGGACTCCGCTTCGACGATCCGGGACCGGGCGGCGGCGGCGCCGGCACATGGCCGTATGCCGTCAGCACACTGACCTATGTCCGCGTCGATTCCGCGTCGGGCACGGGCGTGAACAGCACGACCATGTGCTGCTTCTCGGCGGCGATCAACGGCGCCACTCGCCACCGTCTGCTGATGGACAGCGTCGTCGTGCACAAGGCATGGAACGCCGCTGTGGCGATGGCAGCGAGCGGCAGCTCCCTGAAACGCAGTTTGGTCGACACGACCGGAAACGTCAGCTCCAATTACACGGCGAGCCAGCCGGCTGTCATCGCCGGTGACACGACAATTGTCGAAAACACGCTCGTTCGCCGGAGCGGCAGCACCGGATTGTACGCGCCGCGCAATCGCGCCCTCCTCACGAACGTTCGCGTGGTGGCGAGCCTGAACGTCGCTCTGCAGTTCGATAACCTGGCTCTGGATCCGGCGAGCACCAACGTCAAGGCGGACAGCGCGAACGCGTATGCCTTCTACGGGCGCATCGAGAACTTCGGGACCATCGCCAACACCGCGGCGCTGCAGACAGCGAACCTGCTGGGCAACGTCGACAACCTCGCCGTCATCGTTGGCGGCGTCCTGACGAACAAGACCGTCGCCGTCATTCCCGCTCTGCGGTGGCAGGTCACGCAGTCACCGAACATCGACACGCTGGCCACGCTGCAGGCTCTGCCAGGTGCGGATATCACCTTCACGGATGGCATGCTGCATTTCTCGCGCGGCGGAACGTTGAACGCGGTCGGCACGCCCGCGTCATTCATCCGGTTCCGACCCGTTCCGGGGAATCAGTGGTCTGGACTCCGGTTCGATGAGCCGGGAGCCGGCGGCGGTGGCGCCGGCACATGGCCGTATGCAACGAGCATCCTGACCTATGTCCGGCTGGATTCCGTGGCCGGCACCGGCGTCAATGCGACGACGATGTGCTGCTATTCCGCCGGGATCAACGGCGCCACGCGTCACCGCCTGTTGATGGACAGCATCATCGTCCACAAGGCGTTCAATACGGCCGTCGCTATGGCGGCCAGCGGCAGCTATCTGAAGCGCAGTCTCATCGACACGACTGGCGCTGCGGGCTCCAACTACACCGCTAGCCAACCAGCCCTCGTCGCGGGTGATACGACGACGGTCGAGAGCAGCCTCGTTCGCCGCGCTGGCTACACCAGCATCTACGCGCCGCGCACACGCACGCTCTTCACGAACGTGCGTGTAGTGGCGAGCCAGAACGTCGCCCTCCAGATGGACGGCGGTGCCATGGATCCGGCCAGCGCGAACGTGAGGGCGGACAGCGCCAACGCGTATCCCTTCTACGGTCGGATCGAGAATTTCGGGACCATCGCCAATACCGCCGCCCTCCAGACGGCGAACTTCCTCGGCAACGCGGACAACGTCGCCGTGATTGTCGGCGGCACGCTGGTCAATCGAACCGTGGACGTCATTCCCGCCTTGCGGTGGCAGGTCACGCAGTCGCCGAACGTCGATACGCTGGCGACTCTCCAGGCTGTCGCCGGCGCCGACATCACGTTCATGGACGGCGTGCTTCAATTCAGCCGCGGCGGTACGCTCAACGCGGTCGGGACGCCGGCCTCATTCGTTCGATTCCGTCCCGTCCCAGGGAGTGGGTGGTCCGGGCTGCGTTTCGATGCGCCGGGACCGGGCGCTGGTGGCCCGGGCACGTGGCCTTACGCGGTCAGTACGCTCACGTATGTGCGAGTTGATTCCGCGTCCGGCACCGGAGTGAACACCACGACGATCTGCTGTTTCTCCGCGGCGATCAACGGCGCAACGCGTCACCGGCTCTTGATGGACAGCGTCATCGTCCACAAGGCATTCAACAACGCGGTGTCCCTGGCGGCGAGCGGCAGCTTCCTTCGTCGCAGCTGGATCGACACCACCGGCACCGCCTCGACGAACTACGTGTCAAATCAGGCGGCGGTCGCGTTCGGAGACAGCATCGACATCCAGAACACGCTCATTCGCCGAAGCGGCAACTCGGGCCTCAGCCTCCGAGGAACGGCGATTACCATGTCGGGTACTCGCGTGGTCCGCAGCCTTGCCAACGGCGTCGAAATCGCCGGTGGAGCGACAGGTGGTACCTTTGGTGGTTTCGCCGT
Source organism: Gemmatimonadaceae bacterium (assembly GCA_035758925.1). GTDB lineage: Bacteria > Gemmatimonadota > Gemmatimonadetes > Gemmatimonadales > Gemmatimonadaceae > DASPMP01. Next base: position 37,988 of record DASTVV010000128.1, read on the forward strand.
GGACAGCACAACTGGCGTCGGGGTATCGATCCAGACGAACAACATCACGGTGACCAACTGCGACGTGCTACGCGGTGCCACGCATGGCTTCGCCGCTACCTCCAATTTCTCCGGGATCACTATCAACGACTGCAACATCGGCAGTGTGAGCAACACGGTCACATCCGCCGACGAGAACCTCGGCGCAGGCATACTCAATCCGGCCGGCTCGAACTTCATCAACGCCGTGAACAACTGGTGGGGCCGCTCGCTTTCCGGAGCGCCTATTGATCCCCAGCAGTCGAATCCGCCACAGAACGGGATCAGCGGCAACGTCAATACGACGCCTCCTCGCAACGGTCCACGCGTGCCGTAGTTGCTTACCCAAAAACGAAAGGCCGGGCAATCGCCCGGCCTTTTCTTTTTCGCCACCTCAAATCCGGTCCACAGGACCAAAGACCTCGCAGATTCTCAGAACTTCATGATCTCTTCGATCGCGCGCTTCACGTCGTCCACCTGGGGCAGGATCGCGTCCTCGAGCCGCGGCGCGTACCCGACGTACGTGTCGCTCGAAGCCACGCGCTTGACGGGCGCGTCGAGCCACGCGAAGCAGTCGTCGGCGATCCGTGCGGCGATCTCGGCGCCGTATCCCCACGACATCGAGTCCTCGTACAGCACGATCACGCGCGACGTCTTCTTCACGGACTCGTATACGGCCTGCTGATCCCACGGGGATAGCGTCCGCAGATCGATCACCTCGGCCGAGGGACCACCGCTCTCCGCGAGCTGATTGGCTGCCACAAAAGCGCGCTGCACCGTGGCGCCGTACGTCACGATGGTCACGTCCGTTCCCTCGCGCACGACGCGTGCCTTGCCGAACGGGATCATGAAATTCGGCCCGGGATACGCCGCTTTGTTGTACGTCTGGCGGTACAGGTGCTTGTGCTCGAGGAAGATCACGGGATCGTCGCACCGGATGGCCGTCCGCAGCAGGCCATTGGCGTCGAGCGCGGTGGCGGGACACACCACGCGCAGCCCGGGGCAATGCGTGAACAGCGACGCGCCGGTCTGCGAGTGATAGATCGCGCCGCGGATGTAGCCGCCGTACGTCGTCCGTACCACCACAGGGGCCGTAAACGCCCCGTTGGATCTCCAGCGCATCGTCGACAATTCGTCGCGGAGCTGCATGTACGCCGGCCAGATGTAGTCGAAAAACTGAATCTCGACCACGGGCTTGAACCCGCGAATCGCCAGGCCGATCGCGCGACCTATGATGTTCGCCTCGGCGAGTGGCGAGTTGTACACGCGGTCGCTGCCAAATTCCTTCTGCAACCCCCACGTGACCTTGAAGACGCCGCCCTTGCCTTTGACCTTGCCCAGGTGCTGCTCGCGCGAAACGTCGGCGACGTCCTCGCCGAAGATCAGCATCTTCGGGTTGCGCCGCATCTCGTCCTTCATGCAGGCGTTGAGCAGATCCACCATCGTGGTCTCGTTCCCCGAGAACTGCGGATCGTCCTCCGTGTCGAACTGCTCGCTCGCCGGGTCCACGTCGGGAGAGTAGACGTGCTGGTAGACCGTCTCCGGGCCTGGCTGCTCCTGCGCGAGGGCGTCGTCCGTCGCGGCCTGAACTTTTTCGTCGACGTCCTTGGTGATCCGCTCGATGTCGGTTTTGGAGGCGTAGCCCTCGTCCACCAGCCAGCGCGGGAACGTCGTGATCGGATCGCGTGCTGCATCCGCGCTGCGCTCTTCCGGTGGCCGATACAGCACCTCGTCGTCCGACAACGAGTGCGAATAGGGCCGGATCACTTTTGCATGCACCAGCGCTGGTCCCTTCCGTTTCCGTGCGTAGTCGACGGCCTTCCGCATGACTTCCAGAGACGCCATGAAGTCGCAGCCGTCCACCTCTTGAACGAACAGTCCCGGAAAACCGGAGACGAGTTTCGACACTGACCCGCCCGCAATGCCGACTTCAGCCGGGACGGAGATCGCGTAGCCGTTGTCTTCCACCAGATACACGATGGGAAGCTTCAAGTTGGTCGCGGTGTTCAACGACTCCCAGAACTCCCCTTCGCTGGTCTGACCCTCGCCGGTGGTGACCAGAACGACCTCGTCCTTCTCGAACCCTTCCGTAAGTCGCAGCGCCTTGGCCCGCAGGACCGCCTCCGCTGAACCCACGGACTGCAGGAACTGCGTCCCCGTGGGGGACGAAACGGAAACGATGTTGAGGTCCTTGTGGCCCCAGTGGCTCGGCATCTGTCTGCCGCCCGAATTGGGGTCATTGGCGGCGCCGACCGCGGAGTACAGCATCTCCTCGGGCGTTTCTCCCAGCTGGAGACACAGTGCGCGATCGCGGTAGTAGAGATAGAACCAGTCGTAGCGCGGCCGCAGCGTCATGCCGGCCGCGACACAGATGGCTTCGTGACCCGCACCGGAAATCTGGAAGAAGATCCGGTTCTGTCGCTTGAGCTGGATTTCCTTGTCGTCCAGTTTCCGCGACAGAAGCATGGTCCTGTAGACACCGAGCAGGTCGCTCTTGGAGAGCCCGCCCGCCTGCTTACGCTCGACTTTCGCCTGGGTCGCCATGGCCTCAAAGATAGTGTTCCAAATCACGATCGGTGTGACCGGGAGCGTGGCAGTCGCGCGACGCCGGTGTCGACTCGCCGCTACGGAGTGACCTGCTTTCGTCGCGAGGACGGCCTTGGGCCGCGCGTGAATGGCTGAGCCGGGGTGGCACTTCCTATGCGAAATGGGGGTATGACCACACCAGCCTTCGAGCCATGCCTCTCTCCGACCACCATTGCACGTTCTGTGACCTCATCCATGGAGCGGGTGAGGCGTCCATCTGTTACGAGGACACGGATGCCATCGCGTTCATGGACATCCAGCCTGTGAATCCCGGGCATCTGTTGGTGGTGTGCCGCAAGCACTACGAGAATCTCGAGGACATCCCGGCTGAGCTCGCGATGCATTTGTTCCGCGTCGCCACCAGGCTCGTGCCGGCGGTGAAGGCGGTTTCGAATGCGGAGGGCATCAACATCGTCGTCAACAGCGGCAGCGCGGCCGGCCAGGACGAGCCGCACTATCACGTGCACGTGATTCCACGCACCGCCCGGGACGGCTTCGACATCCCGCTGCCATTCGCAGCCTCCAGCATGCCGGATCGCACGCTCCTCGATGCCGTCGCCGTTCGGATCATGACCGCGCAGCGCGATCCCACCGGAGCACTGCGCGCGTCGCACGTCGATCGCACGCCCGCCAGTGGCGACCGGCGCCGCGCCGTCGCTTGATCGTCGAGCTGTAGTCGTATCGTCGGAGTATCGTGACACACCGGCGCGCTCTGCGCGCCGGCGAACCGTCCGCTCGAATCCGCGCCGCGCCGAGAACATCAGTTGCCTCTTGCGCGATCGCGTCGCGCATCACATTAGTACCGCGCAGTCGACCCACTCCTCCGTTGGAGGCAGGCAAACTGGTCCGACAGCGAAGATTGGCCGGTTGCTTCATACACCGACGCTCGTTGCACCCCGGCGCGCCCTCCGCGCCGCCGAGCACGCACCGCCGCGCACATCGCGGCGCCATGAACACGCTGGTTGCGTAGCGCTCTGAAGGGTCCCGGCAGCCCCCCCACAGACACCCCGCGATGGGAACCTCTCCTGTCGCGGGGTGTCGTATTTCCCAGCGAGGTGAAATGTCCGTACGTCGGCACGGTCACCACGTCATGCTCCCACGTCTACCCCGCCGCACTCGGCGCTCCAATGTCAGTCAGTTTCGCGGAGCGCGGTACAAGCGGGCCATCAAGCGCGCGACCATGCGCGACTGCGGACGGCGCTGCGTCTACTGCGCGACCGCGCTTGACTTCGAGACCGCCACGCTGGATCACGTATATCCGCTCGCTCACGGCGGCGCCCATCATCCAGGCAACGTCGTTCTCGCCTGCAAGCGCTGCAACTCGCTGAAGAGCGACCTCCTCCCCTACGAGTTCTTTTCCGCGCACCCCTGGGCTGGCGCCAACTTCATGCGATACGCGCGCGTCGCCCATCGGTCCCTGAAGCGCGCCGCGCGCCGGGCTGTGAGCCTCGCCTTCGCGCAAGCGGCGTGAAGCCTCCGCCTCTCATGCGACAGCACGTCAGCTCCGGCACCACCTGGGAGCCGATCGTTGGCTATGCGCGCGCCATCCGCATCGGCTCCCACGTGTACGTGTCCGGCACCACGGCCACCGATGCCAACGGCAAGGTCGTCGGTGCGGGCGACGCCGCGGCGCAGGCTCGTCAGACGCTCCAGAACATCGAGTCGGCCCTCACGAAGGCTGGAGCGAAGCTGACTGACGTCGTGCGAACCCGGATGTACGTCGTCCACATCAACCGCGACTGGGAAGCCGTGGGCCGGGTGCACGGCGAGTTTTTCAAGGACATCCGCCCGGCCACCAGCATGGTCGAAGTGCGCGCGCTGATCGACCCCGAGATGCTCGTGGAGATCGAAGCCGAGGCGCTGATAGAGAAGTAGCTAGTAGTCGACGGGACGCAGGTACGATTCGCCGATCGCGGTGTTCGTCAGCATCGCCACGGTGGGCAGCCGCCGCTTCCAGTGCGTCGACTCGAGGCGTTTTCGCACCAGGTGTACCTCGTCCGCATTGAAGCCGCGTGCGATCAGCTCGTCGGGCTTGTAGCCCGCTAGCATCCAGTTCAGGAGCTCGTCGGCTTTCGCGTACGAGATCCCGAAGTCGCCTTCATCGGTCTGTCCGACCACCAGGTCCGCTGTGGGCGGCTTGGACACGATTTCGTCCGGCACGCCAAGGTGCCGCGCCAGCTCCCACACCTGTGTCTTGAACAGGTCGCCCAGCGGATTGATCGGCGGCGCGTCGTCGGCGTGCCAGGTGAAGTAGCCGAACAGCCGCTCGGTCTTGTTGCCCGTCCCCAGCGGAATCGCGCGATGCTTCGCGGACAGATCGAACAGCACGATCATGCGCATCCGCGCCATGACGTTGCCCCGACGTCCGGGTTCAGCCTCGGGATCGCACTTCAGGTAGCCGTCCACCGCATCGCTGATGTCGATCGTGCGCGACTCGATCCCAAGCGCGTCGATCACAACCTGCCCATGGTGCGAGCTTTCCTTGCTGGATGTTCGGTACGGCATGCGCACGCCGATGACGTTGCCCGCCCCGAGGGCGCGCGCGGCCAGGTACGCGGTCACCGCGGAGTCGACGCCTCCGGACACGCCGATGACGGCCCTGTTGAAGCCACGCTGAGCCATCTCGTGCCTGATGAAGTGCACGAGCCAGTCCTCGGTGAGCTTCGGGTCGATGTCCAGCGGGACCGGCGGCACGAATGGTCCTGTGCTGACGACCTTCACGGCACCGGCAGGCGCCTCGCTTTCCTTCTTCGCCGCCCGACCCCGCTTTGGCGCTGCGTCCAGGATCCCCGCCGCTCCCCCGTGACCGTGCACGCATTCTGCCCCGTCGTATTCCAACTTCGCCGGCTGGCCGCGCTCGATCCTGCCGATGTTCGCGGTGAGGTGCGGGATCATCACCTCGAGGTCGGCCACGAGCGGCATGTCCGCACGCGCGCGAGTGACATCGTCGGGATCGAGTGTCGCCGTGAGGATCGCTTCCTCCCACAGCGGGCCACGAATGCGCAGGTCTCCCTTGGGGCCCATCACCATCGACGCGCCCGAGAACATCTTGCCGCCTTCGCTGCCGGCCAGGCTCGCAAGGACGACGTGCACGCCGTGCTCCTCGGCGATGTCACGCGCCAGCCGCTCCCAGCGATTCACGCTCGCCGGCACGGTCCCCCTGGGCCCGCCGTTGTCCTGCGCCCACGGCCCGCGCGCGGGCGGAGCGGCCAGGAGGAATATCACCTGCGCACGGTCCAGCGCCGCAATCGTTCCGGTGAGGCTGTGCCAGGCGTCCTCGCAGACCAGTACCGCGGCGCGTCCCCACGACGTGTCGAACGCGCGAACTTCCAACCCGCGTTCGACGAAGCGCTCTTCGTCGAACAAGCCGTACGTGGGGAGAAAGATCTTCCGATGCACGTGTCGCACGACGGGTTCGCCACCGCCGAGCGTCACATACAGCGCACTGTTGTACAGCTTGTTCTGCCACTCCTCGTAGAACCCGACCGCGACGTCGAGCAGCCGGCCCCCGGGCACGCTGGCGCGGTAAACGGTGTCCAGGTCGCGCGCCAACTGACCGGCTGTCACTGCCACCTCGCGAACGCCGCCCTCGAGGAAGTATCCCGTGAGTGCAGATTCCGGCAGGCAGTACACCTGTGGCCTGGGCGTCAGCGCATCGATCTGCGCGAAATGCTCGCCAAGGCGATTCAGGTTGCGGCGGTAGTCGCCCTTCCTGGGGCTGAACTGGGCGACGGCGATATGGACGCTCATACCTTATTAAAGAACGTTGGTTCTGACGGTCTGGACAAGAACATTCGTTCTGGAGTGGTCGGATTGGCGCACCCTGGCTATTACTCGGGTGTATCAACACCACAATGCGCAGCATTCACGTCCTTCTCGCGATTCCATGCGTCCTCGGCGCTCAACAAGTCGAGGCGTGGCAGATAGTCATCCCGCCGCAGGCGTCGATCGTCTTCGCGCGCGACGGCTCGATGATCGGCGAGGTGGGGAAGGAAAGCCGCTTCAACGTTCCGCTGCGAACGCTGCCCAAGTACGTCGGCCAGGCATTCGTCGCGGTGGAGGACCAGCGCTTTTACCAGCACGATGGCGTCGACCTGGTCGGCGTCGCGGCGGCCATCAAGGACAACCTGCTCGGTGACCGGCGAGGCGCGAGCACCATCACGCAACAGCTCGTCGGCAACATGCATCCGGACCTCATCGATCGCACGGATCGAAGTCTGGGTCGCAAGCTGAAAGAGCAATCCGCCGCGCGCGAGATGGAGCGGCACTACAACAAGGAACAGATCCTCGAGGCCTACCTCAACACCATCGACTACGGCCACGGCTGGCGCGGGATCGAGATGGCCGCACGCCACTACTTCGGTAAAGGCGCAGCGCAGGTGACGATTGCTGAGGCGGCGACCCTGGCTGGGTTGCCGAAAAGCCCGCCGCTGTACGATCCGATCAAGTTTCCGGATCGTGCGCGCCAACGGCGCAACTTGATCCTGGGCCTGATGGCCGGCCAGAAGTACATCACGCGCGACCAGATGACCCAGGCACAGCGCGAGCCGCTCGCCACGGCTCCCAACCTTGGGCGTTCGGTCACCGCGCCGTATTTCGTGGACGCGGTTCGCCAGACGGCCGAGCAGTTCGGCGCTGATCTCGATGGCGGCGGCTTCAAGGTGTTCACGACCCTCGAGCCGGCGCTGCAGAAAGCTGCGGCCGACGCGCTCGTGCAGGGCACCGCCGCCGTCGAGGCGCGTGAGGGCTATCGGCATCCGAAGATGGCGGACCTTCCGCGCAATCGTGACGACTACCTCCAGGGACTGGTCGTCGCGCTCGATCCATTCACTGGCGACGTCCGGGCGATGGTCGGTGGACGCGACTACTCGCGGTCGCCCTTCAATCGCGCCGCGTACGCGCAGCGCCAGCCGGGATCGTCGATCAAGCCGTTCGTCTATGCGCGCGCGCTCATGGACAGCATTCCGGCAAACGCCATCGTTCCGGACACGGCGCTCGCCATTCCACAGCCGAATGGCGACGTGTACAGCCCCGAGAACTCGGACAATCAGTTTCTCGGCTCCATCACCATGCGCGAGGCGCTGGTGCAGTCGCGCAATCCGGTCGCGGTGCAGCTTGGCCTGCGCGTGACGATGGACTCCGTGGCGGCGCTCGTACAGCGCGTCGGATTCGACACGCCGATGCATCCATTCCCGTCCAGCGCGATCGGCGCCTCCGTGGTGCGTCCGGTGAATTTTGTCGCGGCCTACTCGGCGTTCGCGACGAATGGGGTCGCGGTCGAACCGCGCTATGTCACGCGCATCGAGGATCGCGCCGGTCGCGTCGTGTACTCCGCGCCGGCCCCGGCGCCGCGGCAAGTGCTGGATCCGCGCGTCGCCTTCATTGTGCGCGACATCCTGCGCGAGGCAGCGGAGCGGGGAACGGGCGCAGCCGCGCGGCGCATCGTTCCCGCGCAGATCGCGATCGCCGGGAAGACGGGAACCACGAACGACAATGCTGACGTCTGGTTCATGGGCGTCACTCCGTCGCTCGTCGCTGGCGTCTGGCTCGGCTTCGACAAGCCGAAGACCATCATGCCCGGCGTTGGCGGCGGATCGCTTGCGGCGCCCATCTGGGCGAACATGGTGAAGCGATACTATGGTAGTGGAAGCGCCGGGTCCTGGTTCGCTCCCGCCGAGCTGAGCTATGCGGAACTGGATCGTGCGACGGGTCAGCTCGCGGATTCTCTGACGCCGCCGGACCGGCGCTACGTCGAGTACTTCCTGCCCGGAACCGAACCGCCGCTCCTGCGGGTGAATCCGTGGAAAATTCCCCAGTGGGGACCGTTCATTACGCGTTGAGCAGGCGACGCGTTGAGCCGGTAACACGTTGAGCCGGCACGCTTGACACTGTAGGAGCACCGCAATCATTTGCGGCGTGCCTTACCGAATCCTCCTTACGCTGATCGTCGCGGCAACCCCGCTCGCGGCGCAAACCAACGGCTCGGGCGACAGGTCCGCCGCCGGAACGTATACCGTAGAACAGGCGGCGGCCGGCAAGACCGTCTACGACTCGAACTGCGCCGCCTGTCACACGACCAGCTACCACACCGACGAGCAGTTTCGGTTCAACTGGTTTGGGCGCACGGTCTATGACCTGTTCAAAACGCTCAAGACCACGATGCCCGACGACAATCCCGGTGGACTGAGCGACGCCGAGTACACGCGGGTCATCGCGTACATCCTCCAGCTCAACGGCTTCGCCGCTGGCGTGGACTCGCTGCCGTCGGACTCCACGGTGACAAAAACGCTGCGGCTCGCTCCGGCAAAGCCGGACAGCGTCAAACAGCCGCAAGTTTCTTCACGGAGCCAGCTTCCCCAACTCTTCCGCCGGTGAGCACCGTCGACCGCAGGGATTTCCTCAAGATCGCCGGCGTTGGCGCCGGTGCATTGGTGTCCGGCTGCGCGACGGCGCCCGGATTCCTCCGCTCGGGCCGGGCCAGCTCGAACATCGTGGTCGTTGGCGCCGGCGCGTTCGGCGGGTGGACCGCGCTGAACCTCCGGCGCATGGGCGCGCGCGTGACGCTGGTGGACATGCTGGGTCCCGGCAACTCTCGCGCGACGTCGGGTGACGAGACCCGTGGCGTGCGCAGCTCCTATGGTGACCGACCCCACGGCGAGCTGTGGATGCAGTGGGCGCGCGAGGCGATGGTTCGATGGAAGGCATGGGACGCTGAGTACGCCAAGCCGCTCAAGATGCGGGTCTTCTTCACCACCGGCGATGTCATCTTCCGTACCGATTGGGAGCCGTTCCTCACGCAGACGCGCGCGTGGTGGGAGAAGAACGAGATTCCGCACGAAGTGCTCACGGGAGACGAAGCGCGGAAGCGGTGGCCCCAGTTCGCCATCAACGACATCAAGGTCGCGCTGTATGAGCCCGATGCAGGCGTGGTTCGCGCGCGCCGCGCCACGGAGTCCGTGGCTGAGGTGTTTCGGTACGAAGGCGGACGCATGGTGATCGGGCGGGTTGTCCCGCCCGAACCGGGCAACTTCGACGGACACACGCTGCGGCTCACCAACGGGGATACCATCAGCGGAGACGCGATCGTCTTCGCCGTTGGCCCCTGGCTCGGCAAGACGTTCGACCTGATGAAGAACCGCATGCGCACGCCGCTCGGCAGCGTGTTCTACTACGGCACGCCCGTGGACAACCAGCGGTTCCTGTTTCCCAACATGCCAAGCTGGAACTTCCCCGGAGTCACCGGCTGGCCGGGATTGCCGGTGGACAACCGCGGGTTTCGCGTGCGAGGCGGCGGAGGAGGGGGCGCGCAACCCGCCGCGGCCGCAGGAGGAGTCGCCTCAGCCACAGCGTCGTCCGCTGCGCCCACGGGCGCGTCGCCGGCCGGAGCACCGGCAGGAACGTCCGTGGCGGCACCACCCGCGCCAGCGCCGGCCCCCGCTCCGAACGTGACTGATCCCGACCTGAGCACCCGCTGGGTGGACGCGGACCGCGTCCAGCGTTCGCGTCAATTCGTGGTCGAGCGGTTTCCGGATCTCAAGGACGCGCCCCTCCTCGAGACGCGGTCGTGTCACTACGAATCGACATCGAGCCGCAATTTCATCATCGACCAGCATCCTGGCCTGGCGAACGTCTGGATAGCGGGCGGCGGAAACGCCGAGGGCTTCAAGTCCGGGCCAGTGATCGGCGAGTACGTGGCCAAACGGGTCCTGGGTGACGCGGGCGATCCGGCCATCGCGAAGCAGTTCGTCATTCCCGCCACGGAATTCGATCCGAACGCGCCCCGCCGGGGCGACTGAACAACCTTCGATGAGCCCCAAGCGCCCGTGGCGAACGGGCGCTCGCGTCGTGCTGTCCGGACCTGACGCGTGACCAAATGGGGTCTGCCCGGAGTTTGACCTTGCGGGACAGCACGCTCGACTTCAGAATCCGGCTGTCCGAATCCCGTTTAAGCCGTGTCGGCCCGGGAAGACTCGCGCCGTGCACGGTCTATCGCCAACCTGTTCGGAAAGAGGTGGACGATGTCGCGATTTACACGTCGCGCAGTCACGCTCGGAGCATCGCTACTCGCCCTGACGCTGAGCGCCCAGTCGGCCCACGCCCAGAGCGCGGTGATTTCGGGGAGAGTGACCTCCGAGTCAGGCAATGCCCTCGAGGTCTCCAACGTGTTCATCACGGAGCTTCACATCTCCGTGCCGGCGAACGCTGACGGCCGGTACTCGATCACCATCCCGGCCGAGCGAGTGCGGGGACAGGCCATCGTGCTGCGAGCGCGAGCCATTGGCTATGCGTCCATCAGCAAGCCCCTCACCCTTACCGCAGGCGCTCACACCCTCGACTTCGCGCTCAAGCGCGACATCAATCGCCTGCAGGAAGTCGTGGTAACGGGAACGGTCGGCGCCACCGAGATCAAGAAGACGGCTTTCAACATCACGTCGCTCGATCAAGCGGACATGCCGGTGCCGGCCACGAACCCCCTGCTGCAACTCCAGGGCAAGGTGACAGGCGTGCAGATCGTGCAGCCGAGTGGACGTCCGGGTACCGCGGCCCAGGCCATCATGCGAGGCCCCAAGATGCTCAATGCCGAGGGGCGCTCCCAGCAGCCGCTCACCATCGTCGATGGCATCATCGTGACGTCGGGCCTGCAGGACATCAATCCGCAGGACATCGAATCCGTCGAAGTCGTGAAGGGTGCCGCCGCGTCGTCGATGTACGGATCGCGCGCGGGCTCCGGAGTCATTCAGATCACGACCAAAAGCGGGCGAAACGCGGCACCCGGCGTCAAGTTTGGCGGCCGTATGGAATACGGTCTGTCCGACGTGCAGGGTCGCTATCCGTTCTCGACGCGGCACTTCCTGATGTTGGACGAAACCGGCAAGCGCTTCTGCATCAAAACAACGCCAGTCTGCTCTCGGACCGTCGACTTCGAGGAGGAAGCTCTCCGGGTCAATCAGCAGGGTGGAGACTTTGCGCTGGCTCCGTATTCGTTCGAGCGCGACTATGGCATTGGCCAGGCGCCCACCAAGCCCGAGTTGAAGGGACTGTACATGGTGAACCAGTGGCCCAGGCGCTACGACCCCATCGAGCAAACCATCACGCCAGGCCAGACAATCAACTCCAACCTGGATGCGACGGGGAAGTTCGGAAACACGAGTTACTTCATAAGCGGTTCGCAACTGAAGGAAGAAGGCGCGATCAAATACCTCCAGGGCTACAACCGGTATTCCGGCCGCGTGAACGTCGACCAGAAGTTCGGCGACGCGTGGACCGTGGCGTTTTCCTCGTTCTATTCGCGGTCGTCCCAATATGCCGATGGCGAATGGTTCCGCCTGACACGCGTTCCTACCGGCGTGAATCTGTTGCGCCACGACGACAAGGGACGCCTGTTCGTTCGGTCGAACCCATTGCAGCAGGGTGCACAGAACGAGAACCCGCTGTACGACAACCAGGCTCGCTATCGCCTCACCAACGCCGACAGATATCTCGGTTCGGCGAAGGCGAACTTCACGCCATTCTCATGGCTCGACTTCGACGCCACAGGCAGCATTGACCGGCGTCGCTCGAACTTCTTCCAGTTGAACGATCGCGGATTCCGCTCGACGGCATCCGCTCCGATCAATCTTGGATCCGCTCGTGCTGACGCCAACGCCGATGCGTCATACAACATCGGCTTGGGCGGAACGGCGCGACACGACTTCAGCCCGGACCTCAACGGTCTCGTGAACGTGCGCTACACGTTCGAGCAGGAGGATGGCCTCCTCGCCCGCGGTGAAGGCGATGCGCTGGCGCTTCCGGGCCTGCGTTCCCTGGACGCGGTGACGACGAACTTCAATCTGGATTCCGACGAGTCATCCGTGCGTGCCATCGGCGCGTCCGGCGGCGTAAAGATGGAATACAAGGGCCGCTACATCCTCGACGCCCTCTATCGCTACGACGGAAGCTCACTGTTCGGCGCCGACGAGCGGTGGCATGGGTACTATCGTGGCTCGCTCGCGTGGCGCCTCTCGGACGAGTCGTTCTGGAAGTTCCCGACGGCAGTCAACGACCTCAAGCTCCGTGGCTCGGTCGGAACTGCTGGCGGGCGCCCGCGTTTCTCGGCCCAGTACGAAACGTTCAACATCGCGACCGGGGGTCTGGTCAGCGCGACGAACAAGGGCAACCGGAACCTCAAGCCGGAAACAACCCTCGAGGTGGAGCTCGGATTCGACGCCGAGGTGCGCAACCGGTTCGGCATCAGCGCGACATACGCGCGAGACATCACCAGCGACCAGATCGTCCTCGTGCCCCCATCGGTTTCATCAGGCTTCCAGAACCAATGGAAGAATGCGGGGACGCTCGACGGCAAGACGTACGAGTTCTCTATCAACGCCCCGATCATTACCCGGAGCGACCTGCTCTGGTCGATGCGCGCGGGTTGGGACCGGTCGCGTACCTACATCACCGAGCTGGGAGTCCCGCCGTTCTTCCAGACCAATTCCTCGTCGACCTTCCGCTACGCGGTCGGTGAGCGGCTGGGGCAGATCTATGGCAAGCGCTTCGTGCGGAGCTGCTCCGAGTTCCCGGCGGCGTTCCAGGCGCAGTGCGGACCTGGCAAGGAGTGGCAGGCCAACGACGAGGGCTACATCGTCTGGGTCGGCACCGGCAACAGCTACAAGGACGGCGTCACCAAGAACCTGTGGCAGGCGGTTCGTCCGGGCTGTCTGAGCAGCACTGGTGTCGCGATCAACGTCGTCGGCGAAGTGGATTGCAGAAAGCAGGGCGGCACCGTGAACAACCCCTGGGGCCAGGCAGAGACGCACTGGGGCATGCTCACGAACGTGCGCGATTCCACCGGCAGCGCGATCCTGCTGCCGCTCGGCAATACGCTGCCCGATTGGCGCCTGTCGTTCTCCCAGACGCTGCAGTGGAAGAAGCTGTACGTCTACGGGCTCGTCGATCATTCGCATGGCAACTTCCTCATGAATGAGGAAATCCACTGGTCGCTGGGTGACTTCATGGTCGACGAGGAAGACCAGATCGGGAAGACCGTCGAGAACGGCAAGCCGATCGGTTACTACTGGCGCGCGACGCGTCCCGAAAACGGGTCCGGTGTGGGTGGGTTCTATGACGTGCTTGGCGCCAACAACCACACGGTG
>DASTVV010000167.1:0-3421 GCA_035758925.1 Gemmatimonadaceae bacterium
GATGTGGATGCCGAGCAATCCTGGCGGTGCCTGGCGCGCCATCGCGCTCGAGATCGGGGATCCCCAGTCGCCTCCCTGGGCGACGTAGCGGGTGTACCCGACACGCTTCATGAGCTCAGCCCAGGCTCGCGCGATGCGATCGGGATTCCAGCCCGTGACTGTCGGCTTGCCGGAGAAGCCGTAACCGGGCATCGAGGGTATGACCACATCGAAGGCGTCCTGCGCGCGTCCACCGTGCGCAGTGGGGTCCGTGAGCGGACCAACGGCCTTGAGCTGCTCCGTGATGGACCCCGGCCAGCCATGGGTGATGATGACTGGCAGGGCATTCGGATGACGGGAGCGGACGTGTATGAAGTGAATGTCGAGCCCGTCGATCGTCGTGATGAACTGCGGCAGCGCATTAAGCTGCGCCTCGACCTTGCGCCAGTCGTAGTCCGTGCCCCAGTAGCGAACGAGCTCCTGCAGCTTGGCCAGCTGCACGCCCTGGGATCGATCAGTGACGGTCTCCTTGTCGGGCCACCGCGTTGCCAATACGCGCTTGCGAAGGTCGGCAAGCGCTGCGTCGGGAACGTTGACGCGGAACGGCCGGATCGCGGTGTCGTTGGTTTCGGCAGCGGCTGGCGTCGCTGACGCCCCGCCGATAGCGGTCGCCTCGAGCACGGCAGGCACCAGGCGGCGTGCGAACGTCGGCGAGAGTGCGAGACACATCATCGCGCCAAGGACCATGATTCCGGTTCGGAAGCTAGCGCGGTGGGTCAGTCGTTCGAGTGGCTTCATGCTGTTGTCCTCGAACACATGAAACCAGAAGCGCGGGGTCCGATCTATCGGACGAAGGTATCGACGACACCTTCGTATCGGCTGCAACCCAAGCTCATGGTCCCACGGCGCCTGAGCCGAAACCGATACCAAAGTCTGATAGACGACTGCGCTTCGCGCGAGCATCCTTCGTAGCGCATGGCCGTCGCCGGTGGTCACGGAGGTGCGGAGGTGAGGCAGGAATTTGACGTCGTGTGCCTCGGCGGTGGCGTCGCCGGAGAAGCGATCGCGGGCGGCCTTCAGGACAGCGGGCTGACGCTCGCGGTCGTCGAACGAGAGCTGGTCGGAGGCGAGTGCCCGTACTGGGGCTGCGTGCCTTCCAAGACACTGCTTCGCTCCGGAGAAACCTTGAGCGAGGCCGATCGCGCTCGTCTCCTCGCCGCTTCACGCGTCGACTGGACGGTCGACTTTCCCAAGGTCTCCAAACGCGTGCTGCGGATGGCGCGCGATCTCAATGACAGCAGCCCTGCGGCCGCGATGGAAGCGACCGGCGCCAAGCTCTTTCGAGGCGAGGGAAGACTGACGGACCTACGCACGGTCACGGTTGGAGGCGAGCAGCTCATCGCGCGTCGCGCCGTCGTGATCGCCAACGGCAGCACCGCGGCGATCCCGCCCATCCCCGGCCTGGACACCGTTGACTACTGGACCAATCGCCAGGCCGCGATTCCCGGTGAGCTGCCGGCGTCGCTGGCGATACTCGGCGCGGGTGCCATTGGCGTGGAGCTGGGGCAGGCCTTCGCACGCCTCGGCTCCAAGGTCAGCTTGATCGAGGCCGGACCCACGTTTCTTGGCCTCGAGGAGCCAGAGGCCGGAACCGCGCTCCGGCCACACCTGGAGGCGGACGGCATTACGCTGATGATCGGTGACCCTTGTGTCGCCGTCGACCGGCAGTTCGCGGAGCCATCGCCCCGCCGCTCGGCGGTGGTGCTCCATCTGAAGTCTGGAGCCGCCGTCTCGGCCGACCGGTTGCTGGTTGCCACCGGCCGCCGGCCGAACGTGGAGGCATGGCGCGCCAGCGGCCTCGCCCAGACGGAGCGCGGCTGGCTGAAGGTGGACCCCTCGACGCTCGAAGCGCGCCCCGGCGTCTTCGGAGCCGGTGACGTCACGGGACTCGGCGGGTTCACCCATCTGGCTCACTACCACGGCCAAGTGATCGCGCGGCGGTTGCGGGGCATGGACGCGACGGCCGACCACACCGCCGTGCCTCGCGTGACGTACACCGATCCGGAAATCGCGTCGGTCGGCCTGTCGGAGGCTGCCGCGCGCGCTAGAAGCATCGACGTCGTCGTCGCCCGCGCCGATCCGGCGGAGACCGCGCGCGGCTACATTCACGACTTCCATGGGGGCGCGGTGAAGCTGGTCGCCGACCGCGAGCACGGCGTGCTCATCGGCGCGACCCTGGTCACTCCGCGTGCCGGCGAGATCGTGGGCGAGCTCGTGCTCGCGATCAAGCTGCGGACGCCGCTAAAGGCGCTCGCCGACGTCATTCATCCTTTCCCCGCGTTCAACCGTGTGCTGGGCGCAACGATCGAAGAGCTCGCCGCGAAAACCGCCATGCAACAAGTGGCGTGATCCTGATCCACTCACCAACAAATACGGAGGTCACCATGAGCACTCAGACAATCCATGAAGACGCCGCCCGGATCCGCACCGACGCCACGACCGATCTGAAGCTCGAGGTCGTCATCATTCCAGTATCCGACGTTGATCGTGCCAAGCGCTTCTACGCGGGTCTGGGTTGGCGGCTGGACGCCGATTTCGCGAACGGTGACGATTGGCGGCTCGTACAGATGACACCTCCCGGCTCGCCGTGCTCCGTCATGTTCGGCATGGGATTCACGTCCGGAGTGCCGGGATCGGTTCAGGGAACGTTTCTCGTGGTGGATGACCTCGAGGCTGCACGCGCCACACTCATTGGACAAGGCGTCGACGTGAGCGAGGTGTTCCATTTCGACGGCAACCTCCTTCGTGTCGCCGGAACGAAGGGTCGCGCGCCAGGTCCGGACCCGGAAGGTCATTCCTATTTCTCATTCGCCTCATTCAGTGATCCAGACGGCAACAGCTGGCTGCTTCAGGAGGTCAAGACGCGGCTTCCCGGACGGGGATTCAGCTCGGATGTTTCGACGCTGACCGAGCTTCTGCAGGAAGCAGAGCAGCGCCATGGCGCGTACGAGCCAACCGCTCCGAAGCACCACTGGTCCGTCTGGTACGGCGCCTACATCGTCGCGCGCGAGCGTGGGAAGACTCCCGATGAGGCGGCCAAAGATGCAGCGCTCCAGACCGAAGGCGCTCACCCCTCCGCGCACACGTAGAGATTCGTACGCGGTCCCTCATCGTTCCCGGGTGCAGTGTTTCCCCGATCGCGAGCTGTCGGCTCATCGCGGGAAGCACCGCACGCTTCCGGAACTCCAGGAAGGCGACCCACTGGTGCTGATGCTTTTCCACTGAGATTTCTGTCCGAAACGACGGGAGGGGAACACCGCAGAGGATTGGCATCGAGTGTTCAAAGCCGCGACAGTAACGCATCAGTGAGCGCCAGGAGACTGTGCTGTTTAGGACAGAGTGAAGAAGGCCACGGCGAGTAAGCTGTCGAATCTTCCGTCTT
>DASTVV010000175.1:0-63528 GCA_035758925.1 Gemmatimonadaceae bacterium
GGCCCGTCGGGTTCGCCTCGACGTGTTCCCGTTGAGGCGGTAGCTGCGGCATCATGACGCTGGAACGCGATGTCTCTCGCGACGGCGTCTGTTGTGGCGGGGGATTCGGTGCTTGGTCGACCAAACGGCCTCGCAAACGAAAAAACGGGTCGCGGCATTCGCCGCGACCCGAGCACTGAATCTATGTCGGTGCCAATCGCCGTCTAGCGGCCTTCGTTCTTCTCCAGCTCTTCCAAGTCCGCGGCGGCGCGATCGAGTATCTCCTTGATACGCTCCAGCTTGGCGCGGTCGTTCACGTTGCGCGACGCAAACGTGTACGTGGAGCGGGCGACACGGCGAAACGAGCTGTTCACCTCCATCATCGGTTCATCGAGGAATCCTTCCATGAACCGTCCAATCCGCTCGAAGATCGAGTCGACGGTGGTGCTGTGCTCCTTGAGATACGCGCTTCCCTCGGGCGTGACCTCGTACACCTTGCGACCGCCTTCGTCCTGGTTCGCCTTCGCGTAGCCGAGGTCCTCGAGCATCGTGAGCGTCGGGTAGACGGTGCCAGGGCTTGGTGAGTAGGCGCCGCCAAAGCGGTCTTCCAGCTCTTTGATGATCTCGTAGCCGTGACGCGGCTTCTCTTCGAGCAGGCGGAGGATGACGTATTTGAGGTCGCCCTGCTCGAACATGCGTCCCATTCGGCCACGCCGGTGGCGTCCGAAGGGCCCTCCGCCCCAGAACTCGGACCCAAACCCCTCTCCCCAGCCCCAACGCGAGCGGCCCGACGCGCACCAGTTGCCCATGGGACCTCCAAACGCGAATGCTCTGAACATGACCACCTCTGGCGATATAGCGCCGATATGTCGTTGGCCGAACGATATATCGATCAAAGATATATCGCAAGTAGTCGGTGGCCGCGAGGAGCTGGGGCCTGTCGCTTGCGCTTGCAAGAGGGGTCGAATCCAGGAAGGGACGTATGGCCGATGATCGCAACCGCGATTTCAATCGCGACCCCAAAGACCTCAGCCGCGAAGACCGCGACCTCGATCGCGAAGGGTTGAAGGATCAGATCAAGGGCACAATCAAGGAAGGAGAGGGACGCCTCCGCGACGCGGCTGGCGGCCTCACGGGCGATAAAAGCGAGCAACTCAAGGGCAAGGCGCAGGAACTGAAAGGCAAGGCCCAGAAAAAGTTCGGAGAAGCCGAGTCGGCCGCGGACCGGGACATCTAAGTCGAATCCGCATGAGAAACGCGGACGGTGCCTGGTGCGCACCGTCCGCGTTTCGTTGGTCAGCCGGTCATCGACTACGCGTAGGCGTACGCGCGGCTGACTGGCAGCGCCTGCGTGCGAGATTGCGCGGCAGCCTCGCGTTCGAGCAGGCCAGGCAGCAGGCGGAAAAAGCGATCCAGGATCTCGGGGTCGAAGTGCCGGCCCATGTCGCCTTGCATGAGCCGCTGCGCGTCGGCGGGCTCGTAGGCGCGCCGATACGGACGGTGGCTCGTCAGGGCGTCATAGACGTCCGCGACGCACAGGATGCGCGCGGCCAACGGAATCGCGTCGCCGGCGAGCTGGTCCGGATAGCCATGACCGTCCCAGCGCTCGTGGTGGTTCCGGATCATCGGGATCACGTCCCACGGAAACTCCACGTCGCGCAGCAGCTCGACGCCGGCCGTGGGATGGCGTTCCATCCACGAGCGCTCTTCAGGTGTGAGCGGGCCTGCCTTGTTCAGGATGTCCGACGGCACGACGATCTTGCCGACGTCGTGCAGCAGCGCGCCGACGCGGAACCAGAACAACGTCGTCTCGTCCATGCCCATGTCCGTCGCGATCGCGCATGCGTAGTCCGCGACGCGCTCGCAGTGACCGAGCGTGTACGCATCCTTTGATTCGATGGACTGGGCCCACTGCTGCACCAGCACGTGAAAGCGGCTCTCGAGCCCGCGCAGCCGCCGCGTGACGTCGGCGAGGTCGCGCTGGGCGCGCAGCTGCGTGAACAGACGATGGGAAAGGCTGAGCGCCTGGAGTGTGTCGCGATTTCTACCCAGCGCGAGGTAGAGCTCCGCCTGCTCGCGCGCCGTCTCCGCGGCGAGCAGCAGGTCTTCACGCGCAGTCGCTTGATCGAACGCCACTCGGAGATGCCGTTCCGCTTCGTCCATCTGGCCTGTCTCGCGCGCGATCACGCCGCAGTGCTTATAGGTCTCGGCGAGGAGCCGCGTCTCTTTCACTGCGCCGGCTTCCCGCAGGACGCGCTCGCACACTGCATGTGCCTCGTCGAATTTGCGTCGAGCCACCAGGAGCGCTGCACGGTTGACGTCGACCATGAGCCGGGTCCAGGTGTCGCCGCACTGGCGGGCGAGCGTGGACGACTCGGCATACGTGGCCTCGGCTTCGTCCCAGCGCTCGAGGCTCGCGTAGGCCATGCCGATGTTGCTCAGCAGGCGCGCCACTTCGTCGAACAGGCGCAACGCGCGATAGCGGGCGAGACTCTCGGTATAGTGGGTCAGCGCGCGCTCGACATCGCCGCGCATGCTGGCAATGACGCCGAGATTCTGCTCGACCATGGCGATCAGGCGCTCGTCACCGGCGATGCGCGCGATCCGTCCCGCCTCGTTGTGGAGGCGCTCACCATCATCGAGCTGGCCGCGCTGCCAATGGCTGATGGCCATTACGTTCACCGTATGCGCGATCTCTCCCGCATCTTGATGCGCCTCGGCGATCGCGAGGGCCGCCGTGAGGCAGTCGAGACCGGCCGCGAAGTCGCCGTCATCGAGGAACGTGCGGCCGATGCGCCTCAGTATGGTGGCGCCGAGGATTCCCTCGCCGGGTGCACGCAGCAAGTAGAGCGCGCTCTCATATCGCTGGCGCGCGAGTGCGCGCCTGCCCGACGCTGCGGCGCGCCGCGCCTCCTCCATCAGCGCCGACACGACGCCGCCGACGGCCGGCGTCGTCGGCGCACGCGACGCTTCAGGCAACGAAGCGCTCACTCGTTTCCTTCCGCGTCAATGTCGTCGTGCATGTCGGCCGCTTCGGGCAGCGCCGGCTGCTCCGCGTCGCGCATCTTGCGCGCGAGGCGCGGACGCGAGATTCCGAGCATGCGAGCTGCCGCCGAGCGGTTGCCGTTCGTGAGACGCAACACGATCTCAATTGCCTCGCGCTCGAGTGCAGCCAAGGTCTTTCCGGCGCGGGGAATCCGGATCTCTCCCACAGAGTCGCGCGACGCCGCGTCGGTACGACGCTGGATGAGTAGGTGCTCCGGTTGAATCGTGCGTTCGTCGCCGCTGAGAATCGCAGCTCGCTCGATCACGTTGCGCAGCTCGCGCACGTTCCCCGGCCAGCGATGCGTGTACAACGCCTCCAGCGCCGCCGGAGCAAGCACTTTGACGCGCCCGTGTTCGCTCACGGATTCGGCGAGGCACTGGCGGGCGATCAGCGCGATATCCTCCTGGCGGTCACGCAGCGGCGGGAGGGTGATGGTGAATACATTCAGCCGGTAATAGAGATCTTCGCGGAACGCGCCCGTGGTCACCGAATGTTCGAGAAGTGGATGCGCAGCAGCGACGAGGCGGCAACCGATCTCCATTTCCTCCGTGCCGCCGAGCAGCCGAACCCGGCGCGATTCGAGCACCCGCAGAAGCTTGGGTTGCAGCGCGAGGGGCATCTGGTGGATCTCGTCGAGAAAGAGGGTTCCCGCGCCCGCGAGCTCGAACAGGCCGCTCTTCCGCTTGCGGGCGTCCGTGAACGCCCCGCGCTCGTGCCCGAACAGCTCCGACTCGAGCAAGCTCTCCGGAATCGCCGCACAATTCACCGCGACGAATGGTTGCTCCGAACTGGGGCCGGCGTAGTGAATGCCGCGCGCGAAGAGCTCCTTGCCCGTTCCGGTTTCTCCGAGAAGGAGGACGGTGGTCCGAGCCGTTGCGGCGACGCGGTGAGCCAGCGCCAGCGCTTCCGTGATGACGGGGCTCCGGCCCACGACGTTCTGAAACCCGAAGTCGGACGAGATCGACGCGCGATGCGCGCGAGCTGTGGCGCGTTCCGTCATGAGATGGTCTCGTTGGTGTTCCGTGGACCGTCCGGCCGGCGGCGAAGCAGGCGCATCTGCACCGCCTTGATCACGGCGTCGAGGCCGGCGAGTCGTGCCAGCTCCAGCGCGCGTCGCCAGGTGTCCCGTGCGCGCGCCGATTCACCGCACTGCGAGCACGCATCGCCGAGGTCCAGGAGAATTTCTGCGCGCAGCAGCACGTCATCACCGAGCTGGCACAGCGTGAGCGCGCGCTCCAGGAGCGTCATGGCGTGCGATCCGCCGTGATCGCCTGCCCGCGCGCGACCAATGCGCGCGAGCAACCGCAGGCATGCGGCCCGTCGCGTGTTGTCGCGGCGCTTCTCCGCGAGGGCGAACGCGCGAGTTGCGGCGGAATCCGCCTTGTCGATGCGTCCCGTCACGAGAAAGAGCGCAGCGCGATTCTCCTCGACGATCGCTTCCGAGGCGACGTCCTCGAGGACGAGCGCGAGCGCCAGCGCGCGCTCTAGGACATCGCTCGCGCGGGCGTATGCGGATTCGCGTGTGTAAAGCACGCCGAGGTTGTTGAGCACCCAGAGCACTGCGTCGCGCTGCTCTTCCATCTCGAACGCCGACAGCGCCAACCGAAAGTGCGCAATCGCTTCGTCCGTCCGTCCTTGCATGTCGGCGACGACGCCGAGGTTTTGCTGCACCATTCCTCCAAGCCGCCGATCCGCAAGACGATGGGCGAGTCGGGCGGCCTCCCCCAGCCAGCGCTCTGCCGCGGCCAGATCTCCACGAATCCACGCCACCGTGCCGAGGCAGTTCAACGCGTGAGCGCGGCCACCGCGGTAAGCGATGGAGTCGGCGACCGCGAGGCTTTGTGAGTAGAGGTCTGACGCGGCGGAATGGTTGCCGCGATCACGCAGCACGGAACCCTTCCACCGGAGGACGTCGGCCAGGGCATCGCTCGGACCACCCGGCAGCAGCAAGGCGAGGGCGTGATCGCAGGCATCGAGCGCGTGGTCCGGGTCCGCACCACGCCACGCCTCGAGCGCCTGACGAGCCAACGCCCTCGCTTCCTCCAAAGGGTGGTCGCGTCCGGCGACCATTTGAGATTCCTTGTGGTCCTGCAGTGTCTTGATCGCGTGCCGGACACGGGAGCGTCCCCGCATCAGCCAGCAGGAATCAATATCCTTCGCCTGCGTCGCCGCGGCCCGACGCTGCGATGTATCCCGAGAAGTGCTTGATGGGGAACGTCACCGTCTTGGTTAGAAGATCTGAGACCGCCGGCAGGATCTCCGTCACGACCGCGAGGCCGTTTTGCAGCTCAAGCCGGTCCGTCGCGAAGTACGCGCCGCTGATGAGCGGAAGGCTCAGCAAGCCGCCAGCGGTCGTCCCGCGCAGGTTCTGCGTGAGCTTCACGTCCTTGGCGAAGACCAGCCCGTGCGGCTCAAACTTGTAGGCGACAGGCGAACCCTCGAGCGCCGTGACCGTGATGGTCTGCGTCGAGCTGAGCGCGCCCGCGGGGATCGAAATAGTGAGTCCCACCGCGGCATTCGACGAGACAGCACCGCCGGGACCGGCGACGAACGACCAGGTCACGTCATCAGCCAGAGGAGTGGTGCGATTCACGGGCGGCACCAGCAACCCCGTCACTGTGCCAAGTAGGCCGCCGACCAGGCCGCCGACCAGGTTCTCGGACGCCGCAGGCCCTTGGCTGATGGGGCTGAGCGAGCCGTCCGGGGTCGAACAAGAGGTGCCGACCAGGACCGTCAGGGCCGAGCCAAGCATTAGTGCGGCGAGGCGATTCTTCATATGCGAACTCCGTCGATCTGAAGGCGGGTTTGGTAGGTGCTTTTTCCGACGAGCCCGTCTAAAGCAACCTCTGGTCCACCGCCGCAATTCGTTTCATCACAACGTCTTACGCAGATCCAAGCGCTTGTGATGGGCCACACACATGGAACGTTTTGTAGCAAAGAATGCCGGCAACGATAGCACAAAACGTTACAACTGCAACAGGCTGCGTCGGGGAAAAAGAAGGGCCCCGATCGCTCGGGGCCCACAATGTCGATGCACTGGTCACCGGCCGCGGTGACTTGGACTACTCGTACCTCAGCGCGATGATGGGGTCCAGCTTGGCCGCGCGGCGCGCCGGCCAAACGCCGAAAGCGACGCCCACGAACGCCGAGAACGCGAACGCCAGCGCTATCGAGCTGAAGGACACCTTGGTGCTCCAGCCTGCGGCGCCGCTCATCACCGTGGCTCCGCCTGCACCGACCGCGATCCCGAGGATGCCGCCGGCGCAGCACAGCACCACTGCCTCGATCAGGAACTGAAGCAGAATGTTGCGACGTGTGGCGCCCAGCGCTTTCCGAACGCCGATCTCGCGGGTGCGCTCCGTCACCGAGACAAGCATGATGTTCATGATCCCGATGCCGCCAACAAGCAGGCTGACCGCGGCGATTCCTGATAGCAGGTACGTGAAGACCTGCGTGCTCTCGCTCATGGTCGTCAGGAAGTCCGCCTGCGTGCGCATCTGGAAGTCGTCAGGCTGATTCGTGCGCAGCCGATGCTCACGCCGGAGGACCTTCTGGATGTCGGCCATCGCGTCCGGGATCTGCTCTTCGGACGCCGCCAGGACGCTGATCGAACGCAGGCGGTCCGTGCCGATAACGCGGAAGCGCGCGGTGCTGATCGGGATCAGAATCTGCTCGTCCGGGTTGAACCCGAACCCGGTCTGACCCTTGGACTGAAGCACGCCTACCACCGTGAACTGGACGCCGCGGATCCGAATCAGCTCACCAAGCAACGCGTCCGGTGCCTCGAGTCCCATGGCGGCCGCCACGCCGGCGCCGACCACCGCGACGCGCTGCTTACCGATGTCCTCGGCCGTCGTGAACATCCGCCCGGCCATGATGCTGTACTTCCGTACTTCGAGATAATTGGCGGTGGTCCCGACGACCGACAGGTTGCCGTTCCGGTTCTGCCAGGTCACCTGGAGGTTGCGGTTCATCTCGGGCTGAACGGCGGTGACGTTCTCGGCGCGCTCGTCGATTGCCTTCGCGTCGTCCATTGTGAGCTTCACTTGCTGGTCCGCGATGACGACGCCAAAGCCGCGCTGCTGGCCCGGGTTCACGGTGAGCAGCGTGGTGCCCAGTGCCGAGATGCGCTCCCGAACGGCGGTCTGCGCGCCCGTGCCGAGGGCGACCACGGCGATCACCGCCGCGACGCCGATGACGATGCCCAGCATCGTCAGGAGCGAGCGAAGCTTGTTCGCCCGCAACGCACCGAGAGCGACGGAAATGACTTCTCCAAACAGCATGGTCAGGCCTTCCTAGCGCGGTCCGCCGCCACCGCCGCCCGGACGGTTGCCGCCAGCACCACCGCCACCCTGGTTCAGGCCGGGGACGCCACCCATGCCCTGACGGAAGCGATCGTTCTGTTGCTGCCGCTGCGCCTGCAGCGCCAGCGACGCGAGCATCGCAACCTGCTCTCCCTCCTCGAGGCCACTGACTACTTCGGTGTAGTCGAAGTTGCCGGCGCCGAGAAGCACGGAGCGCGGCTCGTACGTCTTGTCCTTGGCGACGAACACGAGAGCTGGCCGCACGCGCTGTCCACTGCCGCCACGTTCGGTGTTCCCGAGCTGCAGCTGAGGCGCGCCACCGCCGCCCTGGCGTCCACTCTGCGCGACGGCGCGGCCACCGGTCCCGCCGCTCGCCTGGCCACTTGCTGGCGCACCCGAAACCGGCGCGCCCGGACCAGCGCCCTGAGCCTGCATCTCACGACGCCGGCACGCCATCGCGACACGGCCGTCGATGCCGATGGCCGCATACAGCTTCTGCGACTCTTCACGCATCGCGTTGCGGTCCACCTGACCGCTCATCATCTGCGCGCGGAGATCCTCCAGCTTCTTGGCCTCTGTCGGCTTCTTCGCGATGGCAGCCTTGACGTCAGCGCAGTCCTTGTCAGAGACCTCGGGCATCTGGAATCCGCCCTGGCGACCGCCGCCACCCTGCTGCGGGTCGAGAGCCACTTCACCAGGCGAAGTCGAAATGCGCTGGCTGTTGGCGCCACCCTGGCCGCCGCCCTGGCCGCCGCGTCCGGCGGCACCCGTGCCGCCGCCGAATCCACGCTGCGACCGCAGCTGCGCCTGCACCACTTCGGGGTTGAGCCCGAGCAGCGGAGCCGTTGCGATGGCTTCGCGCATGTTCTTGACCGCGTCGTTCGGGACCGCGAGCACGTTCTTGCGCTCCTCAATGGTCACCGAGACCTCGCCGTTCATGCCGGGTCGGAGCGACCCATCCGTGTTGCTGAGTGTGATGAGCACGGGGAACATCGTGACGCCCTGCTGCACCACTGCCTGCGGCTCGATCTTCTCCACGAGGCCGTTGAAGCGCCGGTCCGGATATGCGTCCACGACAACCGTCGCCACCTGGGTGGAGCGGATCTGGCCAATATCGGTCTCGTTGAAGAGCGCGCGCATCCGCACGCGTCCCAGGTCCGCCATCTTGATGAGCGTCGTACCTCCGCCAAACGCGCCGGTCGCGGACGTGATGACCATCCCCTGGGACACGGTCTTCTCGATCACGGTGCCGGCGACGGGAGCCGTCACGGTGGCGTCCTCGAGCCGCTGCTTGGCGAGATCCAGGTTCGCGCGCGCGCGCACCGCGTTGGCCGTGGCGTTGGCATAGTCCAGCGCCGCCGTCTCGTGTTCCTGTGCGGTGATCACGCGCTGTTTGTACATCTCGTCGGAGCGCTTCTTCTGCGCATCCGACACCTCGAGCCGTGCTTCGGCTGCCTTCAGGTCCGCGTCCGCCTGGTTGTACTGGTTCTGCACGTCGCGAGCGTCCACCTGCACGATGAGGTCGCCCGGCTTCACGAGCGTGCCCGTCTCGACGGGCATGCGCGTGATGAGACCCGACGCCTTGGACTTGACTTCAACGATGTTGATCGGCTCCACCACGCCGTTGGCCTGCGCGTCGATCACGATGTCGCGCCGCGTGACCGGCGAGGTCGACACCGCCGGCGGCTTGGTCGCGTTGCGACTACACGCTGGGGCCAGCGCGATCGCAACGAAAGCGACGGGGAAAAGGAAACGCTTCATGGTCATTGCAAGTCGCGGCCGATGATCGCTTCGATCTGCGCACGCGCGATCCGATAGTCCTGACGGGCCTGGATCAGCGCGGCGCGGGCCTGGTTGAGCTGGGATTGTGAGGTGAGGAGATCCAACAACGTGGACGCGCCGAGCGAGTAGCGCTGCTGCATCACGCGCAGGTCCTCCTGGGCGGCGAGCACGGACGCCTGCTGAATGCGAATGCGCTCTTCCGCGGTGCGGAGGGCGCCCAGCTGCTGCACGATGTTCTGCTGGGCGGCCAGCCGTGCGTCGCGAAGGCCGGCCTGCGCGTTGTCCTCGCTGACGCGCGCGCGCACGATCTGATCTTCACGACTGAAATTGTTGAACAGCGGATAGCTGAGGCTGAGCGTTAGTTGCGAGCCGTAGAGAAACAGCCCGTTCCCGAAGCCGTAGGGATCCAAGCCGTTGCCGTTATAGCTGTAGTTCATTCGGAGCGAAGGCAGGTACGTCGACTTCGCCGACCGCTGAGACGCTGATGCCGCCCGGAGCTGCAACTCAGCCTGCTGAACGGATGGGCCCTCGAGCGCCATCTTGTCCAGAGATGCGCTGTCCACCAGCGTGATCGGGGTAGCGGCAGTGTCCGCCGGATTGGCTGTCACGAGGAATGGAGCGCCCACGAGACGGGTGAGCGCAGCGCTTGCCACGCGCAGGTTGTTCTGCGCCGTAATCAATGCCAACCGCGCGTTTCCGACCTGAATCAGCGAGCGCAGGGAATCGGACATGGTCGCGGCGCCAGCCTGGACGCGCGCAATCGCGGACGTCAGCTGCGCGTTGGCCTGCTCCAGCTGGGAACGAGCTGCGGCCTCGGACTCACGGGCCGCAAGGACGTTCGCGTACTCGCGCTTCACCTGGAGCGCGATGTTGAAGCGCTGCGCGACTTCGTTGGCCTCGGCGGCGTCCAGATCCGCCTTGCGCGCCTTGATGTCTGCGAAACGCCGACCGCCGTCGTACAACTCCATGCCGGCACTCACTCCCATCGAGTAGTTCCACGGCTGGCTTAGCGTTACGACCCGACTGTTCACGTTGTCCCACTGCTGTCCGATCCGCTGGTTCTGATTCGCGCTGACGGTGAGGCTCGGTAGGAACGCGCCATACGCCGAACGGATCGAGGACGACGTGCTGCGGATCTGCCCCCGCGCCTGCACGGCGGCCGGCGCGTTGCGCTGCGCCATCGACACCGCTTCCTGCAGGGAGATCGGGTGCAGCGAATCTTCCGGGGCGGTCGAGGTCTGCCCGCCCGCCACGGCCATCGGCAGAAGTACCGCTGATACAACGAACTGCCTGAGCATCATCCGCCTCTTACTTGCAGGTTGCGCTCTTCGCGTCACGGCGCTCGGCATCGCGCCTCTCCATCTCCTTCTTCATCTGCTCCAGCTTGTCACGCTGGGGCGGAGTCAGGACCTGGAGCACCTGCTGATGGGCCGTCTGGCGAATGGAATCGAGCTGTGGCTTGACGGGCTTCATCACGGCGCCGATCTGACAGTTCCGCTCGTCCAGGAGCGAGTCCATGGTCGACCGCTGCGCCTCGGAGAGCCCGAGGTCATCGTAGAACTGCTGACGGCGCACTCCGTGTTTGGACGCGTCGTGGCTGAGGACGCGATCGGCTGAAAAGCCGAGCACGCCGCCCACGAGGACGGCGCCGAGCAGGAACATCATCGCCTGTTGCTTGGAACGCTGCATCGATCGCATCCGGTTAAGGAGTCATGAGGTAACGGAACGTCGTCTCGCGATGCTCCTGGAGCACCGGTCGCACGGCGGTTTCCACCGGCAGCGAGGACGGCGTCGGCGTCAGCATCGCGTCGGCGGCCACTTCGTGATCCGTCTCGAGCGTCCTGACGATGGCGATTCCCGAGGCTAGCAGCACGACGGCCGCCGCCACGAGCGCCGGACGCATCCAGCGATCGAGCTCGTCCCACCAGGTGATGCCAGGCGCAGACGCTTCGGTGAGACGCGACAGGATCCGCGCCTCCAGCCCACGCCAGTAGTCATCACCCGTGGGGGCGGCATAGAGTGCCCGCAGTCCGCGCGTAATGTCGTCATCGCCGCCCGCCGATTGACCGTCAGTGTGCAGCTTCAGGTGGTCGCTCATTCCTCGCTCCGAACGTCGCTCAGTCGCCGCCGCAGGGCGGCTCGTGCGTGATGCAGGTCCGATCGAGCCGTCCCCTCGGGGATTCCGAGCATCGAGCCGATCTCGCCATGCGTGTAGCCTTCCACATCATGTAGTACTATCACCGCGCGCTGCCGGTCCGTCAGATGCGTGAGCGCTCCGGACAGACGCCGGCGCAACTCGTCCGCCTCCCCCGGATCTCGGAAGGGCAGGGCAACCGTCTCCGGAAGCTCTTCCGCATCGCGCACTTTGCGGCGCCGGACCAGGTCCAGGGCTGCGTTGGCCACGATGCGGTTGAGCCAGGCACCGAAGGGCTGGTCGGAACGGAATCGGTCCAGCGCCCGGTAGGCGTGGAGAAAGCCGTCCTGAACAGCATCCTCGGCGTCCTCATGTGAAAGCACGATCGCGCGGGCCACCGCGTAGGCGCGCCGCTGGTGCAGGCGAACCAATTCGGCAAACGCCGCGTCGCTGCCGCGTTGCGCAGCGATCACATACTCGCGTTCGGTCGCTCGCTTCGCGTCAGACACGGGCGAAAGCTGCGGTCGATACGCGATCGCGACGGTCATGCTCTCCGGAGAGGATTGTCCTACTGAACGTACGCATGCCCGCCAGAAGACGTTGGGACGGATGAGTTAGCGTGGCGGCGTACCTGCGAGCCCGAGTGCGTCGGCCTCGGCGCGCATCGCGTCCACGACGAACTGGATGTGCTCGTCCAGCTCGACACCCAATTCCTGGACGCCGAGCAGGACATCGTCGCGATTGACGCCGCGGGCAAACGCCTTGTCCTTCATTTTCTTCTTCACCGACCGAGCATCCACCTCGAGGATGCTACGCGAGGGACGCACCAGAGCCGTCGCCGTGACGAGGCCCGTGAGTTCGTCAACCGCGAACAGCGCCCTGGCCATGGGGGTCTCGCGCGCGACGCCGCTGTAGGTGGCGTGACCGAGAATGGCCTGAAGAATGTCCTCCGGCCAGCCACGCTCGCGCAGGACGCGCACGCCGTGCGCGGGATGACCGTCGCTGGCGGAATGCTCGGCGTTGGGATAGCGCTCGTAGTCGAAGTCGTGGATCAGGCCCGCGAGCCCCCAGCGGTCACGGTCCTCTCCGAACTTGACCGCGTAGGCGCGCATGGCGGCTTCCACGGCGAGCATGTGCTTGCGGAGGGAGTCGCTCTGCGTGTACTCGTGCTGGAGCGCGAGCGCGGCGTCACGGGTTGGCAGGTCTGTCGGCATGTCCTGAATATTCACACGATGGCTCATCTTCGGTCAGTCACGATCACGCGGCGGAACGGCGAGGCGTTTCCCTTCACCGTGCCGGCGATCCGCACGCTTCCGGAGCTTTCGTTCGACACTCCGGTCACGTTTTTCGTTGGTGAGAATGGATCGGGCAAGAGCACGCTGCTGGAGGGGCTCGCGCTGTCCGCAGGGCTGCCAACGGTCGGCAGCCAGGAGGCACGCGGCGACCGGACCCTGGACGCCCAGACGCAGCTGGCGGGAGCGCTCAAGCTGGTGTGGAACCGCCGCACGCGAAAGGGATTCTTTCTGCGCGCCGAGGATTTCTTCGGATTCGCGAAACAATTGTCCCAGATGCGTGCCGAGCTGCTTCAGCGGTCCGCGGAGCTGGACGATGAATACCAGGACCGTTCTGCGTACGCCAAGGGATTGGCGAAGATGCCCATCGGCGCGTCGCTGGCCGAGATGGAGAAACGCTACGGCGTGGACCTCGACGCGAACTCACACGGCCAGAGCTTTCTGCGCCTCTTTCAGTCGCGGTTCGTACCCGGCGGCCTCTACCTGTTGGACGAACCCGAGGCGCCCCTGTCGCCGCAGAGCCAACTGGGCCTGCTGTCGATGATGAGCGACATGGTCGCGCAGGACGCGCAATTCATCGTGGCCACGCACTCGCCCATACTGTTGGCCTTTCCGGGGGCGCGGATTTACAGCTTCGACGACCTCCCCGTGCATGCCACCGAGTACGAGATGCTCGAACACGTCGCGCTCACGCGCGAGTTCCTCAACGCGCCCGAACGTTTTCTCCGGCACCTGCGCGACGCCTAGTGCTGCGTCGCGGTGGCTTCGGCGTGTCCCGCGTACTTGGCGTTCGTCAGCCGAACGATGGTGTACATGATGCCCAGCAGCACGATGGCGCCGAGGATCAGTCCCAGGAACGCCGCGCGAGCGTCAGCCTTGTGATCGTGAGCCATTGGAGATGGTCTGTGTGAGAAAGGAAGCGCTCAGGCGTCGGTGACGCGTACCGTGTTCATGACATCATTCTGTCGGATCTGCTTCATGGCGTCGAGGCCCTTCACGATCTTGCCGAAGACGGTGTGCACACCGTTGAGATGCCGGGTGTTCGCTTCGCTCAGCACCATGAAGAACTGGCTGCCGCCGGTGTCCTTGCCCGCGTGCGCCATCGACAGCGCACCGACTTCGTGCGTGCGTTTGTTGCCGGCAGTCTCGCACTTGATCTTGTAGCCCGGGCCGCCGGTGCCGATGCGCCGGTCTCCCTCGGGCAGATCGCGCGACAGCGGATCGCCGCCCTGGACGACGAAATCCGGGATGACGCGATGGAATTTCACGCCGTCGTAGAACTTCGAATTGGCGAGCTTTTCGAAGTTCGCGACGGTATTCGGCGCGTCCTTGTCGTAGAGCTCGGCCACGATGGTCCCGCGATTGGTGTCGAACGTGGCTTGCTTGGTCATGCGGGAAATCTAAGCGCGCGGCTTGGCCGTCGCGGAGAACTTGTAGACACGAGCCACCTTGCAGCCGGCGAGCTGGGCTGGCGAAAAGCGCCACGCGGTCAGTACGGATTTGACGTTTTCCGCGAGCCATGGGTTCGAGGCCTCGACAACCTTGAACGTCTTCATGTCTGCGCGGCCAAGCGTGTCGACGATGACGTCCACCTTGACGACGGCGCCCTTGCGGTCCACCTGGCTCTTGACGTTGGCGGGCATCTGCTGGAACACGGGCGGCTTCTGCCTGACCGGCGAGGGCAGGCGATCCACGTCGAGGTCGGGCTTGTCGGCGGCGCGCTTCCTCGCCTCGGCGCAGTCGCCGTACGCGACGCCCGTGCTGGCGATGGGATGAGCATTCACGTTGCCCCGGTGACAGGCCGGGAGACCCAGAAGGATGACGGCGGATCCGACAGCGAAGAGGACTGCTGAGCTGACGGCGGGCCTTGCGGAAGAGCTCACGATGTTACACCCGGGATGAGGGACAGAGATGATTGACGACGCAGCGCTCGCACAGCGGGCGCCGCGCGATGCAGACGGCGCGTCCGTGCGAGATGAGCAGGTGCGCGAGCATGGTCCACTGCTCGCGCGGAAACAGCGCCATCAAGTCCTGCTCGATTTTTCCGGCGTCGTTCTCGCGGCTCAGGGCCAGACGCTGGCTGAGTCGCGAGACATGCGTGTCGACGACCACTCCCTCGTCGCGACCGAATGCATTTCCTAGGACGACGTTGGCCGTCTTTCGTCCCACTCCGGGAAGCGTGACGAGCTCCGCCATCGTGGCAGGCACCTCACCACCATGCGCCTCCGTGATCTTGCCCGACATGCCAAGGAGACTTTTCGTCTTGTTCCGAAAAAACCCGGTGCTCTTGATCATCTCCTCCAGCTCGTCGGGTTTGGCGGCGGCCATCGCTTCGGCATCCGGGTATTTCGCGAAAACCCCCGGCGTCACCATGTTGACGCGCTTGTCCGTACACTGGGCGCTCAGGATCGTGGCGACGAGCAGCTCGTACGGATTGCGATAATCGAGCGCGCACTTCGCGTCCGGGTACTCGGCGGAGAGCAGGCGATAGATCTCGGGCGCGCGCTCCGCCGCGGGGGCGAACCGTTTGCCGCGCTTCACAGGCGCGGTCGCGTTGCGTGGCGCAGCGGTGCGCTTGGCTCTGGTTTTCTTCTTTGCGGGCGCGGCTGCCGCGCGTTTCCGTTTTGGCTTCATCGAAACCGCCGTTTCGCGAATGCGACGATTTCGTCTGCGCTTCGCGCGTTGAGGATGTCACTGCGCTCCAGCCATCCCTTGCGGGCCATCGCGACGCCCAGGTCAGTCCAGTCGAGCGCGCCACGAGAGTGGGCATCGGGGCCGATCTCCATGGTGACGCCGAGCTGCTTCGCCCGGTGCAGATAGCGCCAGTCCAGGTCCAGCCGGTGCGGGTCGGCGTTGATCTCGATCGCGACTCCAACCGCCGCCGCCTTGGTCAGCACCGCCTCGACGTCGATTGCATACGCGTCGCGGGACAACAGCTTTCGGCCCGTGGGGTGCGCGAGGATCGTCATGTGCGGGTCGTCCATCGCGCGCAGGATGCGCTCGGTCATCGCGGCGCTGTCCATCATGAAGCGTGAGTGAATGGACGCGATCACATAGTCGAATCGGTCGAGCAGGTCGGCGTCGTAGTCCAGTCGCCCGTCCGCCAGAATATCCGCCTCGACGCCTTTCAGGATGCGAAAGTCTCCGTACTTCGCGTTCAGCGCATCGATCTCCGCGTGCTGCTCCAGCATGTTCTCGCGCGAAACTCCCGAAGCGTAGAACGCAGCCTCGGAATGATCCGAGATGCCGATATAGCTCCAACCCTTGGCCCGTGCGCCTTCAGCCATCTCGGCGATGCTCGCTTTTCCGTCGGAGTACAGGGAATGACAGTGCAGCACACCCCGAAGGTCCCTGGCCTCGACAAGCTGAGGGAGTGTACCTGCAACCGCTGCCTCGACTTCGCCGCGTCCCTCGCGCAACTCCGGAGCGATCCACGGCAGGCCCGCGGCGGTATACAGCGCTTCCTCGCTCGCGAAGTGGTTGGATGACAACCGTGTGCGAACCAGCTCCACGTGGTCGGCGTTTCCTGTGGCCCGCCACAGCGCGGGCACGAAGTCCGACGGCCGCACGCAGTACAGGTCGAGCTTCGTACCATCCGCGTGTCGCACGCTCACGGTGACATCACCGCCCGGCGCCGGCTGAATGTCGGAACCTTCGCCGAACGAGCGGGCCACGGCCTCCGGGTTGTCCGAGCACGCAGCGACGATGTCGACGTCTCCGACCACCTCGCGCCGGCGCCGGATGGAGCCCGCGACGTCGGCGCGAACAACACCGCTGTGACCGCGGACGGATTCCAGGAACGCGTTCGCCTGGGCGGCGGCCTGCGGATAGAGCATCAGGGAGCCGGTGCTCCGCATGAAGGCGATGCTCTTGAGGATCTTGTCCGCTGTCTTGGGTCCCATGCCCTTCATCTTCGCGAGCCGTCCGTCCCGCGCCGCCAGCTCGAGGGCGGCGAGCGACGTGATGCCGAGCTGCGCGTGGAGCGCGCGGATTTTTTCGACGCCGAGACCGGGGACCGCAACGAGATCCAGCAAACCCTCCGGCGTCGCCTGCCGCAACTCTTCGAGGTAGCGGGACTGGCCCGTCTGGACGAGATCGCGAATCACGGCGATGGTCGCTGGCCCGAGGCCGCGAACGCCTTCGAGACCGCCGGAGCTCAGCACTTCCTGCAGGTCGTCCGAGGCGAGGGCCAGGACGCTGCGCGCCGCGGTGCGGTATGCCCGAATCTTGTACGGATTCTCGCCCGCGAGCTCCAGATAGGCCGCGATCTGCGAAAGCACGTGTGCGGCGGAACGGGAGTCCATTCCGGCAAAACTACTCAGGTTTGGCCTTCGACTCCTGCCGTGAAACGCAGACGCGCGACGAGATCGTGCAGCTGTTGTTCGGTGAGATCGAGCTCCTGTGCGGCACCCTCCGTGTCGAGCAGGCCAGCTCGCATCGAAATCGACACCTGGTTCAGGTATCGGATCTTGGAGAGAATGTCCTCCGTGGCGTGCCGCAGCTCGTGGAACCGCCTGCGCTCCGCCACCGCGCGCCGGTAGCGGAGCGCGAGCTCCGGTTGTGTGAGCCGGCGTGCCAGGGCGATGACTTCATCGCGGCTGCGTCCGGGGAGTGCGCCGCGATCGGGCAGGCCGGAGTCCTCGAGCGTTTCGTCCGCAAACCACAGACGCCCCACGTACTCGATCCCGTCGAATGCAATCCGACACGACACGTCCAACCGACGGCCGTCGTGCTCGAAGCTCGTGATGTGAGGCTGGATGATGTCGTGAAGTGCCATCGTGCGTGCTCGTAATGGCTACTTGCGCTGCCGGGCCAGGAAGGAATCGAGGGCGGCGAACAGAAGGGCGGGCTGTTCAACGTATGGCACATGGCCGCAGTCGTCCAGAACTACCAGGTCGGCGTGCATGGCCGCCGCCGCTTCACGGGACGACGCCAGAGGGATGGGGTCCTCGCGCCCGTGCACGACGAGCGTCGGAACCTGGATCGATGCCAGCCGGCCGTCTGCGACGAGGTCGAAATTGCCCAGGCTATCCCACACAGACTGTTGCACGCGCGCGGTCACGCGGAAGGGAGTGAGATCGCGCGCGGCGTCGGGGTGAGCGAAGTAGCCCGCCACGCTGATCTCGAAGTTCCTCTGTCGGTACGCGTCGAGATTCGTCTCCCGGAGCCCGGATGCCGCAAGCTCCGCGCGAAGGCGCTCGACCTCGGGACTGGCCTGCCGCCGCGCGAATTCACGCTCGAACTCTCCGCGGTGTGTCTTCGAGATGGGAGCGGGATCGATCAACGCCAATTCGCCCGGCTGCGGCAGGCTGCGATCGCGCGTGGCCTCCGACGCGTACAGGATCGCGAGCAGGCCGCCCCACGAGTAGCCGACCAGGACAGGGCGATCCAGACGGAACTCCGTGATGACCGCCCCGAGGTCGCGAACCTGGGTCTCCCAGGTGATGGGTGCACGGTCCGACGACTTGGAGCGCCCCCCACCCCGCTGATCGTAGAACAGCAGGCCGCGTGCATGGTCGCCCTCCGCGAGCGCCAGCATCTGCGGGAGCAGATAGTCGTGATGCGCGCCTGGTCCACCGTGCAGAACGAGGAGGGGCTGTTCGCCCGTTGGACCATACCGACACCAGTACAGCGGCACATCGGTGTCTCGTGTGACGCCGTACTCGGCAGGCGCCGGTATGGGCGGCGGATGTTGCGCTGAGGTCATTCCCCAGAAGCTACTCGCTCGGTCCGGACCCGACCGGCGAGTGCTATCTGGCCAGCCAGTAGTTGACCTTGACCAGGAAGATGTTGTCCGGACGCGCCGCGAAGAGCTCCTCGCGATCGCGCGTGAACCTGAAGTCTCCGACACCGGTTGGGGCATCCGTCGCGCGCGACTGCGTCCAGACGAGGAACAGCGTCGAACCCGGCCGATACTCCCAACGGAACACCGCGTTGCCGCGCAGCGACCGGGTATTGAAGTCCGGGTTGTCGATCGTAAACGCGCCCGCGGGTCCCGCACCATCGGGGTCAATGGTGTACGCGGCGACGCGACCCGTGCCACTCAGGTTCACTGCGGAGATCGTCCCCTTGTCGCGTCCGTAGATACTCTTGTCCGTCGAGCGCGCCCGGTCGAACTCCTTGAAATTGAAGTAGTGACCGCTCGCGATGAACGGCTGGACGAAGAGCTCGAAAGTCATCACCGGCGTGAATGTCCAGTTCATGCGCGTGTCGAGCGACAGGACTCTCTGATCGAGTCCCGACATCACGTACCGCCGGCCGGCGAATTCGGGCGCGACCGCTGGATCCTCGACGGAGGTCACGTACTGCTGCACGGCTGTGGACGTGCTGTAGCTGGGCCCGAACGACAGCAGGACGTTCGACTTCGGACGGAAGTCCGCGCTCAAGCTGGGGAAGAATCCCCAACCTCCCTCGAAGTTCCAGCTATATCCGGGGAAGAAGCCGAACGAGAGCGCTTTTCTCGAATCGGTATTGATGTGCGCCTGGACGTATTCGCTTCCGGGGCGCGCGGACACCGGTCCGCCGCGAAGCTGTTTGTCGTCGAGTGACCAGGGCCTGTGAATGATGAACGCGGACCAGTTCCAGAAATTGAGCGTGCGTCCGCTGAGCCAGGAGTGAAATTGGCGGTCGATGCGATCGCCGTCGTAGTCGAACTGCTGCTGCGTGCCGAGGATCGTGGCCATGTTCCGATACCAGCGCGTCGGCTTGTTCCACGACTTGAGAACGTTGGCGCTCATCCAGTAGTAGTCGGCGTTCCGCAGGAAGGCCATGTCGTTCACCTCATAGCCCACCGTCCTGGTATTCACCGCCGCTTCCCAATTGAAGTCGCCGCCGTCCTTCGCGACGCGGGCGTAGCCCGCGAACCCCTGGAGCGACGTCGCCGTTGGATCGTACGCGCCGGGCGACCGGTCCGGTCGCTGGAGGTATCGCGCCGGCGAGCGCTGCAGCGAGGCGATGACGGTCGTGTCGCCCGCGACGTTGGACAGCGCCATCTGGCTCATGATGGAGTAACGCCGCTGCTTGAACGTGTACAACATGTCGATGCCTGCGAGCTCGGCGTGTCTGGTCATTCGCGTCGAGTACGTGCTGTCCAGCGAACGGACGAGTGACGTGCCGATGGCGCCCACGACGAGGTTTCCATTCAGATAGTCGCGCTTGAGGCGACCGACGAAGTAATTCGCCGACGGCTCCACGACGAGCGATGAGCTGCGCGCGGTGAGCGTATCGAACACGCTGGCGCGTTCGCTGCGAGTGTACGCATCCATGAGGCCCAGCGTGTACCCGCCTTTCGTACGGCCAGTGAGCTTTGCAGCGCCGACGATCGTGGAGTTGTCGGGTGCGTCGACGAACTGGCCGCGATCGTACGCGAGATCGAGCCCGCTGGGGGCCCGGCCGATGCGCCGCGAGTAGAAGGACTCGATGGACGACACGTTACTGCAGAAATAGCAGCTGAAGCTTCCGAATCCGAAGACGCCGGCGCCTTCGACGAAGAAGGGCCGCTTCTCCTGGAAGAACGTCTCGTACTGACTGAGGTTCACGACGGCTGGATCGACTTCCACCTGTCCGAAGTCGGGATTGAGCGTGGCCGAGAGCTGCAGGTTGGACGTCACCGAGTACTTGAGATCGGCGCCGGCGCGTGCGTTCTGCAGGCTGCCGTCGTTGAACGGGTCTCGTCCGCTGACCGGCCGCACGTGCTTGGAACGCGTCACGACATACGGCAGGACCTCGAGGTGTCGAGGAACCGAGGCGATCTTCACGCCGTCCAGGTGACCGAACCGTGCCGGGCCACCGGATTCATTCTTGTGCCA
Organism: Gemmatimonadaceae bacterium; assembly: GCA_035758925.1. Taxonomy (GTDB): domain Bacteria; phylum Gemmatimonadota; class Gemmatimonadetes; order Gemmatimonadales; family Gemmatimonadaceae; genus DASPMP01. The sequence continues at coordinate 20,346 of DASTVV010000175.1, forward strand.
GAACGACCACATCGACTCTTCGTTGCGCCGATGGATGAATCGCCTGATCTGGAGCCCCCAGACCTGGTTGGGATCGCGCGAAAACCGCAGCTGCGAATACGGAACGCGCATCTCGGCGACCCACCCCAGCGAATCGATGCGCGTGGCGGCTTCCCAGATACCGTCCCAGGAGTCGTCCGGATTCGACGCGCCAATGCCCAACGCATCGAACTTCGATCCGGCCGGGTTCACCTGGAAGAACGCGCGTCCCAGGTGGTCGTGAAAGGCGTCGATGACAACCTGGAAGTAATCCGACTGCATGTCGGCGTCGCGCCGCACGAGGCGCGAATGGATGGCCGACGGTGTGCGGTCGAACATCCGTGCGCCGATGTACAGCGCATCGTCGCCGTAGAGGATGCGGACTTCCGTACGCTCGCTGGCGGGCTTGCCTTCATCCGGATCGAACTGGACGAACTCCGTGATCGGCGCCGCCGCGCTCCATGTCTGCTCATCGAGCCTGCCGTCCAGCACGATCGGTCCCGTCTTGGCGGCGGCCACTGCGCGCGGGACGGGAAGGTCATGACCGAGGTCACGAACCGTGCTACCTGATGCTTGTCCGAGCAGGCGCGCCGGGAGGGTGCTCGTGAACACGAGCGCAACGAGCGCCAGAGTAATGTTGCGAATCAGCATCTTCAGTCCGGGTTGGCGTGGGCAGCCCTTCGCCTCTCTTTGATGCGCTCTACGGCGAAATGGTTGCGCCCGTGCCACGGGCGCGGCGTTCCACGGAACGTCTACTACGAGCGCTTTCCGAGTTTGACGCGGAGCGTCACGCGTTCCCCGTTGCGCAGCACGACGACGTCGATTTCGTCGCCTGGTTGGTGGGAGTACAGCGCGTCCGAATACGTCTGAAGGTCTGAAACGACCTTGCCAGCGAACTCGACAACCACGTCCCCGGCCCGGATACCTGCGGAATCGGCCGGACTGCCCGCGCGCACGCCCGTCAGGCGTAAACCAGGTACGTCCGGCGCGCTCATGTCGGGAATGGATCCGAAGTACACGTTCGACCCGGCGCGACTACCGCTGACCGCGGCCGGCGCCGCGGCGCGTACGAACGTCAGGCGGCCGTCCCGGCGGTCGATCTCGCGGGCAATGCGCTCGGCCAGGGCGATCACGCGAGTCTCGCCCGCGGCGTTGATCTTGTCCGCGTCGTCCGTCGCGCGATGGTAGTCCTCGTGGACGTTGGTGAAGAAATGGAGCACCGGGATGTTGCGAGCGAAGAACGAGCTGTGATCCGACGGTCCGAAGCCGTCCCCGATCCCGCGAACGTGCAGTCGAGTTGCGCGACTGGCGCTGTCGAGGATGGCGGGAAGCTCGCTCGCCGTCGCGACGCCATAGACGATCAGACTGTCGCCACGCATGCGCCCCACCATGTCGAAGTTCAGCATCGCAACGATGCTGTCCACCGCGACGGGCGAATGCTCCACGAAATACTGTGAGCCCAGCAGGCCAAGCTCTTCGCCGCTGAAATTCACGAAGATCATCGAGCGGCGCACCGGCCGGGCCGAGAACAGCCGAGCGAGCTCCAGGACGGCGGCGCTGCCGGACGCGTTGTCGTCGGCGCCGTTGCGGATCGCATCGCGGGCATCCGGGTCGAGCGCGCCGGCCGTCGACCTTCCCAGGTGGTCGATGTGCGCGCCGACGACGATGACCTGACCCCGCAGGGCCGCGTCTGTGCCGGGCAAGAATGCCACGACGTTCTGCGTGCGGACCGCCGCAGGTCCACCTGCGTGCGCAAGCATCGCCGACCGCGCCTCGAATGGCTGCAGGTAGCCGGGCGAAAGCGGCTTGAGACCCAGGTTGCCATACCGACGCGCGGCGAACGCGGCCGCAGAATCGTTGCCCGGCGTACCGGTACCGCGGCCTTCGAGCGCATCGCTCGCGAGGTAGTCGATGTCGGCCAGTACGCGCGCGGAATCGGAGGTGGTGTTGGCAGCCGCGCCGTGAAAGGAGGCCGCGCACGCCGCGGCAGTTGTGACAGTAACTGCGGAAGAGAGCACCGCCAGGACGGCGGAATAGAAGCGCTTTGACATGCGTTGAATTCTAAACCGCGGTATTCTGGCGTGTCCGAGTTCGCGGTCCTAACTTGCGCTTCCCGTCCGAGCCGTTCCGCGCCAGCCGCGCCTGAGCGGCAGTGCCATCGCCATATGGATCATTCCGCGACCTTTGCGCGTCACTTCGCCCGGCTCGTATCGCTGCTCATGCACGACACGGGCAACGTCGTGGAGCAGAAGATGTCGCTTCGGGCGTTGGTTGCGATCAACAAGAACGGCCCGGTGACCCTGATCGCGCGCGACTCGCAGCTGAGCGCGAATGGTGAGCCTGTGCCCGGCGCGCTGACCGGCGTGCAGGACGTCGCGGATCAGATGAAAGCGCACTCGGTGGTTGGCATCGAGGTCGGCGCGTCGTCGGTCGCCGCGGACCTGCTGGGCGTCGCCCGCCTCATCGCAGCAGCGCCGTCGCCCGGCGACGGAGGCGAACAGGCCCGGCGTCACTTTGCGCAACTGGGTGCGGGCACAATCGATCTCATGCTGGCCGCGCCGAATCCCACGCCGCCTGCTGCGGGGCCGGCGTCGCTTCCTGTCACGCCAACCGAAGGCGTGCGGACGACGGACCGGGAAGCGGCCGCGCTGCTGTCCCAGCTGATCGCGGCGGACGTGTCCAAGCTGTCGCATGTCGAGCTGCTGGCCGCGCTCGATCGCGCAACGTCGGCATCCACCCGGTCCGAGGTGACCACGAGGATCCTCGATGACCTGGTGCTCGTGGCGGAGCATGCGGTGCGGGCTGGCAAGGCGCAGGTCGTTGCGGAGGTCTTCCACGGTGTCGTCGCGCGCGAGGCCCAGCTCGGCGCGCGTCCGGGCAAGAACGCCGACATCAGGCGGGCGTACGTCACGGCCATGCGGCGGATGTCGAAGCCGGCGTTGCTGCGCGCGGTCGCGTCGCTGATCGCGAAGAAGCCCGAAGGCAGGCAGTGGTACTACGAAGTGCTTGATCGCGCGGGTGAGGACGGCGCAGACGCCGTCATCGAGCAGATCACCAACGCGAGGACCACCGAGGACCGCAGGAAGCTGATGGAGGTGTTCCGCGAGCTGAAAGACGCGATCCCCGCGCTCAAGCGTATGCTTGGCGACTCGCGCTGGTTCGTGGCGCGAAACGCGGCCGACCTTCTCGGAGAGCTGGTGGCAACCGACGCGGAGGATGCGCTCATTGCCCTACTCAAGCACGGCGATGACCGAGTACGGCGTTCGGCGACGAGCGCGCTTCTCAAGCTCGGGACGCAGGGCGCGATGCAGGCCGTGTACGACGCCGTGAACGACAAGTCGCCGGAGGTGCGGCTTCAGGCGACGGCGGCCATCGCGACACGAAAGGACGCGCGAACCTCGAACACCCTGATCCGCGCGATCGAGGACGAGCAGGACAGTGACGTCCAGGCCGCGATGATCGCGGCGTTGGGAAGGGTGGCGACGCCGGACGCCATCGCGAAGCTCGCGAAGATGGCGGAACCCGAGGGACGCTTGTTTCGCAAGAAAACCACAGCCTTTCGGGTCGCCGCGGTCCAGGCGCTCGCGGAAGCCCGCACGCCAGCGGCGCTGGCCGCGCTCAGGGAGCTGGCCGGCGACAAGGAACGCGAGGTTCGCGATACCGCGACCCGCGCGCTGGCGCACGTGCGCTAGCGGCGTTCCGCCCGACTACCGCGCGGTGAAGTCGGTCTTCGAGTCCACCATGCGACACGCTTCGGCGATCAGCTCCGCCGTGCTGTCCACGTCGTCGAGACTGACCATCTCGTTCGGCGAGTGCATGTAGCGGTTGGGTATCGAGACCAGCGCCGTGGCGACGCCTTCCTGCGCGATGTGAATGGCGTCGGCGTTGGTTGCCGTGTCGCGCCCGACCGCGTGGATCGTGATCGGGATGTTCTTCGCCTTCGCCGCAGACCGAATGAGCTCGAATACCACCGGCGACAGCAGCGCGCCGCGGCTGAGAACCGGTCCGCCACCCAGCCGGTGGTCGCCAATCTCCTTCTTCTCCATCGTGGGGAAGTCCGTCGCGTGTGTGACGTCGACGACGATGGCCATTTTCGGCCGCAGTGCGTTGCTGACCACGAGCGCGCCACCGCCGTGCCATGCGATCTCCTCCTGGGTAGTCGCGGCAGCGACCACGCGCGCGGATCCCGGTTTGGCGGCGTAGCGCCGTAGCGCCTCGAGGGCCGCGAAGGCCCCGATGCGGTCGTCGATCGAGCGCGAGACGATGCGGTTGCCCGGGAAGTCGTGCGTCCGTGAGTCGATCACGCCGGGGTCGCCGACGGAGATTCGCCCTTCCGCTTCGGCGCGGTTCTTCGCCCCGATGTCGACCCACAGGTCCGTGAACTTCACGCCCTGCTCTCGGTCGCCGTTCTTCATCAGGTGTACGGCTTTGCGCCCGATGACTCCAATGACGTCGCTGTTCGACGTGAGGAAGCGAATGCGCTGTCCCACGAGCACCTGGGCATCCCAGCCGCCAATCGGCGAGATGTACAGAAACCCGTCGTCGTCGATGTACTGCACGATCACGCCGATCTCGTCGATGTGGCCATCGAGGAGGATCGTCGGACTACCGCCGGGATTCACCTCCGCGAGACAGTTGCCGGCGACATCCACCCGCACTTTTTCAGCGAAGGTCTGGGCCTCCGTACGCCAGGAGCGTCCGGCGAGTGTTTCGAAGCCGGAGGGGCCAGGTGCGTCGAGGAGTCTTTTGAGAAATGCGATAGCGGCAGAACTCAGCATGGTCTAGCGATCGGAGTGAACCGGAAAGACCACAAAGCTGAGCAGGAAGAGAACGAGGCCGCCAACAAACCACCGCGGATCGTCGGTCAGGGCGTAATACACGATCCCGAACCACGCGATCATCTGGCCCTGCAGCCAGCCCTCCAGCGCCGCAGGGATCCGGCTGGTCCGGTTGCGCTTCACGAAGCGTCCGTGTCCCGCTTTCAGGTCCACGATATGCACGAGCGCGTACAGCCACGTCATTACGCCGACCACACGAAGCTTGGACACCAAGTGAGTCCCGCGCGGGGCCAGGCCAAGATCGAACGCGACCCAGACCAGAAGGCCGACGAAAAGGGTTATCCCAAGGAGGAAAGACCGCAGATTCGGCAGCTTTTCAGGTGTCAGCCACGAGGCCGGCGAAGTGGCGGAAGTCGTTGGCATTGAATACTCTGGACCTTGTGACACAAGTTACGGTTGTAAAACCGTGATTCGCGCAATATATGTGCGTCTTATTAACGTAGTATCAAGGAATTGCGGTAGCTGCCGATACTCAATCTCGGAAACAAGTTCTTGGAGGATATATGGCTTGGAAGAAGGCACTCTTTCTTGGCGGTGCAGTTCTCCTGCTGGCCGCGTGCAGCGACGCGACCGCGCCGAACTCGCTGAGCCGGACCGGGGCCAAAGCTGCGGCAATCAAGCTGGACGCGGATCCGCTGAGCCAGAACCCGCAGAGCTTGACCCCGCAGTCGTTTGAGCTCGAGATCGCGCCCTTGACGGAAGAGTGCCGCAGTGGCTACTACGTCCGCTCGGGTGACAAGGACGTCTGCTGGGAGCTGCCCCAGTAATTCTTCCGGCCAGGCAGGTGTGTAAATGACCGCCGCGACCCTTCGCGGCGGTCATTTTTTCTGCTCGTACACGGCCCTGCCGGCAACTACCCCGGCACGCGCGTCCAGATCACCAGCGCTCCGCACGCCGGGTTTCCGAGCCGACTATTCAACTCCGGCGGCATCCCGGCCGGCCCGCGGTACAGCTCCAGCGCCTCGACGTCGGAGAGCGGAAGATCGTCGACCTGCATGCCATAGGCGCGAACGCCATCGACCCACATGTCCGGCGGGCAGTCCCGGACACCGTTGCGGGTCATGCGCAGCATCTGCCGACCCGAGCGATCGGATCCCACGCGGGTGCCGGGCAGGCGGCGCAGGAGGTCGCTGATGCGCGCTGCGTGCTTTTCTTCGATCTCCTTGCGATCGAGGAAGTACCCCATCCCGCTCTTACGATGCCGGTAGAAATCCCGCATCCGTGCGTCAGCGGCGGGTGACGCAGTGGTGGTCAGCCCAGGCAAATCCTGCGGGAGGAAGGTCAGCACTACTTCGAGAGACTGTGTTACGCCCGCAACCAGGTCGAGCGTGACGTCGAGCGGCTCGAACCCGAGTCGTCGAACGAGAAGTTTCGAGCTGCCGCTGGGCAGGCCTGGCAGCGTGAATCGGCCGGTACTGTCGCTCAACGCCATGGTGGAGCCCACGACGAGACGCGCTTTTGGAATTGGCGCTCCGGCGGTGTCCTTCACCGTACCCACCAGGGACGCCAGTGTAGCTTGTGCGACTGCTGCGTCGGGTGTTGCGAGCGCGAGCACCGCCGCAGCGCTGACCAGCGCGGCAATTCGCACGATGCTTGCCTTGGCAGGGAAGGACATGCTATCCCGGGACGGGAATCGTCAGACACAATGCTGCTTGGCGTCGAGAAGAGCAAGCGTCGCGCCGACAATCGCTGCGTTGCCTGTCCAGGCATGTCAGCCATCTTCGACGCAACGAAAGGAGCCACGGTACCATGAACATGTTTTCACGAGCGCTCGCCGCGGTGCTGACCATCGTGTCGTCCGCTCAGTCCCAGCAGCGAGCGGCCGCGCCGGCAACGCCTCGAACGGAACGGGCCGCGACCGACTCGACGTCAGTACCGGTCGGCGACGTCAGCTACGAAGTGACGTTCACGCGGCAGACTGCCGCAGAGCGGACAATGCGTGTGACCACCACGTTCAGCGTCGATGCCGCGGCAACCGGTCCCGTGCTTCTGTCACTGCCCGCCTGGACGCCTGGCGCGTACGAGATCAGCAATTTCGCGCGGTGGGTGGTGGGCTTCTCGGCAACCTCCGGCTCCACGCCGCTCACCTGGGACAAGCTTGACTACGACACGTGGCGGATCCTGCCGCCGGGTGTGACGAGCGCGGACGGTCACGGAGGCGGGAGAACCGGACGCTGGTCCGGCCCGGTCACCGTGACGTTCAGCTACCGCGCCGACACCCTGGACAACGCCATGTCGTGGTCGCGACCGGACTTCCTGCTGTTCAACGGCACGAACGTCTTCATGTATCCGGCGGGACGAGCGCTGTCGTTTCCGTCGCGGGTGACGGTCCGCACCGAGAGCGACTGGAATGTCTCGACTTCGATGAAGCGCTCCTCGAACGCGAGCCCCGCGGTCTTCACGGCGTCGAACTATCACGAGCTGGTGGACATGCCGTTCTTCATCGGCCGCTTCGCCGTGGACAGCGCCGAGATCAGCGGAAAGTGGATGCGGTTCGCCTCGTATCCGGCGAACGCGGTGCAGGGAGCCGCGCGCGCCGAGGTATGGGATCAGCTCAAGAAGGTCGTGCCGCCCGAGGTCGCAGTCTTCGGTGAGGTGCCGTGGGACGCATACACCGTGATGCAGATCGTCGACTCGGCGTATCAGGGCGCGAGCGGTCTGGAGCACGCGGCGTCGCACGTGAACGTGCTGGCTCCCGTCTACATCGGCAGCCCGTTTCAGCCATCACTCTACGCGCACGAGATCTTCCACGCGTGGAATGTGAAGCGGCTGCGTCCTGCCGACCTGTGGCCCTATCACTACGAGACGTCGCAGCCAACGCCCTGGCTTTGGGTAAGCGAAGGAATCACCGACTACTACGCTGATCTCGCGGAGGTTCGCGGCGGCGTCGTTCCCGACAGCGGGTTTTACGCCCTCACGGCAGGCAAGATCAATGAAGTGGGAGCCGTTACCGCGACGGCGCTCGAGGACGCCTCACTCAACACGTGGGTGCATCCGGTGGATGGCTCGGCGTACATCTACTATCCCAAGGGCTCGCTCGCCGGATTCATGCTGGACGTGCTGATCCGCGACGCCAGCGACAACAGGCAGTCGTTGGACGGCGTGATGCGCGAGTTGTACACGAACACTTACAAGAAGGGCCGCGGCTTCACGAGCGAGGACTGGTGGAGCGCCGTCAGCCGCGCGGCGGGTGGGAAGTCGTTCGCGGACTTCGAACGCAAGTACATCGAGGGCAGAGAGCCGTTCCCCTGGAACGAGATCCTGCCGGTGGCCGGCTTGCGGTCCAGCATCAACCGCGTGCCGCGCATCGGCATCGCGACGACCGAGGATGCGCAGGGCATCAAGATCGAGCAGGTGGATCCGCAGGGGTCGGCGGCAGCGGCGGGGGTGAAGCCGGGCGACTACCTGCTGGCCGTGAACGAGATCGCCGTGGAGGATCAGAGCTTCGGTCCAAAGTTCCGGGCCGCCTTCGCGGACGCGAAGGAGGGAATGCCGTTGACGCTGCGCGTACGGCGCGGCACGCAGACGCTCACGTTGACCGGGACCGTACAGCTGGCGCCGGGAGACCTGTCAATCAGCGCAGATCCAAACGCATCGCCCAAGGCCGTGCGCATACGCAACGGTATCCTGAAGGGGACAACCGATCGCTGACGTCAGCGCTTCTTCCCCTGCAACTCCACCTTCTGGTACGCGCCGGCCCAGTCGCGCGGCTCCGTCGTGATCGTGGACTTCACGGCTTTCGCCACGGCGCTGAGTGCTTCGGATTCCGTGGTGGGGATGCTCACGCCCGTCGTCTTCTCGATGATGCGTCCGTACACCAGCGGCTGCGGGGACGTCACCAGTAACAGGTAGGTCGGCGTCGACGGCGAGAGCATTATCCTGCGGCCGCCACGGGGAGTCATGGTGGAGTCACGCTGGCGCCCCGTCGAAAACACGCTGCTATCCGGCCGCTCCATGCCTCCGCGGCCCCGGTCGAAGCCACGCGTCGAGTCTACGCGCGCGAACAGGTTGGGGATGGCGAGCGACAGCTCGTGTATCCCGGCGGTGAGCTTGTTGTCCGTGAGCGAGTCACCGGGATAGACCAACGACGCGCTGTGACCCGGCGCGATGAGGAGGACGGCCGCATACCCGGGCTTGTCCAGCTCCACCGAGACGGTGCGCGGCGGATGCGTCGAATCGACGGCGCTGATGCGCGGGTGAAAGGAAGCGCCTTCGCCAAGGGGACCGGCGGACGGCGCGCTCGCGCACGAGAGTGTGAACAAACCCAAAGCCATCGACGAGATGATCGTGATTCGCACGCCCTACCTCCCGGTGCTACCGTACTGTGCCATGACAATTACGAACCCACAACGTCGGGCGCTGCTCTGTCTCGCCCTGATCCTGCCGATTCCCACCGCAGGACGAGCACAAGTCGCGCCCGGCCCTGCCACCACCATCGCATCCAAAACTACTGGCCTGGAACGCCGCGACGGCCTGCTGCCCATGTACTTGGACACCAGGTCCGGCAAGTTGTTGCTCGAGCTCCCCAGGGACTCGGTCCGGGTGCTGCTTCTGATAACCCAGGCGACCGGACTCGGTTCGAATCCCATCGGAATCGACCGGGGTGCGAGCGACGAGAATCACGTGGTCCGCTTCGATCGCGACGGCGACCGTGTGCTGGTCGTGTTCGAGAACTGGCGCTACCGAAGCTCCGCGACGTCGAACGCCGCACACCAGCGCACCATCGCCGAGGCATTCCCACCGAGCACGATGGCGGGCATGCCGCTGGTGGCAGAGGAGCAAGGTCGACTTTTGGTTGACGCGACGGACTTCGTCGTCCGCGACTGGACAGATGTCGCCGGTACGCTGTCGCGCGCGCAGCAGGGCAACTACTCGGTGGCCCGCGATCGATCCGGCGTGAACGGATCGCTGACGCGTGGTTTTCCTGACAACACCGAGATCGACATCTCGTTGACGTTCGTCGTGAACGCCGGCGCACGCCCGGGACCGATCGTCTCGCAGATCGTACCGGACGGTCGCGCGTTCACGCTGCGCCAGCATCTGACGCTGCAGCGTCTGCCGGACGCGTCCTATCGGCCGCGCGACTGGGATCCGCGCGTCGGCTTCTTCGGAATCACGTTCCATGACTTTGCGCGCCCCGTCCAGGAGCCGCTGCAGGTGCGCTGGATCGCCAGGCATCGGCTGGAGCGCACCAACCCGAACGACCCGACGTCTCCGATCAAGAAAGGGATCGTGTACTACATCGATCGAGGAATCCCGGAGCCGCTCAGGACGGCGACGGTGGAGGGCGCCCGGTTCTGGGAGAAGGTGTTCGACGACGCGGGTCTGCGCGGTGGCTTCCGCGTCGAGCTGCTCCCTGAGGGTGTGGACCCGATGGATGCACGTTACAACGTGGTCCAGTGGATCAACCGCAACGAGCGCGGATGGTCGGTGGGCGGCTCGCATGGCGATCCACGCACCGGCGAAATCCTCAAGGGCATGGCGCGCATGGACTCACATCGCGCGCGCACCGATTACAACCTGTACGCCGGCCTGATGGGGGCCGGGCAATCCTCGGCCGACACCCAGTTCGTGCTCGCGCGCGTGCGGCAGGTGACGGCGCACGAGATCGGACACACGCTCGGTTTGCAGCACAACTACATCGCGTCGACGTATGAACGCGGTTCGGTGATGGACTATCCGCCGCCCCGCGTGCGCCTCAACGCGCAGGGCGACATCGACATTTCCAGCGCCTATGCGCCGTCCGCCGGTCCGTACGATGTCTGGGTGATTCACTGGGGCTACGGAATCTTTCCGGCGGCCACCGAGCGCGACTCGCTCCGCGCAATCGTCGCAGACGGCCTGCGCCGAGGATTCCTGTACCTGTCGGACGCGGACGCGCGGCCCGACTTCGCTTCCGATCCGCGCACCAACCTCTGGGACGACGCCGCCACCGCATCGGAGTTCCTCACACGGCAGATGGACGTACGTCGAGTCGCGATCAGGCGGTTCGGGCTGCGCAACATTCGTCCGGGCGAGCCGGTCGCGCTGCTCCAGGAACGGTTTGCACCGGTGTACTTCTTTCATCGGTTCGCACTGAGCTCGCTGGCCAAGACCATTGGTGGCATGGAGTACAGCAACGCCATGAGCGGCGACGGCGCGCAGGCCGTTCGCCCCATTCCCAGAGCGCAGCAGCTGGAGGCGCTGAGCCAGCTGCTGACCGCGTTGCAACCCGAAGAGCTCGCGATTCCCGACACGGTGATTGCCTTGATGCCGCCCGGCGCGGGCGTCCTGACGCCGCGCGTGGAGTTGTTCGGGACGAGGACACAACCCGCCTTCGACGAGCTGGGCGCGGCTCGAACGCTGGCTCAGATGATCGTGGACCTGGTGCTTCAGCGTGAGCGCGCGGCGCGGCTGGTGCAGTTCGCGACGCGGCCGGGCCCCCAACTCACGCTGGCCGCCACGATCGACACCGTAGTGGGTGCCACCTGGCGCCGGCTGGCGCCGACGTCGCCGAAACTGGCGGCGCTTCAACGCGTGGCTCAGCGAGCTGTGGCGGACCGGCTGATCCTCCTGGCTGCAGATTCCTCGGCGGCACCCGACGTGCGGGCAGTGATCGAACTCAAGCTCGGCGAGCTGCGAGCACTCACAGTAGGACGGGGTGGAGCAGCAGCCACCAACGTGGATGAACGCGCGCACTGGGCCTCAATCCAGCGCGACATGACCGCATGGCTGGAACGACGCGAGGTTCCAAAAATGACAGCAGCGCTGACGCCTCCACCGGGCGATCCCTTCGGCATCCCCGAGTACTGACCATGCGCATTCGACGGATAGGGATAGTCGGCGCTGGAACCATGGGATCCGGCATCGCCGCGCTCGCGGCGTCGGCCGGTGTTCCGGTCGTGTTGCTGGACGTCCCCGCAAAGGATGGAGACGCCAGTGCCCCGGCGAGAAAGGGTATCGAACGTCAACTCAAGGCACGTCCACCGGCGTTCATGGATGCCGATCGCGCGGCGCTCATTCGCGCGGGGAATACGCGTGATGACCTCGCGTTGCTTGGCGACTGCGACCTCGTGATCGAAGCGATCATCGAACAGCTGCAACCGAAGCGCGAGCTGTACACGCGACTCGAAGCGGTGATTCGCCCGGACGCCATCGTCGCCTCGAACACATCCGGCATCCCCATGAAGGAGCTGGTGCATGGCCGAAGCGCCGCGTTCCGCGAACATTTCCTGGGGATGCATTTCTTCAACCCTCCCCGGTATCTGCGTCTGCTGGAAATCATTGCGGCGCCGGACACGAACGCCGATGCGCTCGACGCAGTGCGGCGCTTCAGCGAGCGCGTGCTGGGCAAGGGGACCATCCGGGCCAAGGACGTTCCCGGTTTCGTCGGCAACCGTCTGGGCGTGTTCGGCATGGTGTTGGCGCTGCGGATGATCGACGAGTTCAACCTGACCATCGACGAGGTGGATGCCCTCACGGGTCCGGCGCTCGGCCGCGCGAAGAGCGCGACGTTTCGAACCGCGGACATCACGGGGCTGGACGTGCTGAATCACGTTGCACAGGAGCTGGCCAGCGCCACCGGCGAGGATTTCGAGCTGCCGCCGTGGGTGAAGACACTGATCGCGAACGGCCAGCTGGGCGACAAGACCGGGGCCGGGTTCTACAAGAAGGTCGGAAAGGAGATCCTCACCCTCGACCGCGGGACGATGCAGTACGTCCCGCAACAGAAGGTCGAGTCGAAGGAGCTGGCGTCTCTCCTCAGGCTTCCGCTCGCGGAGCGTCTCAAACGAGTGCGCGAGCTGGAAGGCAAGTACGGCGAATTCGCACGCACCTACCTCCTGAGACTTTCGCACTTCGTGCTCGAACGTACGCCGGACGTCGCGTACGACATTCCCAGCGTGGACCGCGCGATGGAGTGGGGCTACGCGTGGGAGGCGGGGCCGTACAAGCAGATGGACATGCTGGGGCAGGACTTCCTGCGCGACGGCTTCAAGCGGCTGAAACTCGCGGAGCCCCAGCTGGCGAAACGATCAAAGGAAAGCTTCTACACGCACGACGAATCGGTCGTCCTGCAGTTCGACGGGTCGTATGCGCCGGTCCAGGAGATTACGGGCGCGATATCGCTCACGCGACTGAAGTCGGGCAAACGAGTACTCGCCGGGAACGACGACGCCACGCTGGTGGACCTCGGCGACGGCGTGGCATGTCTCGAGTTCCATAGCAAGGCGAACACGCTCGGCGCTGGTGTGTTGAGCGCTCTGCATCAGGCGCTTTCGCGCGTGGAGCGCGACGGGCTTGCCGGTCTCGTGATCGGGAACGACGACCCCAAGACGTTCACCGCGGGCGCGGACCTGGCGTTGGTCGCCGGCCTGGTGCAGCACGGCGACTGGAAGCAGCTGGACTCCGCCGCGTCGACGTTCCAGCAAACCTCGATGTCGCTGCGGAGCGCACCGTTCCCCGTGGTCATCGCACCGTTCGGACTGACGCTGGGCGGCGGCTGCGAATTCTCTCTGCACGCTGATCTGATCCAGGCGCACGCGGAGCTGTACATGGGCCTCGTCGAAGTGGGAGTCGGCATCATTCCGGCCGGCGGCGGCACCAAGGAACTGCTCTTTCGTTTCACGAGTGAGCTCGTTCCGTACGACGAGGCCGATCCGTTCGAAGCAGTGAAGCGCGCGTTCCGACTCATCGCCATGGCAACCACCAGCGGGAGCGCGCTGGAAGCGCGCAAGCTGGGTTTCCTGCGGGATCGCGATCGCGTCACGATGAATCGTGATTTGTTGATCGCCGACGCCAAGCAGCAGGTGCTGGATCTCGCGCCGGGCTACGTAGCGCCCCAACCGCGGACAATCACAGCCGTCGGCAAGGAGGGATTCGGTAACTTGAAGTATGCGGTGTGGGCGATGCGCGAAGCAGGACAGATCACCGACTTCGAGGTGACGCTGGCGCACGAGGTGGCGTACGTGCTATGTGGCGGAGACGGCCTGCCCCGCGTGGTGACGGAGCAGGACATTCTCGATCTCGAGCGCGATGCACTTCTGCGACTGCTGGGTACAAAGGAGACACAGGCGCGGATCGAGCGCATGCTGAAGACTGGAAAGCCGCTTCGAAACTGAACGACAACTGCGGAATGGGAACGGGAAATGGGAATGGGCGGCGGACAGACTCGAATGTGCCCATTCCCATTCCCAATGCCCATTCCGCCGTTGATACGGAGGATGACATGAAAGAGGCAGTAATCGTTTCGGCGGTTCGATCCGCCGTAGGACGCGGCAAGAAGGACGGCTCGTTGGCGAACGTTCACCCCACGGATCTTTCGGCGGAGGTGATGCGCAGCGCCATCGAGCGTGCTGGCATCGAGCCCGCGATGGTGGACGACATCTTCTGGGGCTGCGCGATGCCCGAGGCTTCGCAGGGACTCAACGTCGCGCGTCTCTCGTCGCTGCGCGCCGGCATCCCGGTGGAAGTGCCGTCGGCGACGATCAACCGGTTCTGTTCCTCCGGACTCCAGACTGTGGCACTGGGCGCGCAGGAGATCATGTCCGGCATGGCGGACGTGGTGCTCGCCGGCGGGATCGAGATGATGAGCCAGGTACCGATGTCCGGGTACCACACACGCCTCTCGCCCGAGCTCACCGAGTCGTACATCGGGATGGGCTTCACCGCCGAACGCGTCGCAGAGCGGTGGAAGGTCTCGCGCGAAGACCAGGACCGCTGGGCGCTGGGCAGTCAGCAGAAGGCCGCACGCGCACTGCACGACAAACGATTCGACGAACAGATTGTGCCGATCCCGACGCTCAAGGTCACCTGGCGAGGGGCGAGGAAGGAGGACTGCGAGGTGGCGTTCGCGCGTGACGAGCTGCCTCGGCCTGAGACCACGTTGGCGGGCCTGTCGAAGCTCAGGCCGGCGTTCAAGGTGAACGGCACGGTCACCGCCGGAAACGCGAGCCCTTATTCCGACGGAGCGGCGGCAGTCGTGGTGATGAGCGCGGAACGCGCGAAAGCGCTCGGGCTACAGCCGCTGGCGCGCTTCATCACTTTTGCGGCGGCCGGCGTGCCGCCGGACGTCATGGGCGTGGGTCCGATCAAGGCGGTGCCGAAGGCGCTGAAGCGTGCGGGCCTTTCCATGCAAGACATCAAGCTCATCGAGTTCAACGAGGCGTTCGCCGCGCAGGTCGTGGCAGTCGTGCGCGATCTCGAGATGCCGGAGGATCGCGTCAACGTGAACGGAGGCGCGATTGCGCTCGGTCACCCGCTGGGGGCCACCGGCGCCAAGCTCACCACGCAGCTCGTGCACGAGCTGGGACGCCGCGGCGGCGGCATCGGCCTCGTGACGATGTGTATCGGCGGCGGAATGGGGGCCGCAGGATTGTTCGAGGTGTTCCCGCGCTAAAAAGACGGCCGCCGCATCAACGCCTCGATCTCGGAGATCTCCCGCGGCGCGCGCGAGATCCACTCGACACCTTTGTCGGTGATGATGTAGTCGTCCTCGATGCGCACGCCGATGCTCTTGTACCGCTCGACGGCGGGTCGGATCTTCGCGATCAGTGCACGATTGCGCGGTGTGTCCGGCAGCGTTTCCAGCAGGTTCGGGCGTACGTAGATCCCGGGCTCGATCGTGAACGCGCTGCCTTCGGCGATGGTGCCCGTGAAATAGAACTGATCGGGATCGTGCACCTCGAGCCCGATGCCGTGGCCGAGCCCGTGCATGTAGTAGAGCATGTACTGCGG
Source organism: Gemmatimonadaceae bacterium (assembly GCA_035758925.1). Classification (GTDB taxonomy): domain Bacteria; phylum Gemmatimonadota; class Gemmatimonadetes; order Gemmatimonadales; family Gemmatimonadaceae; genus DASPMP01. The sequence goes on from DASTVV010000175.1 coordinate 35,915, forward strand.
CAGTTGTCGCGTTGAACCGCCACCCACCGCGAGATCAACCGTCGCATCTGGAGACTCGATCAACCCAAGGTGGGTGAGCCCCGCCGCAATCAGGGCTGTCGCTGAGTCGGTCATCAGCTGCGCCGATTTTCCCGGCTTGGCCTGGCGTTCCGCCGCCGCCTGCGCGTCTCGCACGATCTGATACACCTGGCGCTGCTCCGCCGAGAACGTCCCACTGGTCGGGACCGTGCGCGTGACGTCCGCCGCGTAGCCCTCGTACGAAGCGCCGATGTCCATCACCACCACTTCGCCCGGTTGCATCTGACGGTCGTCAGCGTTGTAGTGCAGCGTCGTGGAGTTCGGGCCCGAGCCGACGATCGTCGCGAATGACGGCCGCTCGGAACCACTGCGACGGAACACGTATTCGATGAGCGCCTCGATCTCGTACTCGTTCTTGTCGGGCCGCACGGCCTTGATGGCTTCTTTCTGCGCCTCGACGGTGATGTCCACCGCCTTCTTGATCAGCGCGAGCTCCGCCGGGCTCTTCTTTCCCCGAAGCTGTTCCAGTGTTTCGTTGGCGACGGTCACGCGAGCCTCCGGGTGCTTGCTCTTGAACGCGCCGACGAACTGATCGTCCACCGTCAGTGCACCTTCGCTGGGGTTCTGCGAGAGGTCGCCCACCACGAAGAACGCGGACTTCGTGGATGCCAGAGAATCGAGCACCTGCGGCAGCGCCGAGCGCAGTCGCGCAGGAAGTCCGGTGAGTTTCGTGGCGCCTTCCGCTCCCAGGCGTGTCCCAGTCCAGGTTTCCGCGGCCGGGTCCCTCGGCAGGACGAACAGCGTCGCCGACGTCTGACCGGATGCTTTCACCATTACGAGCGCGGCGTCGGGCTCCGCGATGCCCGTGAGATACATCATGCCGGGATTCTGATTGAACTCGAGGTAGTCCTGTGCCGGTTCGCGCGCACCGAGGACGACGAGGACCGACTGGTCCGGAAGCCGGGCCGCCATCTGCTCGCGTCGCTGGGCATACTCGCGCGCGGTGATTTGAGCGTCCACCTTGAAGGGCAGCGCGAGGAGCACGACGAAGAGCAAACGGTTCACGACGGCCTCGAATCGGTTGATGCGATCGACAGGAATCTAGAGGACTCCCCTATGCGTATTCTCATGACACCCCGGCGGTCGGGTTTGGTTGCCCTCATCGCGCTCGCCGCCTTCACCGCCTTCTCAACGATCGCGGGCGCACAGCAGCCGACGCCGGCGACGATCGTGTTGCGCGCCGCGAGAATCCTGGATGGTCGTGGCGGCGCCATCGCGAATGGCGTGGTGGTCGTTCGCGGCGACCGCATCGTCGAGGTGCTCCGCGGACCAGCCGCAACGGCAGCCGCGCAGCGCGGCGAGCAGGTGTTCGACCTCGGTACGGCGACGATCATGCCGGGTCTGATCGACGGACATGTGCACGTCACGTGGTATTTCAATGGCAAAGGCCGTCTGCACACGTCGGACGATGGCGACACTCCAGCGCAATCCACACTCGCGGCCGCGCGCAATCTTCGCCGCATGTTGCTCAGTGGCGTCACGACCGCGCAAAGCCTGGGCGATGCGCAGGACGCCGCGCTGCGTGAAGCGCTGCGCGATGGCTCGATCGAAGGGCCACGCCTCGTCACGACACTCGGAGGCATCACGAACGGCCAGCTCACGCCGGACTCGCTGCGATCCATCGTTCGCAGCCGCAAGGCGGACGGTGCCGACGCCATCAAGATCTTCGCGTCCGGCAGCATCCGTGAGGGCGGCAAGACGACAATGAACGCGGCACAACTCGAGGCGCTGTGCGGCGAAGCCGGAGCCCTGGGCCTGCGGACGATGGTGCACGCCCACAGTGAAGAGAGCATTCGACTCGCGGTGTCGGCCGGGTGCACGCAGATCGAGCACGGGCTTTTCGCGACGCCCGACGTGCTGAAGCTGATGGCGGAGCGCGGCACGTATTTCGAGCCGCAGTGCGGTCTGATCTTTCGCAACTACCTGGACAACCGGGCGAAGTATCAGGGCATCGGCAATTACAACGACGAAGGCTTCGCCGCATTGGAGCGGGTAATTCCGCTCGCGGTGAACGTCATCACGCAGGCCGTCGCGACTCCCGGCCTCAAGCTCATCTGGGGAACGGACGCGGTGGCGGGCGCGCACGGCAGGCAAGTGGAAGACCTCATCTGCCGCGTGCGCGACGCCGGACAGCCGGCCATGGCGGCACTCACGTCGGCAACCTCCGGCGCCGCGCGCGCGCTCGGGTTGGATCAGGAGATCGGGTCGATCGCGCCGGGCTATCGCGCGGACATCATCGCAACGGCTGGTGACCCGTCGCAGCAGATCGAAGCGCTGCGGCGCGTGACCTTCGTGATGCAGGCTGGCCGCGTCCATCTGGTGGACAGGCCCGCTCGTGTCCTCAGCCCGTAGCTACTTCTTCTTCCCGTTCTTCGCGGCGCTCTGACCGTCGCCGTTGTCGAGCGACCGCCAGAGATACCAACAGGCAATGCTGCTGTACGGCGACCACTTGGCGCCGATGCGCAGCACATCCTTGGGACCGACGCGCCGCTTGCGGTAGGCGCGCTTGATCGCGTTCTGGATGCCCAGGTCGAGGTCGGGCAGCACGTCCGCTCGACCAAGCTTGAACATGAGGAACATCTGCGCGGTCCACTTGCCGATGCCCTTCACCTGGACGAGGTGAGCGATGAGGTCGGCGTCGGACAGCGTCTCCACGTGATCCAGCGGCAGCGCACCGCTCGAGACCTTGTCCGAGAGATCGCGAAGATACGCGGTCTTCTGTCGCGACATTCCCACGGCGCGCATCTGTTCGTCCGAGAGCTTCAGCACTTCCTCGGGCGTAGGATTGTCGCCGGGGAAGAGCGCCAGAAACCGGCTCAGGATCGTCGATGCTGCCTTGCCGGACAGCTGTTGGAACACGATCGCGCGAACCAGTGAGTAGAAATGCGTGCCGTCGGTACGATTCGCCGGCCGATAGGGACCCACCGATTCCATGACGCGCGCGATGACGGGATCGACACGGCGGAGATGCGCGCGCGCCATGCGCGCGACGGCGGATCGGGCCGGCTGCACGCTAGTGGTGCGCGAAAACGCGCGTGGTGCCGTCGCGATTGAACGCCACGACGTCGTACTTGTCGACGCGGTTGCCGATCTCCATTCCGGGCGAACCCGCGGGCATGCCGGGCACTGCGATGCCGGCGACCTTCGGCTTCTCCTTCAGCAGACGCCGGATGTCCGCGGCGGGCACGTGTCCCTCGACGACATAGCCGTTCACGAATGCCGTGTGACATGACCGCAGCGGTTCAGGCACTCGGCCCGTACGCTTGGCGCCGCTCATGTCGGTCGTGTCCCGTACCGTGACGTCGAATCCGTGCTTGCGCAAATGATCCACCCAGCTCTTGCAGCAACCGCAATCCGGATCCTTGAACACGGTGATGCGGGTTGCCGCGGTAGCTTGGTGGTCCGCGCCGGGACGGGAAGGGCTGTAGGCAGCCATGAGCGACACGAGGACCGCGAGACTCGCGGTACGTGCAAGAACACGGTATGACATACGTTTCAAGCTAGCTGCCCCGCCCGCTCGGCACATGGGACAAACTACGGACGAGATTCGCACGCGCCTGGAACGCATTCGATTGGAGAAGCGCAATCGAGTGCGCTGGCAGCTGTCCCATCATACCGCCGAGCTTGCCATCGCGGCGATTGCCGGGCATGCCCGCGTCCTCTATCGGCCGGGCACAAAATCGCGGCGCCGCAAACGGCACAAGCGATTGCTGTGACTATCTCGCGCGCATTCTGACGACGAGCACTGCGAGCGCGGCGATGGTGACGGCGATGGACGAAACGCTGATCACCGTTTGATAGCCGAGCTCCGTCATCCTTCCCTTCTTCTTCATCGCGTTGGCGCCGAGCGCAACGGCGACCAACACGGCAAGCAAAACGATCGGGACGATGAACATGGCGGTCGGGCAGAGGGGTGCACGCGCCGAGCCGACGGACGCGAGAACGCTACCGGCCTTCGCCTGCCGACGTCAAGGTTTCGTGCGCGCTGTGGCCCATCACCGCGCCGAGTCCCGCGCCCAGCGCGATGAGCAGGGTGCTCAGGATCGGTCCGGTCAGCGACATCAGCGTGGAGAGCGACACCAGGCACGCGAACACAAGGCCCAGCAGGCCGCCGACAATCGCCCACAGACGCTGGGACGGCTGCAACAGTCCGATGCGGACGCCGAAGTACGCTCCGGCGACCACCCCGAGAGCGGCGCACGCGAATCCGCCGAACAGAACGCCGCCGCGGCCCACGCCGTGTCCCAACGCATGCGCGACCGTGGCGCCGACAGTTCCTCCGATGGAACCCATCAGCCACATGAGCCCAGCGATCAGCGCGATTCTCACACGGGCTTGTCCGGCCCCTGCCCGTGCCGGCGCTCGCGCACCCACTCGCTGTTCTGCTCGGCCTCGTCGTGCTGTTCGCGCACCTGTTGCAGCCGATGGTGCCCCTCGATTGGCCGTCCTTTCAACTCGTCCACTTCTTTGGTGGATTCAGTGAGCTGTTCGATGAACCGGTTGTGCGTCTTCTCGCCGTGTTGGCCCTCGGCATGGTACTGCGGGCCGGGCTGCCGCCGCTTCCTGTTTCCCATCGATTCGGCCTCTCCTGATGGTTCGCCGTGGTTCGCCATGGTTCGCCCCGTTTGCGAACAGGGAGGGCAAGCGCAAGGCCAGCAACTTCCCACGGCAGTTACGAGGACGTAGAATGCCCCCGCGTGACGCGGCTCCTCAACTACTTCTTTCGCGGCCTCATCATCCTCGCGCCCGCGATCGTCACCATCTACGTCTTCTGGCTGATCTTCAGCACCGTCGACAAGTGGATGGGCCTGCGGTATCCCGGTCTCGGGATCGCGATCACCGTCGTGCTCGTCACCCTGTTTGGATTCTTCGCGTCGAGCGTGCTGGCGCGGTGGGTGTTGTCCGCGATGGACAGCGGGTTCAAGCGTCTGCCGCTCGTTCGACTGGTGTACACGTCCACTCGGGACCTGCTTGACGCCTTCGTAGGCGAGAAGCGCAGGTTCGACCGGCCCGTGGTCGTCATGACCCACGCCGATGGCATCGAGAAGGCGTTCGGGTTCGTGACGGCCGAAACCATGACGCGATTCGGCCTCGAGGACCACGTCACCGTGTATCTCCCGTTTTCCTACACATTCACGGGCGTGATCCGGATCTATCCGACGAGCAACGTGAAGCCGCTCGCGACCGACAGCGCGGAGCTGATGGCGTTCGTCGTGTCCGGCGGCGTGACGGCACCCCATGATAAGCGCGCTTGATGTCACGGACGACGCGGCGGGTCGCGAGGCGTTCCACGCAGTCGTAGCATCGGCGTACGAGGGTCAGCCGCGCGGCACCACGCCCGATCGCGTGGCGGTGGAGCGGAGCCTCGACCGAGACATCTATCGGTCGCGGCAGCGCCTCTTTGTCGCGTTCGACGGTGATCGGCCTGTCGCGCGCATCGTCGCGCGGATCGCCCCGCAACTGAACGACGCCCGCGGGAATCCCTACGGCCTGCTGGGCTTCTTCGAGTCCGCCCGGAACGTCGACACCGGCCGGGCACTTTTCCAACCGGCGATCGACTGGCTGCGCGGCCATGGCGTCGGAGCGATTGTCGGCCCGATGGACGGCGACACGTGGCACCGGTATCGGGTGAACATCGGCCCCTTCGACCATCCGCCGTTCCCCCTGGAACCCTGGAATCCGCCGTACTACCGCGAGCTCTGGGAGCAAGCCGGGTTTGGTGAAGTCGAGTCCTACAGCTCCAAGTGGATCGACGACGTGACGGTTCTCCTGCCGCGCCTCGAGTCCGGCGCGGAGCGCGCTGCATCACACGGCATTTGCGTCCGCGCACTCGACCGATCGCGTCTCGATCAGGAGCTCGCCATCGTGCATCGTCTATCCGCCGAGATCTTTCGCGATGCTTTTCTCTACTCGCCCATCACGCTACCCGACTTTCTCGACATGTATCGGGGCGTCGAACGATTCCTGGATCCGGACTTGGTCGTCTTCGCCACGGCGCCGGACGGCCGGGACGTCGGCTTCGTCTTCGCCTACGCAGACCCCAGCCTGCCAGCGATCCACTACAAGACCATTGGCGTGCTGTCGGACTGGCGCAAAGCCGGCACAACCGCAGCGCTGTCGCGCCATGTATACCGGAACGCGGTGGCGAGGGGGTTGCGCGCGGGGAACCACGCGTTGATGCGGGACGACAATCGGTCGCAGGCACTCGATGCGGGGCTTGGGGTCGTCTTCCGGCGCTACGTGCTCTTTGGTCGCGACGCGTGACCGCGAATGTCGCGCAGCTGTTCTTCGACGTGGCGCACCGCCAGGCCGACCGCCTCGCGTTCGTGTCCGGCGGACCGTCGGGTCGCCGAATCACGTTCGGCGAACTGCGGCGGTCCGTGGAACGGTTTGCGGGCGGGCTAGCGTCGCAGGGATTCCGGGAGGGCGACCGCGCCCTCTTTCTCCTGCCGATGTCGCCCGAGCTCTATGTGGCCGTGCTCGGTGCGCTCACCGCGGGCGGCGTCGCGGTCTTCGTGGATCCCTGGGTGCCGTTGCGGCAGATCGCGCGATTGGCGGCCGACGCGCGGCCGGCGGCGGTCATCGGAACGCCCAGGGCGCACCTGCTGCGACTGCTCGCTCCCGAGCTGCGACGCGTGCGCATCTCCGTGACGACCGGTGGGCTCGGCTCTTCCATCGCGGCGCGACTGCGTTTCGACGATCTCACCGGAACGGCCGCCGTCGTGCGCGTCCCGCCCGACGCCCCCGCGCTCATCACGTACACGACGGGCTCGAGCGGCGCGCCGAAAGCGGTGAATCGCACACACGCGATTCTCGCGGCGCAGCATCACGTCATTCGCGAGGAGTTTCCGACGGAGGCGACCGACGTCGACCTGACCACTTTTCCCGTCTTCGCACTCAGCAACCTGGCCAGCGGAGTGACTACTGTCATTCCGCGCGTCGATCTGCGTCGTGTCTCGGGCGCGGACCCGGCGGTGGTGCTCGGGGACATTCAGGAGTTCGGCGTCGCGACCGCCGCGGCGTCTCCTCCGCTTTTCGATCTGCTCGCGGAGCGCCTTCGGGCGACCGGAGCGTCGCCGCCGGCACTGAGGCGCATCGTCACCGGCGGCGCCCCGGTGCGCGACGATCAGCTCCGGCGCTGGCGCGACGCTTTTCCCGCCGCACAAATCGTGGTTGCCTTCGGATCGAGCGAAGCCGAGCCCGTCGCGAGCATCTCGGCAGACGACCGCCTGGCGATCGAGTCGCCAGGGCTGGCCGGGTACTGTGCCGGGACGCCGGTGCAGGCCGTGCGCACGCGGATCGCTCGAATCACGCACGGCCCGATGGAGCGCGTCGCAGATGCCCAGTCGGGTACCGTCGGCGAGCTGCTCGTGGCGGGACCGCACGTCTGCCGCGAGTATGTGGACGATCCGGGAGGTCGCGCATTTGCCGACAACAAGGTGAGGGAGCCTGACGGACTGGTGTGGCATCGCATGGGTGACACCGGCTACTTCGATGCCCAGGGCCGGTTCTGGCTCGTGGGACGCGTGCATTCGACCATTCGCCGCGCGGGGGTGGACGTTCATGCACAGCTCGTCGAGCAAGCGGCACGCGGCTCCGACGTGAGGGTCCGGCGGGTTGCAGCGCTTGGCATTCCAGACCAGGCGTTGGGACAACGACTCGTGGTCGTCATCGAATCCGACGATCCGGGCGTCGTCGCGGCGGTGAGGGACCGTCTCGCCGCCAACGGCGGCGTGCCAGCGGATGAGTTGATCGTGACCCGGAAGCCTCTGCCGGTTGACCCCCGGCACAACAGCAAGATCGACTACCAGCGTCTGCGCGTGATACTTCAAGCGGGGTCGCTCGAGTGACCGCCGCGGTGGCGCCGGTCACACATGGCGACCCGTATCTCACCCGGCTTCGGGCGTATCTGCGCGAGCGCTTCCCGCTGTTCGGGCACGTCCTCCTCATCATCAGCTACTACTCGTCGAATCAGTTTCTCGCCAAGGTGCTGATGCATCCCGACGAGCCGATGCAGTACACGTCGCGTTCGGCGCTGGGCGCGCTCACGCTGTTGTGCTTTTTCTTTCACCTGCGCGTCTTCGACGAGCACAAGGACTTCGCGGACGATTCGCGCTTCCATCCGGACCGTGTGTTGCAGCGCGGTGTCATCACGCTCGCCGACCTGCGCCTGCTCGCTGGATTCGCCGTCTTGTTTGAATTCGGGCTGGCTTGGGTTGCGGGTTTGCAGGCGCTCACCGGCCTCGCGATTGCGTTCGTGTTCTCGCTCCTGATGCTCAAGGAGTTCTTCGCCGGCGAGTGGCTCAAGCGGCACTTCCTGTTCTACGCCACGTCGCACATGCTGCTGATGCCGCTCCTGTCGCTGATGATCTTCAGCTTTGCGACAAGCCGGTGGCCATGGCAGGCGCCGGCGACGTACTGGCTGTACGCGTTCGTGGGATTCTTCGTCACCTTCAACGTCGAGGTATCGCGGAAGATCCGCGCGCCGGCGGACGAGATCGAGGGGCTCGATTCGTACTCGAAGATCTTCGGTACTTATGGCGCCGCGTGGATCGTGCTCGGCCTTCGGCTCGTCGATACCGCGCTCGTCTCCCTCGTCGGGCGCGCGCTCGGCGTCAGCGCCTGGTTCTATGCCGCGATCGGCATGCTGTTCTTCCTCACGCTCGGCACGTTCATCCGCTTCCGACTGCGGACGACGTCGAGGGCAGCGAAAGCGCTGGAACGCAACGCGGGCCTCTATCTCATCGCGTTCGATCTCATCCTCGCGATCGAGCTGGTGCGACTGCACGGGTTCCGGACGTGAGCGAATTCGTCTGGCGCTCGGGAGGCGGCCGCGCCGATCCAGGCCTTCTCGGCGGCAAAGCGGTGAATCTCGACCGGCTCACGCGCTTGGGACACCAGGTACCTCCGTTCTTCGTGGTGACGACCGCGGCGTTTCGGGCAGCCGGCGCTTCGGGCGCGAGCACGCTTCCGGCCGGCCTGCGCGAGCAGATTGCCGCTGCTCACGTCGAGATCATCCCCGCGGGCGAGTACGTGGCCGTCCGCTCGTCGGCGGTGGGTGAAGACGCCGCAGGCGAATCCTTCGCCGGGATTCACGACAGCTTTCTTTACGTCCGCGGGCCGGATGCGGTCCTGGACGCCATCAGGCGCGTGTGGGCGTCCGTGGCGTCGGAGCGCGCCGTTGCCTACCGAACGTCGAAGGGCATCGCGTCGGACGGCGTGACGATCGCTGTCGTGGTACAACGAATGGTTGACGCGGTCGTGAGCGGCGTCGCGTTCACCGCGGACCCAACCACGGGCGATGTGCACAAGACGGTCGTGAGCGCGCTTTACGGACTGGGCGAAGGCCTGGTGAGCGGCGGCCTCGATGCCGACCTGTTCAGCATCGACAAGTCGTCGCCCGCTCGCGAGGCATCGCGGCAGATCGCTGAGAAGACGGAGCGGTTCGTGTTCGACAGCGCGAAACGAGCCGGCGTGGCCCGCGAAGCCGTGCCCGCCGAGTCCGTGACGCGGGCCAGTCTCACGGATGCCCAGGTGCAACAGGTGGCCGATGTCGCGCATCAGATAGAACGCGCATATGGCACCCCACAGGACATCGAGTTCGCACTCGATCGGGCAGGGACACTCTGGATCTTGCAGAGTCGACCGATCACGACGGTCGAGGAGCTTGGGCCAGCCGCGGGTCACGGCCTGCTCTGGGACAATTCGAACATCATCGAGAGCTTCTCGGGAGTCACGTCGCCGATGACGTTCAGCGTCATCCGGCGCGCCTACGCGACCGTGTATCGCTGCTTCTCGGAAGTCATGGGCATCGCTCCCGGGATAATCCGCCGCAGCGAGCCGCTCTATCAGAACATGCTCGGTCTGATTCGGGGCCGCGTGTACTACAACCTGCGCAGCTGGTATCTGCTGCTGCGCCTGTTCCCGGGATTCGAGTACAACCGCCAGTTCATGGAATCCATGATGGGCGTGAAGGAGTCGTACGAGCCGGAACGCGTGGCGCCGCCTTCGCTGGCGCGGCGCTACCTGGTCGAGCTGCCGGCGCTGCTGCGGTTGCTCGCGCGCTCGACGCTGAACTTCGCGCGCATCCGTGCGCGGGTCACGGCGTTCGAGACGCTGTTCGAGGCGCACTATCGGCGGTGGGCGGCGATGGATGTCTCGGAGATGCGGCCGCACGAGCTCTTGGCGACTTATGCCGAGATGGAGCGCGACATTCTCGAGCAGTGGCGGGCGCCGATCATCAATGACTTGTTCGTGATGGTGAACTACGGGGTGCTCAAGCGATTGTGCGCCACGTGGTGCGGTGACACGACGGGGTCGCTTCAGAATGACCTCATCTGCGGCGAAGGCGGCATCAGGAGCACCGAGCCCACGTTCCGGCTCATGGAGCTCGCACGCGAGGTGCGCGAACAACCGGCACTGCGCGAGGTGTTCGCGAAAGCGACGCCAGCGGACATCGGGCGCGCGCTGCGCCGAGACCCTCGTTTTCGCGATTTTCGCGCTGCGTTCGACCGCTACCTCGACGAGTACGGCTTCCGGTGCATGAATGAGCTCAAGCTGGAGGAGCCCACGCTGCGCGACAGTCCCGATTTCGCCTACGAAGTGATCCGCAACTACGTGATGGCCCATTCGGCGGTGGATCCGGCGGCGATCATGGGCCGCGAAGCCGAGATCCGATCCCGCGCGGAGGCGCGCACGAACCAGTTACTGCACTCCTGGTGGAAGCGACGCGTGTTCCGACGCATTCTCGAAAATGCGCGCCTGGGGGTGAAGAACCGCGAGAACATGCGCTTCGCGCGGACGCGCATCTTCGGTCTCGTGCGCGAGCTGGTGCGGTCCCTCGGCGCGCAGCTGGCGCAGGCGGGGATTCTCGATCGCGCGGACGACGTTTTCTATCTCACGCTGGACGAGGCCTTCGACTTCGTGAAGGGGACCGCCGTGACGACGCGTCTTCGCGATCTGGTCGCGCTCCGGCGCGTTGAATTCGACGCGTACCGCCGCGATGACTCGTCGACACCCGACGACAGATTCGAGACGTTCGGCATGGTCTACAGCCACAATCGTTTTCGCGGCCGAGCGGCCGTCGTGGCGCATGCAGATGGGCCGCTCAGGGGAATAGCCTGCTCGCCGGGCAAGGTGGTCAACACGGTGAAGGTGATCCTGACGCCGTCAGACGACGCGCGATTGAACGGCGAGATCCTGGTGGCCGGCAGAACGGACCCCGGTTGGGTCCCGCTTTACCCGTCGGTGTCGGGCCTGCTCATCGAGCGCGGCAGCATCCTCTCGCACTCCGCGATCGTGGCGCGCGAGATGGGCATCCCGACGATCGTCGGCATCCCCGGGCTGACCACGACGCTCAAGTCCGGGCAGCGGGTGTCGATGGATGGGTCGACCGGCGTCGTTGAGATCGTAGACACGTAGAGCGCTGAAAGACCTAGATCCCCCAAGGGGCGATCACCCGGCCGTACTGCAATCCCGCGATCATGAGTGCGGCAACGATCGCCACCGCGGCGGGTATGATGTCACCGAGCCGCGTCTCCGTCGGAAAGCGCCTTCTCAGCGCGATGGCACTGGCGCCTCCCAGGGCCGCGACGGCCAGGAGGGCAGCGAGCGACCTCGCGGGCGCGCTATCGGCGAACAGCGCGGGCAGCAGGACAATGGCGCCACAGGCGGCGATCGTGAGTGCGAACGCGCGGGTTCGGCCGCCAGCGGCTTGCATCACGCCGATGGCGGTCATCGCCGCAGTGGCGCCGAGGAACGACGCGAACCAGAAGTCGTCCGCGTGATACGTGTTCGCGATGATGAGGATCGCGACCAGCGGCATACACGCGCGCGCCACGGGTCGCACGCCGATGGCTTTGCCGGAAAACCGGCCCGAGCGCGCGGTGACGAGCGCGATGAGCGCGATGAGCACCGGCATAGCCCACAGCGGCGACCCCAGCGACCAGAGTCCGTACGTGAAGAGCAGGACACCGATGGTCGCACCGACGTTGAGTCCCTCGAACCTGCGCGCGCCAAATCCGATCACGAGGCAGAGACTGATCAGGCTCACGTTCTGGAAGACGATCTCGGGAAGCGGCTTGGTGGTGATCTTCCCGAGGATCACGCACGCGGCGATGGGAACGAAGAGGTTGTCTGCGCCCCGCAGTGAGATTGCCTCGAATCCGGTCACGACGAGCGCAACGAGCAGTGATGCCAGAACGACGGTGGGCCGGGGCAGGTCCGTCAGGAGCAGCGTCGGCAGATGGATCGCGAGGAAGGCGACGACGAGAAAAACGAGCGATCCTTCGAGGCTCTTGCTCTCGTCCTCGACGAGATAGCGGATCCGACCGTACCCACCTCCCACAAGCGCCGCGAATGCGTCGGCGACACCGAGCACCAGAAGGGAGCTGAGGTATCGCCAGTACTCGTCGCCCGAAAGCACGAAGACGAGAAACACGGCCAGCGGGTAGTATTCGCTGCCACGGCTCGAGCGTTCGACGCCACCGACGCTGTGCAGCCATTTCCCTCGGGCGGTCACCGCGAAAAGCAGGGACAGCGACGCGGTGAGGATGAACGCCACCAAGACCGAGCGCACCAGTAGCGGCAGAAGGACGCCGATCGCGCTGCCGCCGAGATGGACGAGCTTGCGCGTATGCTCTGGTTGTCCGTGCCAGCGGCGGGCCCCGATCTCCGCGACGACGAGGACGATCCCGAAGAGAACAGCGATCATCGCCGCGCCGCGCAGGTCGTCGAAAGCGATCATTTCAGTTCCTCGAGAACGAACGCGCTGTAGAAGAACGCCCTGTCGGCCGCGAACAGCGCGCGCGCCTGGTCGTCGAGGGAGCGCAGGCGGTCCGCGAGCGCGTCCGGGCGGCGTCGCGGCACGAGCATGTTCCAGTAGGCGAAGCGGGCGCGCGGGCGGGACGAGGCGAGCAAGGCGCGGTACATGGACGCACAGGTGGCCGGGTCGAGATACTCGAAGATGTCGGACAGATTGAACCCGTCAAATGGTCCGTGGCGCTGCGCTACCGCCTCGGCCGAACCGCGGACGACGTCGACGCGGTCCATCGCCTGCTTGAGCTCCTCGAAGCGCGCGCGCTCCAGGTAGCGCGGCAGAGTCTCACCGAATTGACCGGTGAAAATGAAGTTGAGGTACGGGTTCGAGTGCGTCGGAAGGATGGTGAATGCGTACTCCGCTCTGTCGAGGATGCGATCGGCGACACTGCCCTCCACGTAACGGAAGAACTCCGGATCGCGACCCATGAGCCCCATGACGCGTCGGCTGAAGAACAGTTTGAACATCCAGCGCCAGCGACGGTTGTTCCACACGCGATCGTAGAACTCGCGGCGTTCGCGCGCCGACTTGTCCGCGAGCAGTTGCCGCACGGTCTCTCGGCCGTGGAACAGTGGCACCACCCGGCGCCGGAACGTCTCGAAGTAGCGCTCGAACCTGCCGACATGCGCGATGCCACGGTGGATGTCGTTCGGATGGGCGTCCCAGAACGCACGGGCGTCCGACGGAATCGACCTCGCGAGGCGGGCATACACGCCGACGCGATCGTCGGCTGGCGCGAGACCCAGGAATGACAGCAACGCGTCGTAGTCGAGGGTAATGATCGCCGCGCGCTTGAGCTCCACGACGGCCAGCTGTGGCTCGCTCAGGTCCACGGCCACCACGGATGCACCGTCCGCCGCGAGCGCGAAGCTGTTGTCGCCGCCGGACGCGATGGATAAGATGCGCTTGCCCCGGACCGGGTCCAGCGCGGCGCAAAGCACATCGGCGTCCTCCCAACAGTTTGCGTAGCGCACGTAATCGAACCGCGCGCGCTCGTCGATGCTGACCCGGGAGGAGGTCAAGCCTTGGTGGACACGGGAGATCCGGCGCGTCCGAACGTCGCATGCGCAGCGCTGAACTCGCCTGCGGCAAGCGCGCCGGCGATCGAGAGCTCACCCGCGAGCGCCGTGACGCCGCAGATCTCGGCGAACTTGCGCGCCTGGCCGGCACCGAAGCAGCCCACCATCTCGAGACACTCGCGCGCGGTCGGCAGATGGGTGCCGCCGCCGACCGTACCGACGATGATGTCCGGGAGTGTGAGCGACAAATAGAGATCGCCCGCCCTCGTGACATCGAAACGCGTGAGCCCGACCGCCGCCTCCGAGACGCAGGCGACGTCCTGCCCACACGCGAGAAACAGCGCCGTCAGTCCGTTCGCGACATGTCCTTGCATGCCGATCGAGCCGCTCTGCAGACCGCCGAGCATGGCCACCTCCCAATAGCGCTTCACCTGCTCTGGCGTGGTGTGCAACACCTTTTTCACCAACGCGGCCGGCACGACAACATCGGAAACGACGCGTTTGCCGCGCGTGAGCTGGAAGGCGAGATGCGTGGCCTTCTTGTCGCCCGACAGATTCCCCTCGACAAACCACGTGACTGGCTTGACCGGCGATCCCTCGACCAGCTGCCTGCAGATCGCTTCGGTGGCCAGCGTCACCATGTTCTGACCCGCGGCGTCGCCCGTGGAGAACTGACACAACAGGAAGACTTCCTTTCCAACGAGGGACGGCGTGATGTCCAGCAGCCTGGCGTGCCGCGACGTGGAGGACACGGCGCGGTCAATGTCGGTGGCGCTCTCGAGCACGTGCGCGAGAAAATGGCCGGCCTCGATGGTGGTTTCGAACACGAATGCCGGCCCGCGCGAGACCGCTTCCGTGAGGCACAGCGCCGTGGCGCCGCCACTCTCGCTGATGAGACGCGCGCCGCGCTGAAATGAAGCGACGAGGGCGCCTTCGGTTGTGGCCAACGGCACGTAATAATCGCCGTGCGCCGCGGAGCCGTTGATCCGCATGGGACCGATCACGCCGACGGGGATCTGCGCGAACCCCACCAGGGACTCGATATTGCCCGCGAGCCGGGCCGGATCGATCTCCTCCCCCTCGCCAGCGAGATGTTGAATCGCCACCCCCCTGGCGCGGAGAAACTCGCGGCGCAGGAGCATCGCATCCCGACTGTAGTCGTCCTTTGCGGGCACCGGCGGCGGCAGAGGGTCCGTCGATGGTGCGCGGGGCGAGAGCTCCTCGATGACAGCGGCCGCCTCGCGTCCACCGAGGATCCGATTGAGGATCTGTTTGGCGAGGCGGTTGGCGGTCGTCATTCGATACGTTACTTCAGCGCCTGAGTGAGCACGACACCGTCCAGCTTCTCCAGGGGCCGAACCCTGGTCATGGCGGCAAGCGTCGGTGCCATGTCCACCGTGCGCGTGAACGTCGTGTAGGTGCCCGGCTTCACCCACGGTCCGTAGAAGATGATCGGGACGTTCGCGTCCTGGTCGTACGGCGTGCCGTGCGTCGCCGGAATGCTGCCCCAGTAGCTGTACCGGGTCAGCGTCATCACGAGCTCGACGTCGGACGTCGGGGGCATCTGATGCGTCCAGCGTCTTGCCACGGGATCGGTGGCGAAATCCGCCTTTCGCAGCGCCGCCGGGCGATCCACACGAGCCACCCCCGGCACCGCCTTGGCGGCGGCCGTGAACGCATTCAGCAGCGAATCCGCGTTCACGTTGCCCTGCTTGAGCGCGGCGCGATCGAGCGCGACGGTCTCACCGTCGTAGATGAACGCCATGGTATCGGCGCCGGCGGCGCGCAGGCCGGCACGAATCTCAGTCACCTGAGGGCGAAGTGTCACGCGAAGTCCCTGATCGCCCGTCGCCTGGCCCCGGGCGCGAGCCAGCTCGGGAATGGGCGAGACGCCATGGTCCCCCGTGAGCGCGATCGCGATCGTGCTCGAGTCGCGCAGCTTGTAGAGCGAATCCAGGAACCAGCCGAGGGTCTCGTCGAGCCGCATCTCGTTCTCGTGAGCTTCGCGGGAGTCCGGACCCCACGCATGGCCGACGTAGTCGGTGGCCGAGAACGAGACGGCCAGAATGTCCGTCTGCGGGCCGCGGCCCAGGTCCATCTGACGCAGACCCTCCAGCGCGAACAGTGCCGTGATGGAATCCATCGTCGGCGTCGTGGCGACGTACTGCGAGGCGGCAAGCGTGTCTGCCGGGAACGGGTGCGGGAACATGAAGTCGCGGCCACCCTTCTCGAAGGGCACGGAGTCCGGCTCGCTGTACGTCGCGGCCTGGCGCGACAAACGCCACTCCTTGCCGGCGTATCCCTGGGCGATTCGCCTTGCGTTGAACTCACGCACCCAGGTGGGCAGCGTGTCGCGATAGTACGTGCTGGTCGTGAACGAGCCGTTGCCGGAGAACCAGTAGATGTTCTCCTTCGCGCGACCGATGGGCAGGATTGCCCCCCGATCCTTCTTCGAGACCGAGAGCGCGCGCGTCCGCGCGTCCTTGGCCTTCAGCCAGTCGAAGAGCGTAGTTCCCTGAAACCGTAAGGGCGACGCGCCAACCTCGTTTGGGAGCCCATCGATGAGCGAGAAGTTCGGGTCGACGACGCCGACCGAATTCGACGTGATGCCAGTGCTTCGCGGAAAACGGCCCGACATCGTGCTGGCGTGTCCCGGAGCCGTCTCGGTGATGGCGTGATCCTGGAACCCATTGGTGAACCAGGCGCCGCGCATGAGCCGCGCGTAGCCGTACCGAAGGTCGCTGCGGTAGCGAGCGAGCATGTCGCCGCGAAGCTGGTCCACCGTGATGAACACGATGAGCTTCGGCGTGGTCACGCCTTGCTGTAGGGGAGTACCCTCCGCCGATGCAGTGGCTTTCATGCAGCCGAGTACCGCGACCGCGCCGGCCACGACCGCCGAGAGGGTCAACAGGTGTCGCCGGGACCGAAGACGGCCACGCGTGAAGCCGGGGAAGGAACGGAGCAGCATGTGTTTGGAATGAGGGGTGACGCGGTGGGTCAACGGAAAATGACGGCTGCGCCTGCTCGCCGCCAACGGCTGTAAAGTTGGCGCGAGGCTGACACGGACAATATTGTAGCGACAGACTCAACCGGAGCGTTGGTGGCGGATACGATAGAACACAAGGTGCCGTTGAAAGAAAACGTCGTGCTACGCGCCGCGATCTACTACGTGGCGCTGTTCTCCGTAGCCGCGCTGCTGTACCGCCTCCCGCAGGCCAAGGAGGTGCTCCACGGCTCGTTCGAGTCACTGTTCTCGGGCAGCGGGACCTTCGACCTCGGCGCGACGAAGCCGAAGAATGCGCCGGCCATCGCGATCGACGCGATGACGCTGGGGCTCACTGTGGCTGCGTCGATGATCGGCGCCGCGCTGCTTGCGCTGCCGGTCGCCTGGATCTACGGGCTGACGCGCCAGAAACGCGGTTACCAGCAGTCCGTGGTCCAGACGCTGATGATCCTTCCTCCGTTGGTCGCCGGCGTCGTGGTGATGGTGAAATACTCCCTGGCGCTGGCATTCAGCCTGGCGGGCATCATCGCGGCGGTTCGGTTCCGCACGACGCTCGATGACAGCAAGGACGCCGTGTACGTGTTCCTCGCGACTGCCGTCGGGCTGGCGGCCGCGGTGCACCTTCCCGTCGCGGCCGTGATCTCCGTCCTGTTCAACATCCTGATCCTGGCCCTCTGGTACACCGACTTCGGCAGGGCGGGCGCCTTCCAAGGGTCGCGCGCGATGCAGAAGCTCGACGAGATGGAGGACGCGCAGGAGCGCATGCGGCAGACCGGGACGTTCGTCGCCATGCTGGACAACGAGATCTTCGAGAACATGACGCCGGAGCAGCTGGACCTCACCGCCGACCGTGCGTGGCGGCGCAAGCGCCGGCTGCAAAAGGAGGACGTGGACGAAGAAGAGATGCAGCGCCGCGATGTGCTGCTCCGCGTGCGAACCTACAATCCGGACGACTCACGCATGGCGGTGGAGCAGGTGTTCGACGAGTTCCTCAAGAAGTGGCGGTTGGGCGGAGTCGTGCACGAGCAGGACGGCACGCACGTCGTGGAGTATGCCGTGCAGCTGAAGAAGACGGCGCGTTCCACCGAGTTGTTGGACGTCCTCCAGTCGAAGTCCCAGGTCATAGGAGCGGAGATCAAATGACGATGTGCATCGATGGCGGTGCGCGGCGGCTGTTGCTGACCGGATTGGTCTGCACGTTGGTGGTCGCCCGGACGGGATCGGCGCAGGATCCACAGGGGCAGGCGACCAAGGCACCAAAGACGGCGAAAATCCCGAAGCCGTACACGTCGCCACCGATCTTCACGGCGACCAGTCTGGTCGAGTTCACGCTCACCGCACCATACAAGCAGCTCAAGAAGGACCGCTACGGCACGACGGCGTATCGCCCGGCCGAGATCACCTACACGGGAGACAGCGGCGTGGTCCGCTTGCCCGTACGGGTGCGGACGCGCGGCATCTGGCGCCGGAAGAACTGCGACATCCCACCACTGCGCCTGAACTTCAACAAGGACTCCGTCAAGAAATCGCTGTTCCGTCATCTGGATGGTGCCCGACTCGTGATGCATTGCCGCGACAACGACGAGTACGAGCAGTATGTGCTGCAGGAATTCCAGTTGTACCGGGTGCAGCGGCTGCTCACGCCAATGAGCATGGATGTCCGCATGGCGCGCGTCACCTACGTAGATGCCGAGAAGAAGGACACCCTGGCGACGCGCTACGGCTTTCTGCTCGAGAACGAAGCGGACTTCGGCGAGCGGATGGGCGGCAAGGTCGTGGACATCAAGGGTGCCACGAGCGATGATCTCGATGTCGGGGAAAGCGCGTTCTTCGGGGTCTGGGAGTACTTCATCGGCAACACGGACTTCTCCATTGCGGCACTCCACAACGTGGCGCTGCTCCAGCGGGACACGTCGTATTTCCCGGTTGCCTACGATTACGACTGGTCTGGCGCGGTGAACACCCGCTACTCGGGTCCTCCGCCGCAGCTGGTCTCGCAGATCCAGCGCGTCACCGACCGGCTGATGCGGGGCTACTGCACACCGCCCGAGACCTTCGAGAAGGTCTTCGCGGCTTTCAAGGAAAAGAAGGACGCGATCTACGCGCTGTATCGCGACTCGGTCGCCGCTCCGATGAAGCCGCAGGTGGTGGACCGGACGCTCAAGTTCTTCGACGGGTTCTACGCGACGATCACCGACCCGCGCGACGCCAAGCGCAGGATCATGGAATCGTGTCTCGGCCGGTCCTAGCGTTTGCTCTCACTCTCTCACTCTCCGTCGCGACGCCGGCTCGCTCGCAGGCGGTTGATCCGGCGTACGCCGGCGCATGCGTCGCAAGGCTCCCCCGTGAAGCGTTCATCCGCGCCCCGGTTTTCCTCGCCGCGGAGACCGACTCGGCGAATCGTCCGATTCTTCGGGGCGGCGCCATGCTCGCGCTGGTTGCGGGGGACCGGATCCGAAAAGCATTCGGTTGGACGGGAGGCGAGAAAGAGCTCCCTGTCGGCGACTCGATTCAGGATTGGCGCCACACGCACAGCGGATTCCTGATCACTACGTCTCCGAGTGGTCGCTTCGCCTGGAGGCGGCTCACCGACGCCGCCGACACCGTATTGACCGCAGCGGACCGTGCGCTCGAGCATGCGCTGCTCGCGCTGGCCGATGAAGGTCAGCGCCTGTCCTGGCCAAATGACGCACGGTCCGACTCCCTGTCGTTCAAGCTGACTTTCACTCGCTCGCTGGTCCGAAAAGACCTCAGGATCGTTCCGCCAGAAGCCTATTATCCCGTGCCGGTCTTTTCTCTCATGACGCCATGGGAGCAACCGGCGGAGATGGTCGCGCCGCCTCGGATCTCGTATCCGCTGGCGCCTCGCAGGGATTTCAGGGAAGGCACCTTCATCATCGAGTACGTGGTTGATACCACGGGAGCGGTGGATATCAACTCCGTGCGAGACCGCTGGCCAGCGAACAAACCGCGCCTGACTGGCGAGAGGGGGAAGTACTATGCCGACTTCGTTCAGGCGGTCAGGAACGGACTCCGGCACGCCCGATTCAGGCCTGAACTTGTCGGTGGATGCGCGGTTCGACAGCGCGTCGTCCAGTCCTTCAATTTCGCCCTGGCCCCTTGATCCCACGTGGGCGCCGAGCCCGTGCGCTACTCCGCCGCCTCCGCGAGCACCGCTTCCGCTACCAGCTGATCCTGAGCGGACGCGCCCGTTCCATGGCGCCGGAGGTACTCGCCCGCTGAGGTGAGCTCCCACGCCGTGGGGTCATTGATGTAGGCGTCGAGCAGCGCGTCGAGCTGTGCTCGGCACGTGGCGTCGCGTACGGGGACCAGCAGCTCCACGCGTCGGCGCAGGTTGCGCGGCCGCATGTCGGCGGACCCGATGTAGTACTCGTGCGCGCCGGCGTTTGCGAAGTGAAAGACGCGGGCGTGCTCGAGGAACCGGCCCAGCACGCTCACGACGCGGATGTTGTGCGACACGCTGGTCATGCCCGGTCGCAGCGTGCACACGCCCCGCACCACGAGGTCGATCTGCACGCCGTCCTGGGACGCTCGGAATAACGCGCTCACGACGTCGGGGTCCGAGAGGCCGTTGAGCTTCATCCGAATGTGAGCCAGCCGGCCGGCCCTGGCATGCATGGCCTCACGCTCGATTTTCGCCACGATCTCGGGCAGCAGCTGCTTTGGCGAGATGAGACAACCGCGCGTGAGCTGGTTCGGCGCCCGTGAGCTGCCCGTGAGCTCGTTGAAGAGGTCCTGAACGTCCGCGGTGAGATCCTCGTCCGCCGAAAGCAGAGACAGGTCCGTGTAGCGCCGCGCCGTCTGGACGTTGTAGTTCCCGGTGCCGACGTGGACGAAGCGGCGCAGTCGGTTGCCGTCGCGCCGCACTACCAGAGCCACCTTCGCGTGGTTCTTCACGCCCACCAGGCCGTGCACGACGCGGCCGCCTGCTTCCTCCAGCCGTCGGGCCCAACCGATGTTGCGCTCCTCGTCGAAGCGCGCCTTGAGCTCCACGAATGCGACGACGTCCTTGCCGTGCGACGCCGCGTCCACGAGCGCCGCGACGATCGGCGATTGCTCGCCGGCCCGATACACGGTGAGCTTGATTGCCGTGACGAGTGGGTCGGTCGCCGCCTCGCGAAAGAACCGCACGACGGTGGTCTCGTAATCGTCGAACGGATGGTGGAACAGTCGATCCCGCGCTTCCACGAGGCTCCAGATCGAGTGCTCGCGCGGCAGCGGGTCGCCGCCCCTGAATGCCGGGTACTCGAGACCCGCTCCGCCGGACAGCGGAAGCTGCGACAGCGCTCCGAGATCCAGCGGGCCGTCCACTTCGTACAGGTCGTCAGTGTCCAGGGCGGCGCCGCCGTGTTCCCGCCGCAGCTCGCGCAGCACGACGTCGCGCAGCACGGCGGGCATGGCGCGCTCCACTTCCACGCGAACCACGGGCTGCTCGAACCTGCGGCGGGACGCCTCCTCCACGGCATGAAGCAGGCTGGGCGCGCGATCCTCGTCGATCTCGAGGTCGGCGCCGCGCGTCACGCGGAACGCGTAGGCCTGCTCGACGACCGACGACGGATACAGCAGGTCGAGATTGGCGCGCACGAGCTCTTCCATCGTGATCACGGCGCCGCGCATTCCCGGCACCGGCGTGAAGCGCGGTGCGTCGTCCGGCAGCTCCACCTGCGCGAAATGCGGCGCGGCGCCGGGCTGGTCGAGCAACACGACCGCGAGCGACAGCGAAAGGTGCCGCAGTCGCGGGAAGGGGTGTCCGGGGCTGAGCGTCATCGCGAGGGGCGTGAGCGCGGGCAGGAGCTCGTCCCGCATCGCGGCGCGCAGCTGGTCCCTGCGGCCCACGTCCAGCTCTGGCCACGTCACGATGCGCGCGCCATGCGGCGATGCCTCCTCCGCGCACGCGGCATAGCAGCGGTACTGTCGAGCGACGAGCGACTGCACATGGAGCGAGATGAGGTCGAGCTGCTGGCGCGGCGTCAGCCCATCCGGTGTCCGCTCTTCGGCCTGCTCCAGGGCGGACCGCTTGAGTCCCGCGACGCGCACCATGAAGAACTCGTCGAGGTTGTCCGCCACGATGGCGAGGAAGCGCAGCCGCTCGGCCAGCGGAGTACGTATGTCTTCCGCCAACGCCAGCACGCGCGACGTGAATTCCAGGATGCTGAGCTCGGAGTTCAGGAATCGCGGATCGCCGACCGCGGCCTCGCCTTCCGACGAAACGCCCATGGTTTCGCGACGCCAACCCGTAAGCTCCACCGATCTGCGCGGGTCGATTCTCGAGCGCGCTCCTCCTCCCACTGCCGGCGGCGTCTTCACTTCCGTGAGCAGACCGGACCGCACCGCCACCGACAGCGCCGCGAGCGTGTCGGGATGCAGCTCTGGCGCGCGGTCCAGCGCTTCCATCGGGCCAAGCCACATCACGTCGCCGTGCTCTCTGGTCACCTCTGCGCTCATCGGCAGTTCGGCGGTCCAGACCTCCACCGTGGGCATCGGGCCGAGCGAGCTGAGTTTCCCCAGGAGACGCGTGTCCGTCCCGGGCTGACGACAACAGCGATCGAGCAGCGTCCGCGCGACGCCGACGCCGAATCCCTTCTCGAACGGCAGGAACAGCACGTCGCCGCGCTTGAACAACGCGACGTTCGGGCCGCGCGTGAGCACGAGCGCGACGCCGGCATCGGACACTTTCGCTCGGCCCCGTTCCTCGCGCTCCATCCATTTGAGCAGCAGTTGCGCCCGCTCGCGTGTGCCGGCGACGATGGGTCGGAGTCCCACCGTGTCCTGCAACGCGGCGCAGAAGCGGTCGAATACGTCCATTCGCCGCCGGCTGCACCGCACCGTCAGCTGGTGAAACGCGCGACTCGATGTACCGCTGCGCACGTGGATACGATCGCAGTACACGTGCAGCCGCGGGCGGCCCAGCCAGTCGGGATCGCCAACGCGCTCCACGCGTTCCACCTGGAGCTCGAGCTTCGTCAGCAGCATGCGGAAATCGACCACGGCGGCGAGGCGACGCGCGGGCTCGGTGCCGGATTCGAGCGCCTGGCGTGGATCCGCAGAGTCGACCAGCGCCTCGAAGCGACGCCACGGCTCCGACGGATTCGCTGCGGCTCCGCCGGCCGTGTTGGCGACGAACACCGTGAGCAGCCGGCGATCGTCCGATCCGACGCGCAGGCGGCACGTGAGCCCGCGTCGCTGGAGCTGGTCGTCCTCGGTGTCCACGTACAAGTCGCGGTACAACACACGTCGAGCCGTCGATTTCAGTCCGAGCGGCAATGGCTCTGACGCGAGTCGCTCGAGCTGCTCGGCGGAGACGACGTCGAAGCGGCGTTCGCGGGTTGTCACGGAATGCTGTCGGTCCAGGCAATCCGGCCGCGCGGGCCTATTGCGATTCCGGCGCGGCCGCTGAAGCGCACCGAGTTCATCGCTGTGGTGTCGGTCCGCGTCCAGGTCTGGCCGCTGTCGCGCGAGACATATGTCCCGGCGAGTCCGACGGCGACGACGCGTGCGCCGCCGGCGAACGCGACACCAGAGAGGTAGGCGTCGGGAGGCTTGCTCGCGGGGACCCATGTGCGGCCGCCGTCGCGAGTGAGCGCCACGGTTTTCGCGGCCAGCCTGGGTTTGGTGTAATCGCCGCCGACCGCGATGCCATGCTGGGGGTCCGCGAAGGAAAGCGAAAAGATCCCGGACGCCGGTCCGTCGGCGTGCACCGGCGTGTCGGCCACCATCCATGTCCTGCCGAAGTCGGTCGAATGCATCACCCGACCGCGGCCGCCGCCGCCGGTGCCGATCCACACGTGGCCACCAGGCAGGACGACGAGCGAGCTGCCACTGGCCGCGAACGCGGCCTCACCGGGAAGAACGGGAGGAAGCAGTTCGGGTGCGATGCGATTCCAGGAAGCGCCTCCGTCCGACGTCGTCAGGATGAAGAAGCGCCCATCCACCGGGTCGCTCAGCGCGATGCCCTTCTTCACATCCCAGAACGCGATGGCGTCGAGAAACACGCCCTTCTGATCGGTGGAGTACGCGAGGCTCCAGTGCCGTCCGGCGTCGCCAGTGGCGTAAATCTTCGCGAGGCCTTTCTCCGCCTCACCGGCGCTCGCTGTCAGCGCGGCACCTTCGTTGAACGCGTGAATGGCGCGGAAGTCGAGCGCCGAAGCACCAGGCACGGTATCCGCGAACCATGAGCGACCTCCATCGGTGGTGCGAAGCACGGTGCCACGCGTGCCGCTGGCCCAGGCAACCCGATTGCTTGCCACGCTGAGCCCCCGCAGCTCGGCCTGCGTCGGGCTCGAGGCGTAAGTCCATTGTGCACCGGCAACCGTCGGCAGAATCGGCAGGAATAGAAACGCGAAAGCGCTGGACGTCCGCACCTGGGAGGGGATAGGTAAGGAGGGTTAGCTTTGGCGCCTTACGCTAAGGCACAGCGCATGATCACGAAAGACGACATTGTCGCCGCACGCGAGCGAATCCGTCCACACGTTCACGTAACCCCCCTGCTTCGCTCGACCCGTCTGGGCGATGCCGCGGGCGGCATCGACCTGTGGCTCAAGTGCGAGTCGCTGCAGCGAACCGGCTCGTTCAAGGCTCGCGGAGCGCTGAATGCCGTCATGCAACTGAGCACAGGGGAGCGGGAGCGCGGCGTCGTGACCGTATCGGCGGGCAACCATGCACAAGCGCTCGCCTGGGCGTCGGCAATGGTGGGTGCACACTGCGTAACCGTGATGCCCGAGGGGTCTTCGAAAACCAAGATCAAGGCGACGGAAGGCTACGGCGCGAAGGTCGAGATCGTGGGCGGTGAGCGTGTCCGTGCGTTCGAGCGCGCACAGGAGATCGCGGCGCAGGGCAGGGTCATGGTGCACCCGTTCGAGGATCCGCGCGTTGCGTCCGGACAGGGCACCGTCGCGCTCGAAGTGCTGGAGCAGACGAGGGACGTCGACGCGGTCGTGGTGCCGATCGGTGGTGGAGGCCTGATCTCGGGAATCTCCACCGCCATAAAGGCCGCCTGGCCGAAAACCCGCGTCATCGGTGTGGAGCCGTCGGGCGCCGCGACCATGCGAGCCAGCCTGGACGCAGGTAAGCCCATGACCATCTCGCCCAAGACGATCGCCGACGGTCTCGCCGCACCGATGGTGGGGGCAATGACGCTCGAGACGACGCGCCGCAATGTGGACGACGTCGTGCTCGTGAACGACGACGAGATTCTTGCCGCGCTGCGCGACGTGCTGGCCTACGCCAGGCTCGTCATCGAACCCGCTGCGGCGGCGTCAGTCGCGGCGCTGATCACAGGCAAGATCCCTGTATCGCGTGGCGCGCGTGTCGTAGCGGTGCTGAGCGGCGGAAACGTGGACCTGGATCGCTTGAAGACTCTGCTCTGAGCTAGCGACACATCCAGGCAGGCGGATTCGCTGCATCCACTCTGGCGTACCCAGCACGGGGTGCGACCTGCGCGCCGATCATCAAGAGGCCGGCGGCCACCATGAACAGCGCGGCCACGTGCGTCCTTGCCAGTCGGCTGCGCCACGTGAACACCGTCACCCACAGCCCGCCGGCGACGATCAGCGACTGCGCGCTCAGGTATCCGAAAAGCCCGAGCCCACACGCACGTGGATAGGGCCAGTAGTACAATCCGGCGCAGAGCACGCCCAGGACCGTCAATCGCGCCCAGGCGCCCAGAAGGGCTGCCTTCGTCAGCTTCCGTTCATGCGTCCGCTGCTCGGCGGCGCGTTTGGCTTTGACCGATCCCGCGGAGGGCTGGGGCGGCAGCCCCGAAATCTCGCGCTCGATCTTTCGCAGCTCGACGTTCCAGTCGATACCCTGCTGCATGCGTTCTCCGGGTACAACTGCGCGATCCAGGGCAACGCCGGCGCCGGCGAATGGCTGACTGGACCGCGGCGGTCCGCAACCCTAACGGCGCGTCATCCCGCAAACCGTGACTTGAGTCATAATCGGATTGACGGGTTGTCAGGGTGTCGGCTTGACGGGTTGCTGGGTTGTCGGGTTGTCGTCAGGGAAGCCCGACAGCCCGTTATCCCGAAAACCAGTCAACCCGCCACTTCTTCGTCCGTCCTCGCGAAAAGCGAAGAATGTGAACCCCAGCCACACTAGGCCCACCAACGCGCCACCAATGACGTCTGTGGGCCAGTGGACACCGAGATACGTGCGCGAGAACAGGCTCAGGGCCAGGATCGGCAGCCCCGTATAAGTCGGCCAGCGCCAGCCCTTCACGCGATATAGCACAACCGCCAGTGTCATGAGCACGGCGACGCTTGCGATCGCGTGTCCGCTGGGGTACGCGTCCCAATCGAACCAGCCGCGTCTCGGGATGATGTCCGGGCGATTGCGTCCGTACAGAAACTTGAGAGCGGGATTCAGGCTGTTGCTGCCCGCCTGTACCACGGCAATGTAGACGGCCTCGTGGTAGCGCCGTTGGCCGAGGATCAACCAGGCGATCACGACCAGACTCACGGGCAGCAGCGTGATGTTGGTGCCCAGCCATGAGATGGCCAGCAGAGGACCGTCGAACGCTCGGGGCAGGAGCCCTCTCATCGAGCCGAGGTAGTCGCGCTCCCAGGGGAGTCCTTTCTGCCAGTCACCGGTACCGTCGAGCCACCGGGCCACAGCCATGCCGGTGAGCAGCGCGAAGCTGTACCCTGCGACGATCATGAACCAGCGCTGGCGGTGCCACGGCCGCAGTCGAGCCCGCAGTCGCCACAGCATGCCGGGATGCCCCGGCGCGGTCACGCCGCCGGCGAGTTACGGCACCTGAGGCAAACGGGCTGAACCAGACCCATGTCCACCATCAGCCGGCGCACGAAGCTTCCATGCAGGTGCGTATTGCAGAGCACGCGCCGGCATTTCGAGCACGCCCCCGCTCGGCTCAGGTCAACCGGCAAGCGACACTCCTCGCACTCCGTGATGAGGTTGGAGCGTCGGAACATCCGGATCTGTTGTGACATCGCTCTGGCAACGCGTCGATCAACGCTTCCGATCGGATTTGCGGTTGAGTCTGCGGTCGGTCCACGCGACAATCGTGGCGCAGCTGCTCCGCCCGGCTGGAGCATACTCGGCCGGAGTGTTCGTCGAGCTGTAGACCTCGAGTGCCGCCATCTCCCATGGCTTCACGAAATCGTCCACGTCTCCCGGTTCCATCTGCTGCCACTGCGTACCATCGACCCAGACATTGACGCATCCGCCAGTTGGATTGCGCGAGTCCTCGAGGTACTGGCGATTGCCCTGAGTCGACACCTTGATGCCCGGCGCGCCGCGCAGGAGGTCGCTGAAGTACTGCGAATTGCGCCGTTTGATGTCGTCGCCCTCCATGTACCAACCAAAGCCCTGGCGCTTGCGTCGCGAGAAGCCGACATCGTCGAGGGCGCGCTCCCGCTGCGCGCTGACGCGCACGGTCTCCAGCACTGGCACAAAGACGTCCATGCTGAGCGTCACGCTGCTTGCCTCGCGCGACGAGAGGTCCACCGCCTGCTCCACCGGAGCGTATCCGAGGAGCCGAGCCGAGACGGTCTGCGTGCCGGACGGCAGGCTGTCGAGAACGAATTCGCCAGTGGGCCGCGTGGTCGCGACCCGCGGGGTTCCGTCGATCTGCACGCGAGCGCCCGCGAGCGGCTGACCCGCCTTGGTCACGACGCGTCCGCTGAGTCGCGCGGATCCCAGCGGCGCTGCTCTTGGA
>DASTVV010000013.1:0-21464 GCA_035758925.1 Gemmatimonadaceae bacterium
CCGCTATGCGCGCGATGCGCTGGCGTACGCTCGGCGCGAGCCAGTAACCCCGTGGATGGGCGCGGATACGGCGCGCCACTATCAGTGGTATCCCTTCCACAACGCCGGGCATTACGAGGCTGCGTTGGGCGCAGCCTCCGGCGATCGCGCCAGGCTTGCGAGTTTCTATCGTGAGGGGCTGGAGCGTGTGATCCGCCGCGCGACGAATGGGTTTCGCATCGGAGTGCCGTTCATCTGGTGCTCGAACGACCTCGTGGTCTCGTTCGCGACACAGGCACGATTGTATCGTCGGATCACGGGCGATTCACGATTCGTCGAATACGAGCAGGCGGCAATCGACTGGCTCTTCGGTGCCAACCCCTGGGGCACTTCGATGGTGATCGGCATCCCGCGCGACGGCGTGTATCCGCGCGACCCCCATACGGAGCTGCCACGGTCGCTTTTGCATGGGCTCACCGGAGGTCTGGTGGACGGACCCGTGTACGCATCCATCTTTCGTAACCTGCGAGGCGTCACGTTGCACGAGCCCGACGAGTACGCCGCCTTCAATACGGGATCCATCGTGTACCACGACGATCTGGGCGACTACTCGACGAACGAGCACATCATGGATGGGACGGCCAGCCTGGTCTATCTGCTCGCGATGCTCGATCGCTAGCACTTCTCCAGGTTGGCGATGACAATCGCCGCGTTGCGCTTGAGCCCTCTGAGCCTGGCCCGTTTCATCGGCGAGCCCTTGAATGCCGCGGCAAACTCCGCATCGCCCATTGCCAGAAGCTCTCGCGCCAGTGTCGACGCGTCCTTCTCGCCCACCGCCTCATTCGCCGCGAAGGCCGGCTCTCGCAGCTCCGTGGCGAACCGGACATTCCACGGACACACCGACTGGCAGACATCGCAGCCATACAAGTGATCGCCGATGAGCGGCTGCAGGTCGGGCGCGATGTCGGAGCGATGCTCGATCGTCAGATATGAAATGCAGCGGCGCGCATCCATCACGCGCGGTTCGACGAATGCGTCCGTGGGGCATGCATCCAGACAGCGCGTACAGCTGCCGCAATGATCGGCTTCGAACGGACTGTCCGCCGTCAGCTCGAGATCCACGAGCAGCGATCCGAGAAAGAAGAACGATCCGCGTTTCGGGTTGATGAGCATCGTGTTCTTGCCGATCCATCCGAGCCCCGCCCGTTGCGCCAGATCACGTTCGAGGATGGGACCGGTGTCCACGTAGGCCTTGCCACGGATGGGCTTTCCCATCTCGGCTTCCAGCCACCGGTGCAGTTCGTCCAGTCGCGCGAGCATGACGTGGTGGTAGTCGGCGCCCCGGGCATATCGGGCGACGGTTCCATCGCGTTCCCTGCCGCCGTAGTCGAGTGCAACGACGATTGCGCTGCGGACGCCTTCGAACGGCCGTCGCGTGTCCGCGCGCTTGTCGCCGGCGCGCGGCAGGTACGCCATCTCGCCCTCGTAACCTCTCGCGATCCACCGTTCGAATGCCGCGTATGATTCGACCGGTCCCAATCTCGTGATCCCGACAGGGTCGAAGCCCAGCGCGCGCGCTTTCTCCTTGAGGCGCACTTCGAGCGTGCTGGCGGGGCCGGCGATCATCGCGGCTCACGCGTGGCCCACCGTGCGTAGCGGACCACGTCGTCCACGGAGGGAACGGCGTCGTCACGCCCGAACGCGGTGTGCATGCGCCAGCGAACGTAGTCGCGTGCGGGCAGCGGCAAAAACGGAAACCGCACGTACCACTTGCGCCGCCGAAACCGCCAGCCGACGCGCAACAGCGAAAGGGCAGTTGCCGGACTCAGCAGACCCCTCCACACGAGCGTTAGCGTCAGGCGCGACCACCCCATGCGCTCAATCTACGAAGTGCGCGCTAGACGAACGACTCGCCGTCCAGGCCTTCCGGGATTGCGCACCCAAGGGTCGCGAGCGCGCTGGGCATCACGTCAGCCGTGCGCCGCGGCGTACGCGTTGGGGGGTGATTGAGGACGATCGGGACCAGCATGTGATCGCGATGCAGGGCGCCGTGAGAGCTGACGTGCGGGATCGGCTCGTAGCGCGCGCGAAAGTCCCAGTCGCGCGCGGCCGAAAGGATCATATCCCCGGCGCGATCCGCGCCGGCAAGACGCGCAATCTGCACGACCGAATCCGGATAGTCGGTGTTGCGCGTCGCCTCGTGCGCGTCCGCCGAGGGGAGATCCACGAGGTCCCGCCCGATTCGCAGCGGGTCGCCGTCATCCATCACGTAGGAGTAATGGTTGCTCGTCCGGCTGACGGTGGCGCGACCGCGCGCGCGCGACCAGACGGCACAGCGGCCGGCATCGAGCGGGATCAGCATGATGTCGACCGACCATCGTTGCAGGAGCATCTCCGCCAGCTCGCGTCCCCACTCGGACACGCCGCGCCAGAAGGGCCGTTCGCGCCGGTCGAGGTCGACGTAGACGTGTGCCATCGCGTTGCCGCTCACCATCACGGCGACGTCCGCGTTCAGGCGATAAACCCACGGATGCGCGATCACGCGATGCCCCGCCGCCGCGATGAGACGCGCCAGATCTTCGTGACATCGGACGCGGGAATGACCGTGGTCGCTGGTCACCCAGAGCTGCGTCGAGTCCCACGTTCCGCGGCGCTCGAGCTGGACGCGCAGCTCGGCGACAGTGTCGTCCACGATGCGCAGCGCCCTGGTCACGCGCTCATTCTCGTGGCCGAAGGCGTGGGAGCTCTTGTCGACGCCGGTGAGCGCAGCAAACACGAACGGCGTGTCGGTCTCGCTGACCCGGCGAATGACCTCCGTCGAGACGTCGCGGTCGACGCGGAGCCAGCCTTCGACGTCGCCACGGAAATGCGTTCGGGCCGCGCGAAACGCGGAGCGCGGCGTCAGCGACGCGAGCTGGCGGCGTCTGGGCAGCCCGCGCGTGATGACACTGAGTGCCGCGACACTGTCGGGCACGAGCTCGAAGATGGTCGCGCACTGCGGATCCAGGTCGCGATCCACCGCGCGCATCTGGTAACCCACATAGCTTCGCGTGTAATCCGGAAACGAGCACGCTTCGCGCGAGCGGTCAAACCACCGCAGCCCCGGCAGTCCGACCGAGCCCGGGAACCGTCCCATCAGAAACGGCGTGTACGCCGGACCCGTGACGGATGGAAAGGCCGACGTCACCTGGTGCAGACCGCCGTCGTCGCGCAACCGCGCCAGCGCGGGCATGTTGCCGGAGTCGATTGCCGCGGCGAGCGTATCCGCACGCGCACCGTCGGCGAGAAGTATGATGACGGACATGTCTGGTTTCGGCGTTGCAAGCTATACGCCCGGACATAGACTCCCCATGTATGCCACCACGAAAAAAGCGCAGGAGTCGCGCTGCCTCGAGCACGGCAACCGACGCGATGACCGACGGCGCGCGGCCAAAGCGCAAGTCGCGCAACAGCCAGCCGCGCACCGCGTCCGGCAAGCGTGCCAGCACTGCGCTCATGGCGATCGCGGCGCTCGACTCACGCGAAGGCTTGCGAGAGCGCACCGAGGCCGGCCATCGCGCGGCGGGACGGAAGCCGCCGTCGGAGGAATCGGAGGCGCGCCAGGCTGGAGCCGTCGTCCGCAAGGTGGACACGGACATCCGGACGTTCGCGATTCCCGTCACCGAGGACGAAAAGCTTCTCTCGGGTCCCTCCGCAGACCCCACCGACTTCACGCGCCAGGACACGTGGCGCGTGATGCGCATCATGTCGGAGTTCATCGAAGGCTTCGACAACCTGGCGTCGATCACCAAAGGCGTGACGATCTTCGGCTCGGCGCGCACGCATCCGGACGACCCGCAATACGCCGCGGCGCAGGAGGTGGCGCGGCTGCTCGCCATCGAGGGATTCGCGATCATCACCGGCGCCGGACCGGGGATCATGGAGGCAGCGAACCGCGGGGCCAAGCTCGCCGGCGGCCGATCGATTGGCTGCAACATCGAGCTGCCGTTCGAGCAGGGCGCGAATCCGTACGTGGATACGCTGATCAACTTCCGCTATTTCTTCGTGCGCAAGACGATGTTCATCAAGTACTCGAACGCGTTCATCATCTTTCCCGGCGGCTTCGGCACGCTGGATGAAGCATTCGAGGCGCTCACGCTGATTCAAACCGGGAAGATCTATCAGTTTCCGGTGATTCTGTTCGGCAGGCACTACTGGGCGGGACTGATCCGCTGGATTCAGACGCGGGTGCTTGGTGAACAGAAAATCTCCCCGGGCGATGTGGATCTCATGATCATGACGGACGATCCCGCGGAAGCAGTGAAGATCGTGGTGGAAGCGTACGAGGCGCAGCAGCATCCACAGGGACAACGAATCGAGAGGGTGTAGGTGGCAAAGAAAGGCAAGCGCGACAACGGACGGGAGCGTGGCGGATTCAAGACCTCGCGACACGCTGCACGCGCCTCGGCGGCGGGACCGAAAGCGGCGCAGAAGAGAGCGGCGGAGGAGCGCGAATCCGGCCTGGGGCTGAAGGGAGGCGGTGTGGCGAAGGCCCAAACCGCACACGCGAAGCAGAACCGATTTCTGAGCGGTGACCGAATCGAGCCGCGCGCGATCGATGGTCGCGAGACGGTCGCCGACCTGATCGACAACGCGTTCCTCGCGTACAACGCAGCGCGCCTGCGGGAGGCGTGTCAGCTGTTCTCCAGGAAGATGCTGGAGCCGGACGTCACCGTGGGGATGACGCTCACGGGCGCGCTCACACCGGCCGGCCTCGGGATGGCCGCGCTGATACCCCTGCTCGAGTCCGGGTTCGTGGACTGGATCATCTCCACCGGCGCGAACCTGTATCATGACACGCATTTCGGGCTCGGGCTCGCCATGCATCGCGGGAATCCGCAGGAGTCCGACGTCGTGCTGCGCGAAGAAGGCGTGGTTCGCATCTACGACGTGTTCTTCGACTATGACGTCCTGCTGTCGACTGATGCCTTCTTCCGCGCGATCATCCAGGCGCCCGAGTTCCAGCGACCGATGTCGAGCGCTGAGTTCCATCACCTCTGCGGGAAGTACGTGCTCGAGCGTGAGAAACGGCTGGGCATCGAGCGGAAATCGCTCCTCGGTGCTGCCTACGAGCACGGCGTTCCGATCTATACGTCCTCGCCGGGCGACTCGTCGATCGGGATGAACGTCGCCGCGCTGGCGCTCGACGGGAACAAGTGCGTGATCGATCCCAACGCGGACGTGAACGAAACGGCGGCCATCGTGCTCGAGGCCAAGCGCGGGAATCGAGGCGCCGGCGGCAAGTCCGCGGTGCTGATCTGTGGTGGCGGCAGTCCCAAGAACTTCGCGCTCCAGACCGAGCCACAGATCCAGGAGGTCCTCGGCATCGACGAGAAGGGACACGACTACTTCCTCCAGATCACGGACGCTCGACCCGACACGGGCGGGCTGTCCGGCGCTACACCTGCCGAAGCCGTGAGCTGGGGCAAGATCGACCCCGATCGACTGCCCGATGCCGTCGTGTGCTATCTGGACTCCACCGTCGCGCTGCCGCTGCTGACGGCGTACGCACACGCGCGGCACAAGCCACGCAAGCTCAAGCGACTGTACGACCGGCGCGTCGCGATGATGAAACGTCTGGTGGACGAGTATCGCAGCGCCGGTGCGGAGGGTGAGGCGTTGCGGTCAGAGGAGACCAG
The DNA here is from genome assembly GCA_035758925.1 of Gemmatimonadaceae bacterium. Classification (GTDB taxonomy): domain Bacteria; phylum Gemmatimonadota; class Gemmatimonadetes; order Gemmatimonadales; family Gemmatimonadaceae; genus DASPMP01. The sequence continues at coordinate 5,658 of DASTVV010000013.1, forward strand.
CGCAACGCTGCCAATGCACCGATGATCGGGTTGACGGGTTGACGTGTTGACTGGTTAACGGGTTGAACCCGACAACCTCACAACCAGTCAACCGTCAAACCCCGTTTTTCGGTGTCGGGTGGCTCGACTGTGCGCCACGGTTCGGATCAGGTTGCGGCGGCAGTATTCGCCCTGGCTCACGAGGGCCGTCCGCTCCTCACCGCCGAGGACCTCGCGAAGGATCTGGCCCTCCGACTGGCCGATATCCATGCGCCGCTCGACCTCGCCAATGGTCTCCACGAGCCAATCCCGCTTCGCGCGAAGCGCGTCGATCGGATTGTCCACGAGCCCGCGATGCGCGTCGAACATCCGCTGCGGTTCCAGCGCCATGGCTTTGCTCAGGCTTTCGACGATCTCATACGGATCCTCGGTCTCGCCCATCACGCGCACTTTGACCCCAAGCCAGAGATCGCCCGAGAACAGCGTGTGCGTCTCGCGATCGAATACCACGTGATGATCAGGCGAGTGCCCTGGCGTAGCGATGATCCTGAGCGGCGCCGGATCGAACGGAATGAGTGCGACGCGCAGGGGCCGCGGCCTTCCCCACGTGAAGTGACGATAGAGCTTCACCTGCTCGTGCTCCCGCAGCTTGTTCTCGGTGTAGTCGCTCATCCACATCGGCAGGCGTTCGGCCAGCACGGGTGCGTTGCCGGCGTGGTCTTCGTGCCAGTGCGTCACCGCCGCGCCGGAGGGGCGCAAACCCGCGAGCACGCGCTCGAGGTCGCCAGAGACGTGACGAAACCCGGTGTCGACGAGCACACCTCGTACGAGGTACGCGCTCACGTCATAGCCGACCGCGGCGCTGCGACGCGACCACATCCGGAGGCGAAGCACGTCGTCGTGTCGGATGATTTCGATCACGACCGCGCGAGGGTTCGAGGTCTGGACGCGTCCCGTGGGTCAGGGTACAATGGAGCAGGAACTCGAACGCGCCCGGCCGACCAGCCGGGCGCTGCCATTTTTTGCGTCCGCGGTGGTGTCAGATGATCGAAGAGCTCAAGCGGAAGCTGAGCGATGAAGTCGAGCGGCTCCAGTACGAGCTCAACGTCACTCTTCCGAACGAGATCAGGAAGGCGGTGGAGCACGGCGACCTGCGCGAGAACAGCGAATACAAGGCGGCGCTGGAGCGGCAGCAATTCGTTCAGGCGCGACTCGGTCATCTGCGGCAACGGCTGAGCAAGTTGTCGTCCATCGACGTTTCGCAAATCCCTCAGGATCGCGTGGGACTCGGGTCTCGTGTCGTGGTGCAGGACGAGCGTACTGGGGAAAAAGAGGTCTTTCACCTGGTCTTTGGCGACGCCATGGAATTCGAGGAGGGCCATGTGACGATGGCCTCACCCATCGGCCGCGCGCTTCTCGGAAAGGCCGTCGGAGAGGAGATCATCCTCAGGCTTCCGGTAGCCACTCGGCGACTGAAGCTCGTGGACCTCCAGACCATTCATGACGATGTGGGGACGGGGAACGGCAGATAGCAATCACGGATCGATCGTGAATATCCGCGCGGCTTCCGCGTCGTAGCGCTCCAGTTCTTTCGCCTGCCGGACGGCATCCCAGCCGAGCAGGGACGACACGTCGCCGATGATGCCGCGCGCGGCGCTTCGCCCATTGTCCCGTGTCTCGAAGGCAACGCGCGTCCTGCGGATGAGCATGTCGCCCAGGGTGCATGCCATTTCGCGCTCGACGGCATAGCGGATCTCGCTCCGTTGGTACGGAAGGCCCGGCACGACTTCGGCATCCGGCGGCGGCGGTTCCTCACGATCCACCAGTGGGCGATGCCGAATCCCGGCGCGGCTGGGTCGCATGCCCAGCGCCAGTTGGACGACGTTCACCACGTCTGTGGCCATGACGCGATACGTGGTGAGCTTGCCGCCGGTAATAGTCACCATTCCGTTGGAGCGTTCGATCGCGTGTTCGCGCGATGCCTGAACGGACGTCCCCTCACTCGGGAGGAGCGGCCGGATGCCAGCCCACGCTGCCACGACATCCTCACGATGCAACAGCGCGTCCGGGAAGAAGGCGTTGGCGGCGTCCAGCAGATACGCGATGTCCCGCTCGTTGGCGCGCACGTTGTCCGGGGAGGCGTCGGTGAACGTGTCCGTCGTCCCGATGATCGCATTCGGCCCCGCCGGCAGCGCGAACATGACCCGCCCGTCCTTCGGATGGAGAAGGGTTACCGCGTCGTGGTTGCCGACGCGATCACGACTGATGGCGATGTGAGCACCCTTGCTGCCCTTGGTGCGCGGTCGGCCGACCGTATCCTCGAACTGCCGCACGGTGTCGCTCCACGGACCCGTCGCGTTCACCAGGACTCTGGCCCGGACCTCGAGCCGTTGTCCGGAAAGCGTATCCTCGACCCGCGCGATCCGTAGGTCGGTGCGTGACTGGTCAATGCCTACGAACGCGACGTGGTTCGCGGCCACCGCACCGAGCCGCGTGGCATCGAGCACGTTCGCGAGTGTGAGTCGGGCGTCGTTCGTGGCCGCGTCAAAGTATCGAACGCCGCCCAGGAGCTGCCGCGGATTCAATCGCGGCTCCTTGTCCAGGACCTGCGCTGGGCGCAACCGACGGTGGCGCTCGACGTTGCGGAACATCGCCAGCAAGTCGTAGAGCGTCAGGCCGGCGCTCAGCTTCCAGAGTGCCAGCCGTTGTCCACGGTACACCGGCCACACGAACGGCAGCGGTCGCACCAGCTGCGGTGCCAGGGCCAGCAGACGGCGGCGCTCGGCGCTGGCTTCGAACACCAGGTGAAAGTAGCCGTGCTCGAGATACCGCACGCCGCCGTGGATGAGCCTGGATGACCGGCTGGACGTACCGCTGGCGAAGTCGTCCTTGTCGATGAGAGCTACCGCGAGACCGCGACTCGCGGCGTCACGCGCGATGCCGGCGCCGGTAATGCCACCGCCGATCACGAGCACATCGAACGTGCTGCTGGCGAGCTGCTGAAGCTGCTGGGCACGCGTGGGCATGGCGATGGAATTGACGTCGAAGAATGGAAAAGGGGAATTGGCTAGGTAACTTCACCCCTATGATCCCCTACGGCTCCAACGGCCGTCGCGTAGCGGTCATCGCTGGCGTACGAACGCCGTTCGCCAAAGCGGGAACCGCACTCAAGCACCTCAGCGCCATCGAGCTCGGCCGGATGTGTGTCGCTGAGCTGATCCAGCGCACGGAGCTGGATACAACGCAGGTGGACGCCCTCGTCTACGGAACCGTCGTTCCGTCAGTCGTGGCGCCGAACATCGCGCGCGAGGTGTCGCTGCTTCCCCAGCTGCCAAAGGGCGTGGAGGCAGTCACCGTCGGAAGGGCATGCGCGTCGGCCAACCAGGCCATCACGGACGCGGCCGACCAGATCGTGCTCGGTCACCACGACGTCGCCATTGCGGGTGGCGCGGAATCGCTCTCGAACGTGCCGATCCTCCACTCCCGGTCGATGTCGGACAAGCTCGTGGCGCTTTCCCGCGCCAAGTCGCTCGGGCAACGGCTGGGCATCGTCAGCTCGATCCGGCCGAAGGACTTCGTGCCCATCACGCCCGCGATCGCGGAACCGACCACGGGCGAGACGATGGGGCAGAGTGCCGAGAAGATGGCGAAGATCAACCACATCTCGCGCGAGGAGCAGGACCAGTTCGCCCTGCGCTCGCACCGGATGGCTGCCGTCGGCCTCGACGATGGACGGCTCTCGGCCGAAATAGAGCCGTTGTGGATCCCGCCCAGGTACACCGAAACGCTCGCGACGGACAACGGGGTTCGGAAAGACACCAATATCGAACAGCTGCGCGCGCTCAAGCCGGTGTTCGACAAGAAGTACGGCACCGTGACCGCGGGCAACGCGTCCCCGCTCACGGACGGCGCGAGCGCGGTGCTGCTCATGAGCGAGGAACGGGCGCGAACGCTCGGACACAAGCCGCTGGCGTACATCCGATCATACGCGAACGCGGCGCTCGACCCCGGAGAGCAGTTGCTCATGGGCCCGGTGCTCGCCGCGCCCGTGGCACTCGCCCGGGCCGGGCTCGCGCTCAAGGACATGGATCTCGTCGAGATGCACGAAGCCTTCGCCGCGCAGGTGCTGTGCAACCTGAAGGGCCTGGCCTCGCGCGAGTGGGCCGAGCGCGCGGGATTCAGCAAGCCAGTGGGCGAAGTGGACCGTTCGATCCTCAACGTGATGGGCGGTTCCATCGCGATCGGGCACCCCTTCGGCGCGACCGGTGGGCGAATTCTCACGACGCTCTGCAACGAGCTCGCTCGCCGCGACGGTCAGTTCGGGTTGATGACGGTGTGCGCCGCTGGTGGAATGGGACACGCCATGGTGATCGAGCGCGCAGCATGACGGATATCGACGCCGTTATACCCGAATCGCCGCCTTTCGAGGCGCTCTCGGTGGAGAATCGCCACGGCATACTCATCGTCACGATCGATCAGCCGGGTGATGCCGTGAACAAGGTCAACCGCGCGCTCGGCGAAGAGATGGAGCGCGTGCTCGAGATGATCGAGCGCGACCGCACCGTGTACGCCGCCGTCGTTACCAGTGGCAAGAAGGACATCTTCGTCGCGGGCGCGGACGTCGAACAGTTCCTCGAGTTCAAGACCGAACAGGACGCCGAGAATGCCAGCAGGTTTGGGCAGCGGCTGTTCAACCTCGTCGAGCGGGCGCGCGTTCCAACCGTGGCTGCCATCCATGGCGCGTGCCTGGGCGCGGGGCTCGAGTTCGCTCTGGCGTGTCGCTATCGCATCTGCACGGATGATCCCAAGACCGTGCTTGCGCTGCCGGAAGTCCAGCTGGGTCTCATCCCTGGCGCGGGCGGCACGCAGCGCCTGCCGCGACTCATCGGCCTCCGGAACGCGCTGAACATGATTCTCGAGGGGAGGAATGTCCGGCCAAGGAAAGCGCTCCAAATGGGTCTCGTCGACGAGATGGTACATCCGTCGATCCTGATGGAGGTGGCCCTGCGCCGGGCACAGGAGCTCGTGGACCGCACGCTCAAGCCCAAGCGTGGCGTCCGCGGACTGGCAGGCGCGGCGCTAGACGGGAATCCGGTGGGCCGCGCACTCGTCTTCAAGAAGGCGCGCGACATGGTGCTCGAGAAGACGGGCGGGCACTATCCGGCACCGCTCACCGCGCTCGACGCCGTACGAACTGGGTTGTCGCAGGGATTCGAGAAAGGCTTGCAGGAAGAAGCGCGTCTCTTCGGGCTGGTGGCGATGACCTCGGTCTCGAAGGAGCTGATCTTCCTGTTCTTCGCGACGAACTCGCTGAAGAAGGACATGGGCGTCGACATACGCGGCGAAGCTCCGACGCCCATGCCCGTCGAGAAGATCGCCGTGCTGGGCGCGGGATTCATGGGCGCGGGCATCACCAGCGTCGCCGTGCAGCAGAAAACGCTCGTGCGGCTCAAGGACACCGACCTCTCGCACATCGGCAAAGGACTCGCCGCGGTGCGCGCGGTGCTCAAGGAACGGCTGGACCGGAAGCAGATCACGCGGCAGCAGTTCGAGGACATGCTCGCTCTGGCCGGCGGCACGATCGATTACTCCGGATTCGGCAACGTCGATCTGGTGGTCGAGGCGGTGTTCGAGGACCTCGCCATCAAGCATGGCGTGCTGCAGGTGACCGAGCAGCTGATTCCCGACTACGCGGTGGTCGCGTCGAACACCAGCACCATTCCGATCGCGCGCATCGCTGAAGGTCTGCAGCGCCGCGACCGCGTGCTCGGCATGCACTTCTTCTCGCCCGTCCACAAGATGCCCCTGCTCGAAGTCATCAAGACGCCGGAGACGGCGCCTGAGTCCATCGTCACGGCAGTGGCGTACGGGCGCAAGCTCGGCAAGACGGTGATCGTGGTGAACGACGGCCCCGGTTTCTACACCACGCGGATCCTCTCTGCCTACATCAACGAGGCCGGTCGGATGCTCGACGAAGGCGTCTCGATCGACACGATCGATCGCTCCCTCGTGGACTTCGGATTTCCGGTTGGACCGATCACGCTGATGGACGAAGTGGGGCTCGACGTGGGTGCCAAGGTGTCGCTCACGATGACCCAGGCGTTCGGTGCTCGCATGAAGCCCGGCGAAGGCGTTCGGCGTGTGGTGGAGTCGGGTCGCACCGGGAGGAAAGGACGTCGAGGCTTCTACACTTATGACGAGACCGGAAAGAAGGGCGGGGTGGACGCCTCGGTGTACGATCTGATTCACGAGGGTGACCGCAGAGCCATTCCCCAGGCGATGGGTCCCGTGATCGGCATCGAGAGAGAGGAGATCGAAAACCGCTGCGTGCTGGCCATGTTGAACGAGGCCGTCCGCTGTCTCGAAGAAGGCATTCTCCGCTCGCCACGGGACGGCGACATCGGAGCCGTTTTCGGACTGGGCTTTCCTCCGTTTCGCGGCGGCCCGTTCAGGTACATCGATTCGCTGGGCATCGACGAAGTGCTGAGCCGGCTGGACACGCTGGACGGGCGCTTTCCGGAGCGATTCAAGCCCGCCGCACTATTGGTCGAGATGTCGCGCTCGCGCGAGCGGTTCTATCCGGTACAGGGGCGGCCGGTCTAAGTTTCCTGTCTCACTGCATGGGTGGTTCATGATTCGACGTGTGACGAGCGCGGCGTTGTTCGCTGCGCTGGCGATAGCTCCGCTCGCGGCGCAGCAGATCGGTAGTGGCGGCGGCGAGCTGACGGTCCAACGCATCTTCCGGTCGAGCGAGCTTCGTGGCGCTCCGCCGCCGAGCCCCGTGTGGCTGCCCGACGGAATCGCATACCTGGAGCTGCGACAGAACGCGCGGGGGAGCACGGAGATCGTGCGCGTCGACGTGCGCAGCGGCGCCGTCACGACGGTGGCCGGCGCGCAACAGCTCGTGGGCGACGACGGCAAGCCGATCGATGTCGAGGACATCCAGGTCTCGGACGACGAGAGTCGGATCCTGGTGTACCACAACAGCGTCCGGGTCTGGCGACGCAACACGCGTGGCGTCTACCACGTATTCGACGTCCGCTCGGGCAAGATGATCCCGGTGTCGCGCGCACCCGGCCTGCAGATGTTCGCCAAGTTCTCGCCGGACGGAAAACGCGTCGCGTTCGTGCGCGACAACAACCTGTTCGTGACGGATCTCGACTCGGGCCAGGAGACGCAACTCACGCGCGACGGCAGCGAGACGATCATCAATGGCACCACCGACTGGGTGTATGAAGAAGAGCTGGGGCTGGCGGACGCTTTCCGCTGGAGCCCGGACAGCAAGCGGCTGGCGTTCTGGCGCTTCGATCAGTCGCCGGTGGCGACGTTTCCGCTGGTGAACGAGCTATCGACCTACCCGAAGGTCGAGACCCTGCGCTATCCCAAGGCAGGCGAACCGAACTCACGGGTGCAGGTGGGCATCATCGACGTACCGTCGACGCCGATCGGCAGCGCAACGGGTTCCGCGGGCTATCGAGGCGACGTCACCTGGCTGGACGTCGGCAAGGGCAACGACCAGTACCTCGCGCGCATGGACTGGGTGGACAACGATAGCCTCGTCGTCCAGCGCCTGCCCAGGAAACAGAACAGTGTCGATGTCCTCATGGTGAGTGCCGCGACCGGCAAGCCGCGACTCATGATGACCGAGCGCGACACCGCCTACGTCGACGTCGAGAACGGCGAGCTTCGCTGGGTGAACGCCAGCCGGAACTTCCTCTGGCTCAGCGACCGCAGCGGATGGCGGCAGCTGTACCTGATCGATCGACACGGCAAGGTCACGCGACAGCTGTCGTCGAACGGGACGGACGTGCTTTCGGTCGTTGGCGTCGATGAAAAGGGCGGCTGGGTGTACTACACAGCGGCCGCGCCGACGCCGATGGAGCGCAACGTCTATCGCGCCAGGATTGGAGGGGGCGCACCGTCCGAGCGCGTCACGCAGAACGGCGGCACACACACGATGATCGTCGCGCCACTCGGGCGCTTCGCCATCGATTCGTACAGCGACCTGAATACGCCCGCGACATCGACGATGTACGAGCTGCCGGCCATGAAGCAGCTGCGCGTGATGTCGGACAACGCGCCGCTCAAGGCCAGGCTGGCGGAGCTGCGGATCAAGCCCGCGCAGTTCTTCAAGGTCCCGATGCCGGACGGCACGCAGCTCGACGCCTGGCGCATCGTGCCGCCCGACTTCGACAGCACGGGCGCGAAGAAGTATCCCGTGCTGATGTACGTCTACGGCGGTCCGGCCTCGCCCACCGTGAGCGACGCGTACGGCGGGTCACGCTACCTGTGGCACCAGCTGCTCGCGCAGCGTGGCTACATCGTGGTGAGCATCGACAATCGAGGCGCTGCGTGGCGCGGCAGCGACTTCCGCAAGGTGACGCAGTACCGGCTGGGCATGCAGGAGTCGCAGGACCAGATCGACGCGGCCAAATGGCTGGGCAGTCGCCCCTACGTGGATGCGCGACGCATCGGCATGTGGGGGTGGAGCTTCGGTGGCTATCTCACGCTCATGAGCACGACACGGGGCGGTGACGTCTTCAAGGCAGGTCTGTCCGTCGCGCCGGTGAGTGACTGGAAGCTGTACGACACGATCTATACCGAACGTTTCATGTGGACTCCGCAGGAGAACGCGGAGGGGTATCGGGTCACGTCGCCGCAGCTGTACGCCGGCGGGCTTACGGCAAGACTGCTCATGGTACACGGCACGGGCGACGACAACGTCCACCCACAGAACTCGATCCAGATGGCCGACAAGCTCGAAGGCGCCGGCAAGGTGTTCTATCAGGTGCTGTATCCGAACCGCACACACGCCATCTCGGAACGCGGCGTGACTCCGCAGGTCTACGAAACCTTTACGCGGTTCATCCTGGACAATCTGTGAGCCGAACCAACGGCAGCCGGGTGTGGGGAGTGAGATCCGCGCTCCTGCCGCTGGCGACACTTCTCGCGCCGTTGGCCGCCACGATCGGCTGCAGCGCATCGACGTCGCAGGGCGTCGACCGATCGGTTGGCGGCAGTGGCGTGTCATCGCGATTTGCGATGTACCCGCCGCGGGACCTCCCGAATCGCCGTCCCCTCACGCGCGCGGAGCGCAGTGGCTTCACGGAGACGTCGCGATACTCCGACGTGATGGCATTCCTGGACACGCTGCGCGCGACGTCGAAAGACATTCACGTGACGACGATGGGTCGAACGTCGCAGGGACGGGAGATCCCCGTGGTGATTCTTTCTCGCCCGCTCGTTCGCACGCCCGCGGAAGCCAAGCGCCTCAACCGGCCGATCGTGTACGTGCAGGGGAACATCCACGGCGGCGAAGTCGAGGGAAAGGAAGCCCTGCAGTCGTTGCTGCGCGACCTCGAGCGCGACCAGTACCAGAATGTCGTGGATTCCCTGGTGATCGTCGCCGCGCCGATCTACAACATCGACGGCAACGAGGCCTGGGGCCCGCAGGAGACGAACCGGAGTGAACAGAATGGACCGGCCGTCGTCGGCCAGCGTCCCAACGCGCAGGGCCTGGATCTCAATCGCGACTACATCAAGGCCGAGGCTCCGGAGACGCGCGCGTCGCTCGATTTATTGCGCGAGTGGGACCCGGATGTGCTGATCGACCTGCATACCACCGACGGCAGTTACCACGGCTACGCGCTCACGTGGGCGCCGTCCCTCAATCCGGCGGCGATGTTCAGTGGCCGGTTCACGGGCGACACGCTGCTGAACACCGTGCGACTGGAGCTCAGGCAATTCCGGCGCATCGAGACGTTTCCCTATGGGAATTTCGTCTCGCCGGACTCGGTGGAGCGCGGCTGGGTCACGTACGATCATCGCCCGCGGTTCGGCACCAACTACTACGGTCTGCGCGGCCGGATCGCGATTCTCTCGGAGGCGTATTCGCACGATCCGTTCAGGACGCGCATCGCCAGCACGTATGCGTTCGTGTCGCAGACGCTTTCCCTGCTGGCCGCCAATCGCGAAGAGATTCTCGAAGTCGGGCGCGAGGCGGATCGCCGCACCACCGCGTTCGCCAGCACCGAGCTCAGCTCGCCGCCGGTCTCGATCCGTGCACGCATCACCCGATCGCCGCACATGGAAGACGTGCTGGTGCAGGACGTGACGCGCACCGACGATACGGTCCGCTACCAGGCCGGGATGCCGCGCGGCGTGCGGCCGGGCCGGATCCGCACGGTCAGGATGCCGGTCTACGACCGATTCGATCCCACGCTCGAGCAGGCGTTGCCCTACGCGTGGGTGATTCCCGCGGAGCAGGCGGCGCTGGTCGAGCCGCTCCGTCGCCATGGTGTCTTTCTCGAGCAAGTGGCGGATCGTCAGACCGTTCGTGCGCAGCGGTTCGCGATCGACTCGCTGGTGCAGGCCCCTCGTCCGTTCCAGGGACACCAGGAAGTCCGGCTCCTCGGCCGGTGGGAGCCGGCCGACAGCCTGACCCTCGAGCCGAACATGTACGTGGTGCGTGGCGCGCAGCCGCTGGGCATTCTCGCGCTGTATCTCCTCGAACCCCAGAGCGACGACGGTCTCGCCACCTGGAACTTTCTCGACTCGTCGCTCCGGCCGGGCGGGCGCTATCCCATCGCGCGCGTTCTGGACCGCATTCCGGGTACGCTTCGCAGACTGCGCTAGTCGATGTTGCGGTCCGCGCTGCTCTATCTGTCGAACCAGCCACGCGTCTTTCGCTTCGTCCGGCACAACCGTCTCGCGCGAGCGTTCGCGCGCCGGTTCGTCGCGGGCGAGACGCTCTCCGACGCCCTCGAGGCCGTGCGACGCCTGAACGCGAAAGGAATCGCGGCGTCCCTGGATGAGCTGGGCGAGAGCGTCAACAGCGAGCGCGCTGCGCGCGCGACGCGCGACGCGTACCTCGAGACGCTCGACCGAATCGCCGCCGAACAGCTCGACGCAAACGTGTCAGTGAAGCTGACGGCCCTCGGTCTCGATGTCTCCGAAGCGCTCTGTGTCTCGCTCATGCAGGACCTGCTCGATCATGCGCGGCGCCTCGGCACGTTCGTCCGGATCGACATGGAAGCGAGCAATTACGTCGACGTGACGCTGCGGCTCTTCGAGGAACGCTTCTACCCGTCGTACCGGGACTACGTCGGGATCGTGCTGCAGAGCTACCTGTACCGGACGTGGGGCGACGTGCAGCGGGCCCTGGCGCTCAACTGCCGGGTGCGGCTGTGCAAGGGCGCCTACAAGGAACCGGCCACCGTCGCCTTTCCCGACAAGGCCGACGTGGACACGAACTACGTGAAGTGCCTGCACGCGCTGCTGAGCAGCGGTCGCTACCCGGGCATCGCGACGCATGACCCGGCCCTCGTCGCGGAGACCAAGCGATACGCGAAGGAGCGGGGCATCGCGTCAGCGCGGTTCGAGTTCCAGATGCTGTACGGTGTGCGCCGCGACCTCCAGGAGACGCTCGTTCGCGAGGGCTGGCGAATGCGCGTCTACGTTCCCTTCGGTACCCAGTGGTACCCATACCTGATGCGACGGCTGGCGGAACGACCGGCCAACGTCGCGTTCATGACCGGTAATATCGTGCGCGAGGCACTCTCGCGGCGACGCAGCTGATAGGCGAGCTTCTCCAGCGCGTTCTCGCATGTCACATCAGCCCATCATCCGTGGCCCAGTTCCGGCAGCCGGATTTCAGCAGAGGCGATCCGAACACCCTCGGCGGATACATGGCGGTGCACGATCGTCCTGCGGCGTTCGAGGGATCGGACGGATTCTCGTACAGCGTGGAGATCCTGGCTGACGAAAACCGCGCGTTCGAGGAGCGCTGGGGCGGATACCTCTTCTTCGTGAAGTGGGCGCGTATCGGCGCCAGCGCCCCCGAGGGCCACCTGGAGTCCGACGTTCTCGCCCGGGGCGCCACCGAGAGTGAAGCGCGGGAACGCGTCGGAGCCATGACGCTGAGTGAGGTGAAGCAGGTGCTGGATCAGCTCATCGCCCTCTCGCCCGCCGGCGCGCCGAAGCGCAAATGGTGGGACGCCATGCGCGCCGACGACGAGAGCGAGACGTGACCGGGGGGCACCCGACCATGGGCATCGTCACGAGCGGCACGGGCGGCGTGTGGCGTGTCCTGGCCGACGATGGCCAGGAATACGAGGCAGTGCTGCGCGGCCGGCTCAAGAAATCGGAGGCCGGCCGCCGCGCAGATGGAAGTCTCCGCCGCGATACCGTCGCGGCCGCGGCGGAAACCCTGAAGCTGGCGGTCGGCGACCGCGTGCGTCTCGAGCGCGACACGCGCGAGCACGCCTGGGCCATCGGCGAGATCATGCCCCGGAAATCGCGGCTGGCGCGTCGCGCGCCGGGGGGTGGCAAAGGAGAGCGCGTGCTGGCGGCGAACGTCGACCAGGTGATCGTCATGTTCGCCGCCGCGAAGCCGGAGCCGCATCCCCGAATGCTGGATCGCTTTCTGGTGATTGCCGAGGCCAACGATCTCGCGGCGCGAATCATCATCAACAAAGTGGAGCTCGTTGGTGACCGTGCCGCGCGCGAGCGTTTCGCGGACTACGAGCGCGCGGGATACGACGTGCATTTCACCAGCGTCAAACAGCACATCGGCCTGGACGCCATTCAGAAGACGCTGGCCGGCAGGATCTCCGTGGTGAGCGGTCCATCCGGCGTGGGCAAGTCCTCGTTGCTCAACGCGCTGTTCCCGGGCCTTGGCTTGCGCGTAAGCGAGATCAGCGAGTCGGTGAACAAGGGCAAGCACACCACGGTCGGCGCGTTCCTGCATCCGCTGCCCGAGGACGTGGGCGGAGCGGTGGTGGATACACCGGGCCTCCGCGAGATCGGCATGTGGGAGCTGCCGGTCGAGGAGCTGGACCTCTGCTTTCCGGAGCTTCGTGCCCTGCGCGACGAGTGCCGCTTTGCGGACTGCTCGCACATCGCGGAACCCGGATGTGCGGTGCGGGAGGCCGTCGAGCATGGGACGGTCAGTCGCGCGCGGTACGAGAGCTACGTAAAGCTCCGCTCGGAAATCGAGGCGGAGTAGACAGCAACCAAAACCCTCGGACGGGTATCTAATACCCGGATCCAACCGAGGGCCCCATGATCCGCCTCGCCGTTCTTCTGGCGCTCCCACTCGCGCTCGCGGCACAGCAGCCGCAGAGCGCCCTCACCACCGAACAACTCATCAACCTGCGGCGCTTCGAAGAAGCCAAGGCGGCCATCGACGCGATGCTTGGCCGCAACAAGGAGGACGCTCACGCGATGTTCCTGATGGGAAGACTGCTCTATGCGGACGGCAATTCGGGCCAGGCGGTGGACTGGTTCGAAAAGGCGGTGAAGCGCGACGAGCCGAATGCCACATACCACACGTGGCTGGGCAATGCCCTCGGTGACGAGGCGCAGAAGGCGAGCAAGATCCGCCAGCCATTCCTTGCGCGGCGCGTGAAGAGCGAATTCGAGCGGGCCGTCCAGCTGGATTCCACGCTCGTGGACCCGCGCGAAGGCCTCGTTGGCTTCTACAGCATGGCGCCGGGCTTCATGGGCGGCAGCATGGAGAAGGCGCGCGAGCAGGCGAACGCGATCACGAAGCTCAATCCCATTCGGGGCCACCTGCAACTGGCCCGAGTCGCCGAACGAACCAAGGACAGCGTCACCGCGGAACGTGAGTACAAAGCGGTCGTGACCACATATCCGGACAGCACGGTGGGGTATTACTCGCTGGGTAATTTCTATCGCACCCAGCGCCGCTGGACCGAGGCTTTCGCCACGTTCGAGCTACTGATGAAAGCGAAGCCGGACGAGCTGGCCGTGCATCTCACCTGGGCGGGCACCGCGGCGCAAAGCGGCACGAACCTCGAGCGTGGTGAACGCGAAGCGAAGTATTACCTGGAGAACGCGAAGGACTCGCCGGCGGCGAACGTGTCCAACGCGCACTGGCGACTGGGCCAGATCTACGAGCAAACAGGGCGCAAGGAGCTGGCCCGCACCGAATACACCGAGGCGCTGAAGCTCAACCCGCGGAACCAGAACGCGAAGAAGTCCCTCGATGCGCTGAAGTAGACGTCTACCAGCTCCCTCGCTCGCCAGCAACCTCGATCACCTTGGCTAGGCGCGCGGCGGCGTGGCTCCAGTTCAGCTCCACCGCGCCCTGAGCGTCTGCTTCGCGCCCTTCCTCGATCGCGTCGATGAGCGTCTCGTGCTCATCGACGGATGACTTGATGTCGCCGGTGAGCATGCTGATGTACATCCGGATGTAGCGTTCGGCCTGCGGTTTCACGGCGTCGTGCAGGGCCAGGAGCCGTGGTCCAACGCCCGCCTGCACGATGCGGCGGTGGAGGCGCTCGTCCGCGTCGTAGAGCCGGCCGTGGTCCACCGGCGTCGCGCGACCCGCGCGCGCGAACTCCTGGTTGAGCACGCGGAGCTCCCTGGCGAGACCGCGTCGCTCGATGGGATCGAGCGCCGCGGCGCGTCGCGCACCGATGCCTTCGAGGGCCCCCACGACGTCGAGCAGCTCGTGTACGTCGTCGCGCGTGAGCGGCGCGACGGTCAGTCGCGACTGTTGCGCTCCGGGCGCGCCGATCACGAATCCCTCCTGCTGGAGGCGCTGCAGCGCCTCCCGCACCGGCGTCCGGCTGACGCCGAGCCGGGCAGCGATCTCGGTTTCGACGATGCGGCTGCCCGGGGCGAGGGAGCCCTGGACAATCAGATCGCGGAGCCGGGCGTAGACCTGATCGGGACGCGAGCCATGGGGCGCGCTCGCGAGTGACCCGGGCGTCCGGGCGGTGGGCTTCCGGCGAGGTCGGGCGGGCATACGTCGAAGTATACCGGTCTGAGCGACGGCGCGCCTCCAATCTTGCGCGCCACATCGCCAGCCATATATTCGCCGGTTCTGTATACAAACACACATACAAATTATCATACAATGCACCGGAAGCCGCTCGCCCAGCTCGTGGCCGATTCCGAGGCCGGCCATCTCCGTCGCGTCATCGGTCCCGGCGGGCTTGTCCTGCTCGGGATCGGCGCGGTCATCGGGGCCGGCATTTTCGTGTACACCGGCACCGTGGCGGCACAGAACGCCGGGCCCGGCCTCATTCTCTCCATGATCCTGGCCGGCTTCGTTTGCGCGCTCGCGGGTCTGTGCTACGCCGAGCTGGCCAGCATGATTCCAGTCGCCGGATCGGCGTACACCTACGCGTACGCAACGCTTGGCGAGCTGGCCGCCTGGATCATCGGGTGGGACCTCGTGCTCGAGTACGCGCTCTCGTCCGCTTCCGTCGCGCTCGGCTGGGGCGCAACCGCGGTGTCGGTGCTCGAGGAGCTGGGAATCTCCGTCCCGGCCCGCTTCACGTCGCCGCCGACGAATCTGCCGGCTGCGTTCGTGGTTCTCGTCATCACGGCACTCCTCGTCGTCGGCGTGAAGGAGTCCGCGCGGACCAACACGATCATCGTGATCATCAAGCTCGGCGTGCTGGCTGTCTTCATCGCCGTCGGGAGCTTTTTCGTGAAGCCCGACCTGTGGCATCCCCTGGTGCCGCCGAACACCGGCACATTCGGGGAGTTCGGCTGGAGCGGGATTCTCCGTGGCGGCGGCATCATCTTCTTCGCCTACATCGGATTCGACGCCGTCTCGACAGCGGCGCAGGAAGCCCGCGATCCGCAACGCGACATGCCGCGCGGAATCATCGGCTCGCTGCTGATCTGCACCGTGCTCTACGTCCTGGTGTCAGGCGTGATGGTGGGGCTGGTGCCGTATCAGCAGCTGGGCGTGCCCGCGCCGATGGCGCTGGCGGTCGACGCCGCGCGGGTGAAGGCGGTCGGCTCTTCGTGGCAGCCGATCGTCGACGTTCTACCCTTCATCGTGAAGTT
>DASTVV010000078.1:0-12373 GCA_035758925.1 Gemmatimonadaceae bacterium
GATCATAGTCGGCACGGCGTCGCCGGATCGACTGCTGCCTTCGGCGGCGGTGGATCTTCAGGCCGCGCTGGGTGCCAGCCGTGCGGCGGCATTCGACGTTGGCGCCGCATGCTCGGGGTTCATCTACGGCTGCACGGTCGCCGAAGGCATGATGGCGCTCGGCAACGTCGAAACGTGTCTCGTGGTTGGCGTCGAGAAGTTGAGCGCCATCACGGACTGGCAGGATCGGTCCACGTGCGTGCTCTTCGGAGACGGCGCGGGTGCCGCGATTCTCAAGCGCTCCAAGCAGCACAAGGGCATTCTCTCGTCGTATGTGCG
Source organism: Gemmatimonadaceae bacterium (assembly GCA_035758925.1). Lineage (GTDB taxonomy): Bacteria > Gemmatimonadota > Gemmatimonadetes > Gemmatimonadales > Gemmatimonadaceae > DASPMP01. The sequence continues at coordinate 319 of DASTVV010000078.1, forward strand.
GAGTGACGGCACTCTCGGCGATCTGCTCTGCCGGCCGTCTGGCGGTGCCGTGCGGCCCTTCAGCGCCGATGTCCTGACCGACCGCACACAGTTCATCCGGATGAACGGCCGTGAAGTCTTCAAGCACGCGGTGCGCTCGATGTCGGACGCCGCCACGCGCGCGCTGGACGATGCAAAGCTGACGTCCACGGACATCGATCTGATGATTCCGCACCAGGCCAACATCCGGATCATCGAGGCCACGGCCAAGCACGCGGGCATCCCGATGGACAAGGTCTACGTGAACGTCGACCGGTATGGCAATACCTCGGCGGCGTCGATTCCGATCGCGCTGGACGAAGCGCTGGAGAATGGCGTCATCGGCGAGGGCTCCAATGTGCTGCTCGTCGCGTTTGGCGCCGGGTTTACGTGGGGCGCGATGGTCGTCCGCTTCTGAATCCCGACACGACACACGCACCCGACAAGCCGACAAGTCGCTTTTATGAACGTCGTCCTGCTGTTTCCGGGGCAAGGCTCCCAGAAGCCCGGAATGGGGAAGGACCTGTACGACACGCTTCCGGAGGCGCGAGCAGTGTTCGAGGCAGCCGACGCCGCCCTCGGCGTGGCGCTGTCGCAACTTTGTTTTGAGGGACCGGCGGAAGAGCTCACGCTCACGCACAACGCGCAGCCCGCGCTTCTCGCCCACGGCGCCGCGGTGTGGGCGGCGACGTCCGGCCGGCTGGCTCCACTGGTGCGGGCCGCGGCGGGGCACTCGCTCGGTGAGTTCACTGCCTACTGCGTTGCGGGAACGTTCCAGCTGGCAGATGCCCTTCGCCTGGTGCGTCGCCGGGGCGAGCTGATGTACGAGAGTGGTGTTCGTCGCCCAGGCACCATGGCGGCGCTGCTGGGCGACCTCAATGAGCCGATCGAGTCCATCTGCGCGCGCGCGACGAAGGAAGCCGGTCTCGTGTCGCCGGCCAATTACAATTGTCCCGGGCAGCTCGTAGTCAGCGGCGAGGCGGCCGGTGTCGAGCGGGCCATGGCCCTCGCGAAAGAGGCAGGCGCCAAGCGCGCCATCAAGCTGAATGTGAGCGGAGCATTTCACTCAGCCCTCATGGAAACAGCTTTAGATGGACTCACCAAAGCTGTTGATGCTACGACACTTGCCGATCCGCGATTCCCCGTCTATGCCAATGTCAACGCCGAGGCGGTGACGAAGGCGGGCCGCGCTCGCCAACTTCTTCTCGAGCAGCTGACGAGTCCCGTGCGCTGGACGGACGAGATCGCCGCGATCGCCGAGCGCTTTCCGGACGCGCTGTACGTGGAGATGGGGCCGGGAAGCGTCCTCACGGGACTCGTGAAAAAGATCGCGCCGAATCTCAAGACCATGACCTGCGGTACCGTTGCAGAAGTGAACCAATTGCTCGCGATGGCTGCCTGATGCAGATCGATCTTTCGCGCCGAACGGCGCTCGTCACCGGCAGTACGCGCGGCATCGGTCGGGCCATCGCGCAGACGCTGGCAGACTGTGGAGCCAACGTCGCGATCGTGGGGCGCGATGCGGCAAACGCCGCAACGGTGGCCGCAAGCCTGAAGAATGCGCGCGGCTTCGGGTGTGACGTCGGCAATGCGGCGGCAGTGCAGGCGCTCGTGGAGGAAGTGGAGAAGTCGTTTGGAGCGCTCGACATCCTCGTGAACAACGCCGGCATCACGCGCGACAACCTGCTGATGCGTCTCAAGGACGACGACTGGGACGCGGTGCTCGACGCCAACCTCAAGGCCGCGTTCGTGGCGACCCGCGCGGCCAGTCGCGGCATGATGAAGCGTCGCTGGGGACGCATCATCAACATCGCCAGCGTCGTGGGCCTCGTTGGCAACAAGGGCCAGGCGAACTACGCCGCGAGCAAGGCCGGCCTCATCGGCCTGACGAAGTCGGTCGCCAAGGAATTGGCGTCGCGCAACATCCTGGCGAATGTGGTCGCGCCGGGGTTCATCGAGACGGACATGACCGCCGCGATGACCGCCGAGGCCCGCGAGACATTGTCGAAGCAAATACCGCTCGAGCGGCTCGGTTCGCCGAGCGACATCGCGGGCACCGTGGCCTTCCTGGCATCGGAGCACGCGGCGTACATCACCGGACAGGTTTTCGTGGTGGACGGCGGCATGGTCATGTGACGTTGCCGCATGGTTTTACTTAGATTTCTCGCACTATAACCCGACTGAGGAAAACAACCCATGGCCGAAAACGCACAACGAGTCCGTGACATCATCGAGAAGGAGCTTGGCGTCGAGCGCGAAAAGCTCACTGACGACGCCAGCTTCATCGAGGATCTCGGAGCCGACAGTCTCGACATCGTCGAGCTGGTCATGGAGTTCGAGAAGGAATTCAACATCGACATCCCGGACGAAGATGCCGAGAAGCTTCGCACCGTTGGCGATGCCATCGGATATCTGAACCAGAAGAAGGCTGCCGCGAAGTGAAACGTCGGGTCGTCGTCACTGGCATGGGGGCGCTCACGCCCGTCGGAAACGACGTGGCGACGACCTGGCGTGCATTGATCTCCGGGGCCTCGGGCGCGGGCAACATCACGAAGTTCGACGCATCGACGTGGCCGGTCCGGTTCGCGTGCGAGGTCAAGGGCTTCGACCCGCTGCAGTACATGGAGCGCAAGGAAGCCAAGCGCGCGGACTGGTACGCGCAGTACGCCATCGCGGCGTCCGTACAGGCGATGAAGCAGGCTGGCCTGGACAACGGCGCGAACGATGTGGACCCGGATCGGGTCGGCGTGATCCTCGGCAGCGGCATCGGCGGCCTCAAGAGCTTCGAGGAACAGCACGACGTCTACCGCGAGCGCGGCCAGAGCAAGATCAGCCCGTTCTTCATTCCGATGTTCATCGCGGACATCGCGGCGGGCCTCGTGTCCATGCGGTTCAACGCCAAGGGGCCCAATTACGCCACGGTCAGCGCCTGCTCGACCAGTGCGCACGCGATCGGCGACGCGTTTCGCACCATCCAGTACGGCGATGCCGACATCGTGATCACGGGCGGCTCCGAGGCGACGGTCACGCCGATGGCGATCGGTGGCTTCGCCAACATGAAGGCACTCTCGGAACGCAATGAATCACCGGCGACCGCATCGCGGCCGTTCGACGCCACGCGCGACGGGTTCGTGATGGGCGAGGGCGCTGGTGTCGTGATTCTCGAGGAGCTGGAGCACGCGCAGAAGCGCGGCGCCAAGATCTTCGCGGAGATCGTCGGGTACGGCGCCACGGGAGACGCCTATCACCTCACCGCGCCTGCGCCGGAAGGCGAAGGGGCACAGCGCGCCATGCGTCGCGCGCTCAACGACGCCAAGGTGGGCGTGGGGGATATCCAGTACATCAACGCGCACGGCACGTCGACCCCCGCGAACGACCTGAACGAGACCAAGGCCATCAAGGCGGTCTTCGGCGACCGCGCCAAGGACGTCAACGTCAGCTCGACCAAGTCCGCCACGGGTCACATGCTCGGCGCCGCCGGTGCCGTCGAGTTCATCATCTGCGCGCTGGTGGTGCAGGACTGCACGGTGCCTCCTACCATCAACTATGAGACGCCCGATCCGGAGCTGGATCTCAACTACACGCCGAACACGTCCGTCAAGCGCGACGTCAGGATGGCGCTCTCGAACAGCTTTGGATTCGGCGGTCACAACGTGTCTCTGGCGATTCGACGCTTCGAGGGCTGAGTGCCTGTTCGCGCGGCAGTGAACCGGTCGATCGTAGGCGATCCCGCGCTGCTGCCCATCGCGGAGAAAATCGAGCATGGCGAGCGCCTCACGCGCGAAGACGGCGTCCAGCTGTTCCGGTCGCCCGACCTGCTCGCCATTGGCAGCATGGCCGACGCCGTCAATCGCGCGCGCTATGGCGATCGCGTCACGTTCGCGGCCAACCAGCACATCAACCCGACGAACGTCTGCATCCTCAGAAAGACCTGCGTGTTCTGCTCGTACGCGCGCCTGCCCAAAGAAGACGGCGCGTACCGGTACACCCTCGAGCAAACGCTGGCGGAGGCGGCCCACGCGAAGGACGGGCTCACGCGCGAGTTCCATATCGTCGGCGGCTTGGACATGCACGCGACGCTCGAGTACTACGTCACGATGTTCCGCGCGCTGAAGCAGCATCACCCGAACGTCCATATCAAGGCGCTGACCGCGGTGGAGATCGCCCACATCGCGCGCGTGGACAAGATGTCGGTGCGCGACGTCCTCATCGCGCTGCGCGAAGCGGGGCTCGACACGATGCCCGGCGGCGGTGCCGAGGTCTTCAGCAAGGCGGTGCGCGCCACCATCGCGGATCGCAAGCTGGCGGCGGAGGATTACCTCGCGGTGCACCAAACGGCACACGAGCTCGGGATCCGCACCAACTGCACCATGCTTTACGGTCACGTCGAGTCCTTCGAGGACCGCATCGAGCACCTGTCGATGTTACGCGACCTCCAGGACAAGACGGGCGGTTTTCTGGCCTACATCCCGCTCGCGTATCACCCCGACAACAACGAGCTGGGTGAGACGCTCCACCGACAGGGAACGGCGACGAGCGGCTTCGACGACCTGCGCAACCTCGCGGTGGGCCGGCTGTTTTTCGACAACGTGCCCCATGTGAAGACGCACTGGATCATGGTCACGCCGTTCCTTTCGCAGACAGCGCTCCACTTTGGCGTCAACGACCTCGAGGGCACGGTGGTACGCGAGAAGATCTACCACGAGGCTGGCGCGCACACCGCCCAAGCCATGTCGCTGGACGAGATCCTCAGGCTCATCCGCGGCGCGGGGAAGGTGCCCGCGGAGCGCGACTCCTTCTACAACATCGTTCGCACCTTCGACGACGGCGGCCCCCCGCTGTCGGCCGTGAAAGCCGCATGATGCGCGTCGGCCGGATTCCGTACGTCAACTGCTATCCGGTCTACGGGGCGATCGACCGCGGCATCGTTCCGCTGGCGGGTGAGATCGTCGATGGCGTTCCCAGCGCGCTGAATCGCCAGATGGCGACGGGCGCGCTGGATGTCAGCGTGATCTCCGCCGTGGAGTACGCGCGCGACTCGCAGCGCTACCTGCTGCTCCCGGATCTCGCGATCTCCTGCGACGGGCCCGTGCGCAGCGTGATGCTGTTCGCCAAGCGTCCCGCGTCAGAGCTGCGCGGCCGGCGCGTGCTGGTCAGCCGGAGCTCCATGACGAGCGTCGCGTTACTCGAGCTGCTGTTCGATCACGTCTGGGACGCCAAGCCGGCGTTCGTTCCGGCTGACGCGGAGCTGACGGACATCGCGCGCTTTGGCGTCGAGGACCACGATGCACGCCTCGTCATCGGCGATGCCGCGCTGCGTCTGGGAACTCACCTGCAGCACGCCGATGACCGCGACGAGCTGCTCGACCGGCTGGGCTATCGCTACGCGTACGACCTGGGCGCGGAGTGGAAGAACTGGACGGACCTGCCTTTCGTGTTCGCCGTGTGGGTGGCGCAACGGGCCATCGATGCTCGCGCCGCGCTCGACGTGCACGCCAGCCTGATCGCGTCGCGAAACTGGGGACTGAAGCATCTCGAGCCGCTGGCGGCACAAGCCGCGCTCGCGACGGGCGTCAGTCGCTCGGCGTGCCTCGGGTACCTGTCGGGACTGGATTACGGATTGTCGTACGGACACCTGGCGGGCCTCACGGAGTTCTTCCGGCGGCTCGTGGCTGCAGGTCGGGTTCCGAATGGATCTCTGTCGTTTTTGGCGGCGTAGCGCAATGGCCAAACAGGGGTGAACTCATGACTCGGGATCTGCTGGACTTCTACGCGAACGCGCCGCTGCTCGAGCTGGGCGCCGAGGCGGATCGCGTTCGTCAGACAAAGCACCCTCACAACACCGTCACGTACATAGTCGATCGTAATATCAATTACACCAATGTGTGCGTTGCGGACTGCGGGTTCTGCGCTTTTTATCGCCGACCCAAGCACGCCGAGGGCTGGACGCTGTCGTTCGAGGACATCGGCAGGAAGATCGACGAGGCCAAGGAGCTTGGCGCCGTCCAGATCCTCATGCAGGGCGGCCACAATCCTTACATACCATTTGAGTGGTACCTGGATCTCCTCACATATATCAAGCGCAACCATCCGATTCATATACATGGATTCTCGCCCAGCGAGGTGGATTTCTTCGCGAAGACGTTTCGGATGGACGCGCGCGAGATTATCCGCGAGTTGATGAAAGCGGGCCTCAATTCGATTCCGGGGGGTGGTGGCGAAATCCTGGTGCAGCGCGTGCGGGACCTGGTGGCGAAGAAGAAGGCGGGAGCCGATCGCTGGCTCGAGATCATGGAGATCGCGCACCAGGAAGGCATGAAGACGTCCGTGACGATGATGTACGGCATCGGCGAGACGCTGGCCGAGCGCCTGGAGCACCTGCAGCGCGTGCGCGAGGTGCAGGCGCGGACGGGCGGGTTCACCGCGTTCATCTGCTGGCCGCTGCAGCCGGAGAACACGCCCACGATGTCGCACATGCCCAAGACGGACGCCGTGGACTACCTCCGCACGGTCGCGATCGCGAGGATCGCGCTTGATAACGTGCCCAACCTGCAGGCAAGCTGGGTCACGATGGGAATGAAGATCGGCCAGATCGCCCTGCGGTTCGGCTGCAACGACTTTGGCTCCCTGATGATCGAGGAGAACGTGGTCTCGGCGGCCAACACTACGCACCGCACGACCACGGGCGAGATGGAACGGCTGATTCGCGACGCCGGCTTCATCGCTGCGCGTCGGCGTCAGGACTACACCATCCTGCCGCTGGGCGAGCCGGCGCACGCGGCGTGATCCGCGTCGGCCTTGGCTACGACTCGCATACGTTCCAGCCGCCCGGTCCCTTGATCCTTGGCGGCGTCCGGATCCCGTTCGACAACCACCTGCACGGCCATTCGGACGGCGACGCCGTGTGTCACGCGATCACCGACGCGCTGCTCGGCGCGGCGGCCATGGGAGACATCGGTGACATGTTTTCGGACCGCGATCCTCGCAATGCGGGCCGCGATTCCGTGGAGATGCTGCGGGCGACCGCGCGGCGCGTGCGTGAGAAGGGCTTCGGCATCGAGCAGACGGACGTCACCATCATCGCGGAGTCGCCGCGCATGGGTGAGCACCGCGACGAGATGCGTCGTCGGCTGGCAGAGGCGCTCGGGATCGACATCGGTCTGGTGAGCGTGAAAGCCAAATCCAACGAGGGCATGGGCTGGATCGGACGCGGGGAAGGGATTGCCTGCGTCGCGATCGCGATGCTCCGCACGGCTTGACGCCGCGGCGGTCCCGTGCAGTCGCTGCTGGATTGGCTGGTCACGCTGTCGCCGGGGACACTTTACGCCGTCATGTCCTCGGTCGCGCTGCTCGAGAATCTCTTCCCCCCGTTTCCGTCGGACGTGGTCCTGGCCTTCGGCAGCTTCGTCGCTGCACAGGGGACTGGCACGGCCATCGGCGTCTTCCTCGCGACCTGGGTCGGTAGCGTGAGCGGCGCGATGATCGTCTACGCACTGGGACGAAAGTACGGAGCGGATCGCGTGGAACGACGCATGGGCGGCAAGCACGCGCAGAGCACCGACGCGCGACTCCGGTCGCTCTTCCTGCGTTACGGCGAGCCGGCAGTGTTCATCAGTCGGTTCATTCCGGGGGTGCGCGCCCTGGTGCCCGTCGTGGCTGGAGCGCTGCGTCTGCCAAAGTTCAGGACTGCGGCGATGATCGCGATCGCGTCCGGCATCTGGTATGGGTTGATCACGTACACCGCCTTTCGTGTCGGGGCCGACTGGCCGAGGCTGCGCCAGGCAATCGGTCAGCTGGGGTCGACGGCGACGCTCATCGCCGTCATCGTGGTGCTGCTGGCGGTCGCTGCGTGGCTCTTTGTCCGCCTTCGTCGAAAGGCATCGTGACGTCTTCCCCCGATCCTCGACTCCGCCCGTATCTCCTCGAGCGCTTCGGCGACTTTCTGGCACTCGAGAAGGGATCGTCCAGCCGCACACAGGAAGCCTACGCGCGGGACACCGCGCGCTTCGCGGACTTTGCGCTGATCAAGGGTGCGCCGGGACCGGTGGACGTCACCCCGAGGATGCTTCGCGAGTTCGTTTACCAGTTGAAGGATCTGGGACTCTCGCCCTCTTCGATCCGCCGCAATGTTTCGGCGGTCCGCAGCTACTTCCGCTTCCTGGTGGGCGATGGTCACGTCGTCCGTGATCCAAGCGAGCGGCTGGATACGCCGCGGCGCTGGCACACGCTCCCCGAAGTGCTCTCGGTGGACGAGATCCGCAAGCTCCTCGCCGCGCCAACGATGGACGACCCGCTGTACTTCCGCGACCGCGCCATGCTGGAGCTGGCCTACGGCGCGGGACTCCGCGTCTCCGAGTGGATCGGAATCGGCGTCAAGGATCTGCTTCTGGACGACCACCTGGTCCGCGTGTTCGGCAAGGGCAGCAAGGAGCGCCTCGTGCCCATCGGTCGCAGCGCGATCGGCTCGCTCGCCATCTACGTGCGCGAGCTACGGACACGACTCGAGCGCGGCAGCGGCAAGGGCATCCTGTTTCTCAACGCCCGCGGCGAACCGCTGTCCCGCATGGGCGCCTGGAAGATTCTCCGGAAATACGTCGACCGCGCTGGAATCACGAAAGCGGTCTCGCCGCACACCCTGCGGCATTCGTTCGCGACGCACCTGTTGGAAGGCGGCGCCGACCTCCGCGCGGTACAGGAGATGCTTGGCCATGCCGATATCTCCACCACGCAGATCTACACGCACGTGGACCGAGAGTATCTGCGGCAGGTGCATCGGCGTTATCATCCGCGAGCATGATTCTCGTCATCGACAACTACGACTCGTTCACGTTCAACCTCGTCCAGTACCTGGGCGAGCTTGGCGCCGAAATGATCGTGCGCCGCAACGATGAGATCGGCCTCGAGGAGATCGGCGAGCTCGCGCCCGACGCCATCGTCATCTCGCCCGGTCCGTGCGCGCCGGCGCAGGCGGGAATTTCCGTTCCGCTGGTGCGTCGCTGGGGCGCGTCCATCCCCACGCTCGGCGTCTGCCTGGGCCACCAGGCGATTGGAGAGGCGTATGGCGGGCGCGTCGTTCGCGCGACCAAAGTGATGCACGGCAAGACGTCGCGCGTCCGCCACGACGGCAAGGGATTGTTTCAGGGTTTGCCGAATCCGATGCAGGTGATGCGCTATCACTCCCTCGTCGTGGAGTCGGCGACGTTACCGGCGGAGCTCACGGTCCTGGCGCGCGCCGAGGACGATCCCTCCGAGGTACACGCATTTCGGCACCACGCGCATCCCGTCTGGGGCGTGCAGTTCCACCCCGAATCCATCATGACGCCAGACGGCAAGACACTGCTGCGGAATTTCCTGGACCTCGCTTCGTGACGGCGAGGCGCGTCGCGCTGTTACTCGCGCTGTGTGGATCGGCGGCGCGAGCGCAGGTGACCGTCACGGTGGCGGACGTGGGTCCCGGATCGAGCGGACCGCTGCTCCGGCGATCATTGAGCCAACCCCACCGGCTGGTGGAGCCCGACACCGGCTGGTTCACGATTCAGCGAGGCGAGCGCGTCACCGAACCGCTGATCGTCCTGGGCCGCACCACGGCAATCTCCGGCTTCGTGAACGGCGACGTCATCGTCGTCGACGCCGACCTGTTCGTGCGACCCGGCGCCCTGATCAGTGGACGCGCCATCGCCATCGGCGGCGGCGTGTACGGATCAGCCCTCGGCGTTATCGTGCACGGCACGACCTCCTATCGCGACAACACGTTCTCCATCAAGAGCACCGGGGGCGGCTACCAGCTCGCCTACGTCTCGCTCCACCCCGATGTGTCGCCGGCCGTAGTGCTGCCCGGGCTCTTCGGATTGCGGTTCACGCCCTACGATCGGGTGAACGGCGCTTCGGTGCCGTATGGTCCGGAGCTCTCCTTCGGCGGCAGCCGCGGTCAGGCAGACGTGCTGGCGTCGTATCGGTCAAACCTGGGGAAGGTCGATCCATCGATCGGCGCCGGGCTCGAGCTGTCGCGCAAGTCGCGGCTCGAGGTGGACGCCGCTCGAGGGACGTTCAGCAACGACGACTGGATCTGGTCGGACCCGGTCAACTCGCTGGCCGCCTTCGTGACGGGTCGCGATACCAGGAACTACTACCGCGCTGACCGCGCCGAGCTCACGCTGCACCGGAGCTGGGAGTGGACCGACACGCAGTTCGAGCCGTTCGTCGGCGGACTCTCCGAACGGGCGTGGTCCGTGGGACCGTCGCTCGGCGCTCTGGGCGGCCCCTGGAGCATCTTCGGCCGCACCGATAGTCTCGGAATGTTACGTCCGAACCCTCCGATCAACGACGGCACTGTTTCGTCAGCGCTCGTCGGCGCCGGACTGCAGTGGGAACCGCAGGGACTCGCGGTCCGACTGCGCACCCGTGGTGAGATCGGTTTCGAGTCTCCCCTCGAGGGCACGTTCGTCCAGTTCACCTCCGACCTGAACGTCGCGTTCCAGACATTTGGCGAGCAGCAGTACAGGCTGGAGACCCACTGGGTGACGACGTTCGGCGACACGACCCCCGCGCAGCGGTTCGCGTATCTCGGCGGACCCGGAACGCTCGCGTTCGACGACCTGCTCGACATGGGCGGCGATCAGCTGCTCTACATCGACCAGCGCTATACCTATCCGATCTCGCGCGTGAACCTCGGACTCCTGGGATCACCGTCGCTCGTCCTGCGTCACAGGCTCGGCAGCGCCGGGCTCGGTCGATTGCCGGCGTTTGCGCAGGTGGTCGGCCTGGGCCTGCAGCTGGCAATGCTGCGCGGCGAGGTGCTGCTCGATCCGGATGGCGGTGGCGTCAAAGCGGGTGCCGGACTTTCCTTCTCTCGCTGACAACTGCAACCGCCAAAATCGCAAAGTGGCTGGACCGAAGTCAGGTGGTCGACAAGGGGTGCCCGTATTAAGAGGCACGTGTACGATTCGCGGGCGCAGCCGTGTCATGCGTGGCCACGCGGTGACTTGCGGGCGGTTCTATCGCTAGGAGACCGGTTTCCTTCTGACCAGCGTGTCGCGCCTCGGCGCCCTGAGTGTCTCGTAACAGTTCGGAGGTTGACAGCCTGGGTCGCCGCTCACGTGGATACTCAGCCCTGATGATGAAGCTCCTACTCCTCGCGCGTCCGTTACGTAGACGCTCAACACATGGTTGTCTGGGCCGGTATCGAAAGTGTGCTGAAGGGTACAACTGCCCTCTGATATCACGGTGCCATCAAGCCACCACTGACAGGAAGCCAGGGGAAGTCTCGCGCCATACGCTGATGCCTCCCAAGTGCCGGTCGCGCCTGGATCGATCCACGTGGGACCGCTGACGATGGCGTTCATTTGGACTGTGGCGACCTGCGACTTCGTCTGCGTCGTCCCATCCATTAGAGTCGCCACGACCGTAATCTGGTGCTGTGTCCCGGACTCGTCCAAAAACACCGTGAGAAAACTCCGATTCGTAGCACCGCTCACAGGACTCGCATCCACGTACCACTGATATCGATAGGACAACGTGTCGATGTTGACGTCAGCCTGCCAAGCATACGTGTAGCCCGCAGCCGGAGTGGACGGCCCAACCACGTTGGCCAACACCCCCACCGTGCCCTTGAAGTTGATGTGGAACAATCCCGAGCCAGAGGGCGTCATACCTGCCGCGCGATACTGGTCGGTATAAAGTCCATTCACATCAGGATCGCCAGTCGCCCCTGAGAACCCGCCGATAAGAGCAATACACGCAGCAAAGGCTCCGCACTGTGGTCCCTGGCCCCAATTGACCTCCGCCTCCTCGCCCAGCTGTACCCAACCGGAGGCATGAGCAGCGAACATCGCATGAATGGTTAGCTTTCCGACATACCAACTCGATGGCGCGAAGAACCCGACGAGAAGATCGACCGGATTGCCGCGTTCGCCAATCGAGTAAACGCATCGATAGGGGTCGAAAACCTCTGCGTGAATTCCGCTGTTGTTTGCAGCAGTGTTGGCTTCGGCCTCACAGCCTCGAACCACAAAGACATCCCCACATGCTGAAAGCAACC
>DASTVV010000079.1:0-2522 GCA_035758925.1 Gemmatimonadaceae bacterium
CGGCTTCCAGAATCACACCATCTGGTTTGCGGATAGTCGCCGCATACGTCGCCATTGCCACACCCAACGAACGCCCCCAGTACACGACCGGCGCGCCATCATCTGCCGGCGAAGCCCAAAATTGGTCGATGATCGCATCGACGTCGCGGTACAGCCCCTGCTCGGTCGGACGACCTGTGCTCAGGCCATACCCTCGATAGTCGAACGCGAACACGCTGAAGCCGCGGCGCGCAATGCCCGTGACAATCGGCGCCCACACCGACAGATTTCCACCGTTGCCGTGAAAATAGAGAATTCGCGCACGAACCTCCGGTCCACGCAGTCGCCATCCTCGCAACTTCTGTCCATCACGCGTCTCGACCGTGAGTGGCTGATAGTCGACGCCATAATCACGTGGGGTGACGCTTTCACCAGTGGACGGGAAGAATGCAAAACGAGGCTCGAACAGCCGAACGAACGCTGCGAGCGAAACGAGAATGGCCGCGACGAAAAGGACGGCTATCAAAGTCGTGCGGCGCAAGTTGCTGTCACTTGGTTGCCTGCGCATCGGCCGGCATCGCGCGCCTCAAGAGGTCGAACCAGTTGACGATCACGTGAGGAATCGGCGCCTGCTGCGGCACTCCTTTGAGGAGCAGGAATCGCCCGTCCGGCGCAACGTCGAACTGCACCAGCACGTCGCTGCCGGAGTCCGGTACGTCGAGGACGACCTGCGGACGCGCGCCATCGAGCGTGGTACCGGCACCGACCTTCAGAACGTACATGTGCGACCGATTCGAGCCAAGGCCCCGGTAATACAGTTCAGTGCTGTCGCGCGACCATCGAGGCGTACTCGTAGAGCCGTTCGACACTTGCCAGCGCGCGCTCGCCACATTGGGATACGGGCTGACGTAGATCTGGGGCAATCCCGACTCTGTCAGGCGATAAGCCAGCCAGCGTCCATCGGGGGAAAGCCGGGCCGTGCGACCCTGTGGCACGACCATTTGAGATGCGCCCGTCGTCAGGTCCAGCTGCTTGATCCCATCCGCGTCTGTGCCAGCGACCGCATAGAGAATGCTTGTCTCGGACAGCCCGGCGGCCGGGTATTCTCCACCGCTCGCGTAAACCTGTTTCAGCGACCCGCTTGTGATCTGCGTCGGCGCGCCGGCGCCGTCCGCGCGCTGTCGAAAAAGACGACCCAGCGTGCCGAGCTGCTGGCGTGACGTAAACAGCACGGTCGTGCCATTCGCCGTCCACATCGGGTCTTCGCTGACACTCGTGTCGCGAGTGATCGGCGTCAGCGTGCGTCGAGCGAAGTCCCAGATGACGATGCTTTGCCGGCCGAGTGACGTTGAGGATTCAAGCGCCACTCGAGTGCCGTCCGGTGACAGCTCGGGCCCGCTGTAAGGACCACGCGGAAGATCGGTTGCACTGGTACGGCCCGTGCGGTCGACCCAGACGAGATCGGCCTGGGGGCGAGTTCCCGAGTCCGGCATGTACGCCATCATGCCGCCCGAGGACACGGCGAAGTGCCCCGCGCCACCATTGTTATAGAGCACGCCGGACATCACGGGTATGGAAGCGCCGGTGACTTCAAGGCGCGATGCATCGAATGCTGCGGCCATGAGTACGCCGGCTCTGAGATACACGAGGTGACCGGTCGGCACGTAGATCGGAGCGTGTCCCGTCCGATCGAGCAGGACGCGCCATTTCTTTGTCGCTACATCGACAACAGCGACCCGAGACTCTTCCAGCGAACCTTTAAAGACGGTGAAGAGCACTCCGCGTCCACCCGGGACGATGGCTGGAAACCGGTGAGCGACTTCGCCGGCGGATTTATCGATCGATGTGATCTGCTCTCTCGTACCGCCCGATTCTGAGATCCGTGAGATTCCCGCTCCTCCCCCAGAATAGATGAAGCCGTCATCAGACCACGCCACTCCTCGATCGTTGACGTCGATGGTTCCGATCTCGAACGGTGTTCCTCCGATGACTGGCGCTCGCCACAGCTTTCCATTCACGACGAATCCGATCTGCGTGCTGTCGTGGGAGAAGAAGGGGTTGTATGGCGAATCCGTTGACGAGACGACACGCATCTCTCCGCTGCGAAGATCCTGAACGCAAATTTGCGGCCCCGAGTTTCCGCTGACGGCGACGTAGGCGACACGCGTGCCATCGGGAGAGATGGCCAGGCCCGGTCCGCTCGGTCCCGCCCATGTCAGTCCATCCGGCCACTCGATCGCTAGCCTCAGCGCCGGAAGTGGCGCCGGTGTCGGCCACATTTGCCACGCAGCGATCGCCGCGGCCATCGCACCGCCAACAACGCCCGCGGCCAGCATCCACCACGGTCGCGGCGTGCGCGGCGCACCGGCGACTTGCCGTACAGCCTCACGCGACCGCGCCCCGTCGGATGCATCGCGAATCTCGAGTCTCGCGACGCCGATGTCAGACAACCGATCCTTTGGCTCTTTCGTGAGACAGCGGTGCAGCAGTCGCTGCACCGATACCGGGGTGTCCACGGGCAGCGCCGCCCAATCAGGCTCACC
>DASTVV010000163.1:0-14971 GCA_035758925.1 Gemmatimonadaceae bacterium
TTCAAAACCTGCGTCGCTTCCCAGCCATCGATGATCGGGATCGAAATGTCCATCAGGATCAGGTCGGGACGTTCGGACCGCGCCTTCGCGATGCCCTCTTCTCCATTCAAAGCCTCCGTCACGACGTAGCCAAAGTGCCGAAGGATGGTGGAATAGACGATGCGATTGTCCTCGTTATCCTCGACGAGCAAGACCGTCTTCCCGTTCGTACTCATTCGGGCCCTCTTTGACGAGGCAACGTGCTGATGTGGCAGATTGACGGTGGGTATCATACGTCAGACGAGTCGTGGGCGTGTGCCTTCCGCCTCGCGCGACCGGCGCCGCCCTCACAAGGGCGGACTCGAGCGAAGCCAAAAAGTCTGGGCCTAACTCAGCAAATTCCTTACCAAATCGTGAGGTAATTCCATGGCCTACGCCGGTAAGGCTGCCGCCAAACGGCACAAACCCGCAGTGCCCGGGGTCACTCCTCGGTATGCGCCGCCCGACATGCCGCGCAGGACGAATTCAGGCCGTGCACTGGTGAGCGGCATCGCGGTGGGCCTCGTACTCGGCGCGGGCCTCGCGCTTGTCCTGGCCCCGCAGTCCGGCGCCGACACGCGCCGAGACATCGGGCGTGGTGTGCGCCGCGGCGTCCGACGCGGCGTCCGCCGCACGCGTGATGCCTGGGATGACCTTCGCGAGGAGCTCCACCACGCGCGCCGACGGTTTTCGCGGCGCCACAGTAGCCGCGAGCAGGAACACGAACTCGACTCGCGCGTCTAGCGCATTTCGGCGAGCTCACGCTCGGCCTGCGCCTTGTACGACTTGTCGTTGTAGTCGCGGAGACCGAGTCGTGCGACTGTCTCGTACTCCTGCCGCGCCTTCGTTTTTTCGCCGCGGTCGCGATACACGCCGGCCAGGTCCAGCCGGTGTACGATGCGTTGCGGCTCGATCGCGACGGCGCGTTCCAGGAACCGCGCCGCATCATTCCAGTTGGCTTCGTCGAAGGTCTTTCCGCCGAGCAGGTTCTTGGCCATGAAGCGCGAGAAGCCGCTGAGACGCATGATGTTCGCGTGCCACATCCCCATGACGTGGAGCGCGCCGGCATTGGCCGAGTCCAGCTGTAGCGCCTCCAGGGCTTCCTTGCGCACTTCGCCGGCATACTTCACCCGGTCGCGCTTGCCGAGCGACAGCGCCCGGCGTCCGATGGACTTGGCGAGCGCAAAGTGCGCCATCGAGGACTTGGGGTTCGATTGCACTGCGCGACGCGCGTACTGCTCACCCAGTCGGTACAGGCTGTCGCGGGCCGCGTCGTTGAACTCGCCCAGATCGATGAATTGGACGGACGCCTTCCACAGCGCTTCCGTGTTGTTCGAGTCGATGGCGATCGCCGCTTGATAGTGGGCCAACGCGCCCGCAGCGTTCATGGCTTCGAAGTCCTTGTCGCCGAGGCCGATGTGTTCCGCCGGCGTTTGCGCGACCAGAACTCGTGACAATGCAATGGTTGCAGCGACAAGAGCGACGCGCATGTTCAGACGACCTCGATGAGCGGGGTGAAAGACGGTAGGGCGGCCAACGATAGTTTCTACACCTGAATTCGGTCAATGCTCGCACAGCGGCTGATAGAGCGGAAACGTGATGGCGGAAGGCTCGACGCGGGAGAATGGAGGGCGCTCATCATGGCGTACGCCTCCGGTCACGTGCCCGACTATCAGATGTCGGCGTTTCTCATGGCGTGCTTCCTCCGGGGCCTCGATCGCACGGAGACCGCCGCGCTGACCGAAGCGATGCTGGACTCCGGTCAGCGCTTCGAGCTCGGATCGCTTGGCAAGCCGCGGATCGACAAGCACTCCATCGGCGGCGTGGGCGACAAGGTCTCCCTCGTTCTCGCCCCCCTGGTGTCAGTGCTCGGCGTCGCCGTTCCGATGGTGTCCGGGCGCGGGCTGGGACATACCGGGGGTACGCTCGACAAGCTCGAGTCGATTCCGGGATTTCGGACGGACCTGACGCTTTCGGCGGCTCGCGTGCAGCTCGAGGCCATCGGCTGCGTCCTCATGGGCCAGACGGCCGAGATCGCGCCGGCTGACCGCAAGATGTACGCGCTGCGCGACGCCACGTCCACGGTCGAGTCGGTGCCGCTGATCGCGTCCAGCATCATGAGTAAGAAGCTTGCCGAGAGTCTCACGGGACTGGTGATCGACGTGAAGCGGGGCAGCGGCGCGTTCCTCAGCTCCTTTGAGAAGGAGATCGAGCTCGCGACCGAGATGATTCGTATCGGCGAGGCGCATGGCTGTCCGGTGGTCGCCTTGTTCACCGCGATGGATCGGCCGCTCGGACGCGCGTGCGGTAATGCGCTGGAGGTCGAGGAAGCCATCGCGACGCTCAAGGGCGAAGGGCCGGAGGATCTCGTCGAGGTCACCATGGCGCTCGCCGCGGAAATGCTGCTGATGGGCGGGCTGGCGTCGGATCGCACTGCGGCGCGGGCACAGCTGCGCGATGCCATCGATTCCGGCAAGGCGGCGGAGCAGTTTCGGCGCATCATCGAGCATCAGGGCGGCAACCCTGACGTCTTCGATGACCCGTCGCTGTTACCGCAGGCCGCCGCGTGCGAGCTGTTCACGGCGCAGCGCGCGGGATTCGTGCAACGAGTGGAGCCCCGAGCCGTTGGCCGTGGCATTGTGACGCTTGGCGGCGGTCGCACGACGATGGCTGACGAAGTGGACCCGGCCGTTGGCTTCGTGGTCACCGCGAAGCCCGGCGACTGGGTGAACGCTGGCGAACCACTCGCCTCCGTGTACGCCAGGGATGCGTCGGGGATCGAGCGCGGACGGAACGCGCTGCGGTCGGCCATCACGATCGGCGATGAGGCCGAGCCACCCCTGCAGCTGATCTCGCACCGGGTCAGCCGGTCTGGCGTGCAGGCCCTGGGACCGGCCTAAGGCGGCGGAACCGGGACCCCCGACCCGCCGTACGGGAAAAAAACCTCTTGACGGAACTCGATTCGATGCTAATAGATTAGCATGATGCTAATTTCTTAGCAGCCAACCAACGGTAACTGTCTCGAGCACGACACGGAGCCTCCGATGACCGCGGCAACACTCAGCTTCCTCGCAGCTCTCGCGCTGGACGTGATGGTCGTTCCACAGGCCGGCGCACAGCCGTGCGTGACGTCCCGCAATGCGGGCCGCACATCGAGCTCCCAGCACTGGACCAACAGCGACGGTCGAGGATCGCAAACGACGGTCATCCGCTGGAAGCGCGGCGACTGCGAGCTGCGCCTCGACGCACGTGGTGATTTTGCGGTGCGTCCGGACCTCACTGGTTTCCGTTCCGTGGACGACGTTGTCGAGATCGAGGAGCGCGATGGCGATCACAGCCGGCGCCTGCGCATCACGAACGTCAACCGCGGACTGGAATACCGGTGGAGTATCGACGGAGCCGAAGGGTTCGACGTCGATCGGGATAAATGGCTCGCCAACATGCTGCTTGCTGTCGAGCGTCGGAGCGCGATGGTGGCCAAGTCCCGCGTGCCTCTACTGATCCAGCAGGGAGGCCCGAACGCCGTGCTCGACGAGACCTCGCAGATGGACGCGGACTGGGCCAAGCGTCAGTACTTCATGGCGCTACTGAGCAACGCGAGCCTCAGCGAAGCCAATGTCGATCGCATCCTGCGCCAGGCTGCCGACTCCATGTCTTCCGACTACGAGCGAGCCGAGCTGGTCAAGGCGGTGGCAGCCAAGGGCCCGATGTCCGACAGGCTCGCGCGCGGCGTCATTGCCGTGGGGCAGCGCATGAGTTCCGATTACGAGAAACGGCGAGCGCTGTCCGCCGGTATCGAAGCCGTCACGTCTCCCGAGTCGCGCCAGGCGTTCTTCATCGCCGCCTCCACGATGAGCTCGAGCTACGAGCTCGCGGAGCTCCTCATCGCCGCCGAGAGCCGGGCTTTCGTCGATTCCGTGTCGAGCGAGTCGTACTTCAAGGCCGTGGGCCGCCTCACCTCCGACTATGAACGCCGGCGCACGCTGTCGGCGCTGCTCAAGCAGAAGCCATCCACTCCGTCCATCCTTGCCGGCGTGCTCCGCGCTTCGGCGTCCATCAACTCCGACTTCGAGCTGGCGTCATTGCTGGTGGAATTCGCGAACGTCGCGCAGGTGCGCGGCGAGCTGCGCGAGCTGTATCTCAAGGCCACGCGCTCCATATCCTCCGACTACGAGTACCGACGGGCGCTCACCGCGCTGTTGGAGCAGGACAAGCGCATATGAGTGCTGGCGGTGTCCCCACGCATGCTACATTCTTAGCACCTGCGCGACCCCTTCGACGCAATCCGACCATGCCCGATGCCCTGACCACTCAGTTGAGCCGTCGCGAACGGCAGATCATGGACGTGATCTACCGACGCGGCAAAGTCACGGCCGCGGAGGTGCTCGCGGAGCTGCCGGAGCCGCCTAGTTATTCCGCAGTGCGCGCAATGCTGCGGTTGCTGGAGGAAAAGGGGCACGTCCGCCACGAACAGGACGGACCGCGCTACGTCTACCTTCCTACCGTGAATCGCGACAAGGCACGTCGCTCCGCGTTGCGGCACCTGGTGCGCACCTTCTTCGACGGCTCCACCGAAGACGCCGTGGCGGCGCTGCTCCAGAATGACAACGGAATGAGCGAAGACGAGCTGGCGCGCCTGTCGAAGCTGATCGACGGGGCAAGGAAGGAGGGTCGTTGATGTCGTCCCTGATCGCCTCGCAATCAACCTGGATGGATGCGCTGCTTGCGGGCCTCGCTTCGTTCGCGCTGCGCAGTACGGTGATTCTTCTTGGCGCGTGGCTGGCGGCGCATGCACTGCGCCGGTCGTCCGCGGCCATCCGCCACCTGATCTGGACGAGCGCGATTGTGGGCGTGCTCGTGCTACCCGTGATCCGCCCGATCGTACCCGCGTGGAATGTCCCGCTGCTGACCGTCAACGCGCGCGTGGAAGCTCCCGCAGCCGCTCCCGTTACCACGCCCGCATCGGCGCTGCAGGCAGCGTCGCGCGAGGTCGCCCCAGGCAGCGGAGTTACGACGCCAAAGGCCGAAGCAGCATCGACCGCCCCGGTAGCTCAGCAGGCATCGGATGCCCGGGTCGACGTCGCGACGTCCGTCGGCGACATCCTGCTGCGAGTGTCTGGCACTTCGGTTCTGGCGACGATGTGGCTGCTCGTCGTGACGCTGCTGCTGGCGCGCCTCGTGATCGCCAACGTCCGTGTTGCTGCGTGGCGCCGGTCCTCTCACCCAGTCGAGGATGCGGGCTGGCTCGCGCTGCTGAGTCGCCTATCGCGCCGGCATCGCATCGGGCGTCCGGTGGTGTTGTTGGAGAACGAGGCGACCGACGTTCCGGTGACCTGGGGCGTGGTCTACCCCGTGATTCTGCTGCCGGCGGGCGCCGACGAGTGGAGCGAGGACCAGCGGGTCGCCGTGCTGACACACGAGCTGGCGCACGTGAAGCGCTTCGACGCGCTCACCCAGATGATGGGTCAGCTCGCGCTGTCGCTGCTCTGGTTCCACCCGCTCGTCTGGTTGGCCGTGCGCCGGATGCGGCTCGAGCGAGAGCACGCGTGCGACGATTTCGTGCTGGTCGCCGGCGCACGCGCGTCGCACTACGCGGACGAGCTGCTTGGCCTCGCGCGACGCCTGGTACGTCCCGCGGCTCCAGCCGCGGCCGCGCTTGCGATGGCCCGTCGCTCCGAGCTCGAGGGACGGCTGCTGGCGATTCTCGATCCAGCCATACGGCGGACCGCGGTTCGCCGCGCGCGCGCAGGTGCGCTCACCATCAGCGCGATCGCGCTCGCCGTCCCCGTCGCCGCTTTCCGGCCGGCCGCGCGCGTCCAAACGTCCGCTGTGACTCCGATGTCCGCAAACATTGGTGCGTCACCCTCGCCGGTGGCGTGGCGCGGAGTCGATACGCCCAGCGTCGCGGTGGAGCGACTGGAGCAGCGGCCAGAATCGCTGCTTCGGGTCAACCAGTCGGATGCGCTCAGCGAGCTGTCGCGGCGCTTCGCCGACCTGCCCATGACTCGACTCTCGATGTCGCCGGCGCACCCGCTGCCGCGGCTGGCCTTCGACACGGAACCCAAGCCGATCGATCTCGAGACGCTCATCGAGGTGACCAGGGCCACCAAGCGGATGACGTCGGACCACGAGAAGGGCCAGCTGCTCGCGCTGATCGCCGCGCGCTATCAGCGGAGCGACGCTCTGCGCGACGCGTATCTCGAGTCCGTTTTCACGATGACGTCGGACCAGGAGCGCAGCGCGGCCCTGATCGCCCTGCTCGATCGTGATTCGCTGCCGCTCAGCTCCGTGGCGCAGGTACTCAAGAGCACCGCGATGATGACGTCCGACATGAACAAGGGTCGCGTCCTCAAGCGCATCTCTCCGACGGTCTTCGCCGACACGGCTGTTCAACGGGCGTACATGGAGGCGATCGTCGGGATCACGAGCGACATGGAACGCGCCGCGGCGCTCGGCAGCCTCGTGAAGCAGCAGCCGCTGTCCCAGCCCATCCAGCTGGTCGTGCTTCAGTCCGCGGTGATCATGACTTCCAACACGGAGAAGGCGAATCTGCTCCTGCTGTTCCTCGACAAGCAGGGACTCGCGGACGACCAGGTGAGGAAGGCGTTCTTCAAGACGGCCGAAAGTCTGACGGCCGACTCGGAGTATCGCCGCATCATGACGGCCGTGATGCGCTAATTTGGGGCTATGCCTCCCAAAGTCGCGAAGCTGGCTGGTCTGGGAGCGTTCGGCGCCTGCGCCGGACTGCTCGCGCTGTTCCTCCTGCTGGGCTACCTGACTCGACCCACGCCCCGCGGTGGCATCGACAGCATCAACGCCGCTGTCGCCTGGATCGCGCTGGGCGGGTTGTTCCTGGCGCTGATTCTCGTGCACGTCATGATCGGGAAGCGACTACTGCTGCTGGCTCAGGGACCTCAGGTGAGGCGCCCGCTGTAGAGATCTCGGCGCCAGGGCCAGGAACAACTCATCCGAATTCTTCGAATTGGGCCGAATCTGTTCCACAAAATGAAAGCTCCTCTCGCCTGGCGGAGAGGAGCTTTTGTCACTCAGGATGATTCGTTCAGATTCGTGGAATTCGGATGAGTCGTTCAGGCTCCGGAGCGACAACCTCGAAAATCAGATGTCGAGATTCGACGCGAACTTCGCGTTCTGCTCGATGAACACGCGCCGCGGCTCGACTTCGTCGCCCATGAGCGTCTGGAAGATCTGATCGGCCGAATACGCCTCCTCGATGCCCACCTTCATGAGCGTCCGGCGCTCCGGGTCCATCGTGGTCTCGAATAGCTGTCCCGCGTTCATCTCGCCAAGTCCCTTGTAGCGCTGGACGTTGACATTACCCTTGCCGTCGCCATTGCCACCGCCGAGGCGCTTGATGATGTCGTCGCGCTCCTTGATGTCGAAGGCGTAGTGCTCCTCCTTGCCCTTGGCGACACGGAAGAGCGGTGGCTGCGCGATGTAGACGTAGCCAGCCTCGATGAGCTGCGGCATCTGGCGGTAGAAGAACGTGAGCAGCAGCGTGCGAATGTGCGCGCCGTCGACGTCGGCGTCGGTCATGATGATGACCTTGTGATACCGCGCCCTCTCGAGGTCGAACTCTTCCTTGATGCCCGTGCCGAGTGCCGTGATGATGGTGCGGATCTCTTCGTTCGAGAGCACCTTGTCGATGCGGGCCTTCTCGACGTTGATGATCTTGCCGCGGAGGGGCAGAATGGCCTGGAACTCGCGCTTGCGGCCCTGCTTTGCGGAGCCGCCCGCGGAGTCTCCCTCGACGAGGTAGATCTCGCACAGCGACGGATCGCTGAGCGAGCAGTCCGCGAGCTTGCCCGGCAGGTTGCCGACGTCGAGCGCTGACTTGCGCCGCGTGAGGTCGCGCGCCTTGCGGGCAGCTTCGCGGGCGCGGGCGGCGCTCACGGTCTTCTCGACGATGATGTTGGCGGACCGGGGGTGCTCCTCGAGGTAGCTGCCGAACAGCTCGCCGACGACGGTCTTGACCGCCGACTCCGCCTCGGAGTTGCCGAGCTTGGTCTTGGTCTGACCCTCGAACTGCGGCTCGCGGACTTTGATCGACAGCACCGCCGTGAGACCCTCGCGCACGTCGTCGCCCGACAGCGTGAAGTCCGCCTTCTTGAGGAAGCCGCCCTTGTTCGCGTACGAGTTGATCACACGCGTGAGCGCGGCCTTGAAGCCGGTGAGGTGCGTGCCGCCCTCGTGCGTGTTGATGTTGTTCACGAACGAGAACGTGGTGTCGTTGTAGCCGTCGTTGTACTGGAGCGCGAGCTCGATCCCGATGTCGTCCTTCGTGGTCTCAATGTAGATGACCTCGGGATGCAACGGCTTCTTGCCACGGTTCAGGTGCTGGACGAACTCCTTGAGGCCGCCTTTGGCGTGGAACGTCTCTTCCTTCTTTTCCTTTTCCCGCTCGTCCGTCAGCGTGATCGAGACGCCCTTGTTCAGGAAGGAAAGCTCACGCAAGCGCATCGCGATCGTGTCCCAGCGATACATGAGATCGGTGAAGATCTCCGGGTCGGGCTTGAACCAGACGACCGTGCCGGTCTCCTTCTTGGGCACGTCCTTCAGCGCCTTGAGCTTGGTCTTCGTCTTTCCACGCACGAAGTCCATGTACCACTCTTTGCCGTCGCGCTTGACCGAGACCTTGAGCTGTTCCGAGAGCGCGTTGACGACGGACACACCGACGCCGTGGAGTCCGCCGGACACCTTGTAGGTGTTCTTGTCGAACTTGCCGCCGGCGTGCAGCACGGTCATGGCCAGCTCGACGCCCGGAATCTTTTCTGTCGGATGAATGTCGACAGGGATGCCGCGCCCGTTGTCGACGACCGTTATCGAATTGTCGGAATGGATCGTGACGGCGATCTCGTCTGCAAATCCGGCGAGCGCTTCGTCGATGGAGTTGTCGACGACCTCGAACACGAGGTGGTGCAATCCGCGCTCGGAGGTCGATCCGATGTACATGCCGGGACGCTTGCGAACCGCGTCGAGACCCTTGAGGACCTGGATCTGCCCGGCGTCGTACTTCGAGCCGCCCTGGTCAGTCGAGTTGATCGGCGTTGCCATGAATAAAAACGCTTGATTGTAGGCCGAAGGAACGCCGAAATAACGACACCCGGCGTAACTTGAAAGCTAACCCATCACGCGCCCGAAGGCAATCACGATCTTGACACCTAAATCCTGCCATGTCAACACGTTACACATGCCAAGGAATGCCGGAATGAATGTGATCGATCAGGCCCGTTTCAGCTGCCAGCGGATCTTCCTGATCGCGAGCTTTCCGGTGCGCTGATTCAGTCGCCGCAAGAGCTCCGGTTCCATCAACGCGAGCTCGGTCATCCATGCATTGGTCGTGACGGCCACGAACAATGTACCCTGCGGCGTCACCGAAAGCGGCTCAGTCACCCGCGAGATCTGCGGCCCAACCAGCGCTGCCCAATTTGGTATTACCGCCGCCTGCGCCACGCGATCGGCGATACCCGACTTCGACAGCACCTCGGCCATTACGTCGCCAAGCTTTCGCGGTTTGCGCTTGCGTTCCGTCATGGCGTCACCTTTCCCTCGACCACGCGATATCGTGGCAACGCCGTGAGCTCGGCAGGAATATCGGAGTCGCGCGGAACGGCGAGCACCGTCTGGCCGATGCCGATCGTAGCGAGCAGCGCCAGGACTCGCGTTGCTCTTCGAACATCGAGCTCGGCGAACGGATCGTCGAGGAGGAACACCGGTGACGCGCCGCGTGAATCCCGCAGCGTTTCCGCTTCCAGCGTTCTGAGCGCGATCGCGGCCGTTCGCTGCTGTCCCGCCGAACCGAACGTGCGGGTCTCCCGACCCGCGAGTAGCAGCGCGAGGTCGTCACGGTGCGGACCGACGCTCGTGCGACCGTGGCGAAGGTCCGAATCACGCTTGACCGCGAGCATCTGCGCGAGCATGTCGCGCGCGTCGGCGTCCGCCGGCAGACTCGAGTCGTAGCGCAATTCGCTCGCACCGCGCTCTCCGAGCGCGACGCACCGTTCGGCGAATCGCGGGGCGACGGCTTGCACCCACGCGCGCCGCGCCAGAACGATGACCGCTCCCTGCTCGGCCAGCGGTCCCTCCCACGCCTCGATGGCGCGCGTCGCGCCCGGTGAGGGGCGACGGCCGGCGCTTCGCAGGGCAGCGTTGCGACGCTCGAGCGCGCCGCGGTATTCCTGCAGCGCGAGCAGGTATCTGCGGGAGCTGAGCGCCAGCATGATGTCGAGGAATCTCCGTCGGGCGCTTGCCGGACCGGCTACCACCTCCACGTCGGCTGGCGAGAACATGACGGCGGGCAGCGTGCCCAGTGCGTCGCTCAGGCGATCCAGCACCGCGCCGTCGCGTCGAATGCGCTTGCGGCGGCCGGCCCGTTCGAAGCCGATCGCTAGTCGATGCGCATCCGGGGCGCACAGGTCAGCCTCGACGAAGAACCCGGGTGCGCCAAACCGCGCCACGTCCACGTCGCGCGTTCCACGAACAGAGCGCAGCAGGCTCAGATAGTATGCAGCCTCGAGCAGATTCGTCTTGCCCTGGCCGTTCTCGCCGACGAGGGCGAGCCCGGCTTCAGGCAGCTCCAGCTCGAGCCGCTCGAAATTCCGAAAATCCTTGAGCGACAACGAGGCGATTCGAGCCCGCGGTTCCGCCATCGCGCTGAACGGCCGGCGTAGTGTCCGGAGACTCAGGCGCCGCGGAAGGCGGGCGCGCGCTTCTCCAGGAACGCGGACGTGCCTTCGCGCATGTCCTGCGTGGAGGCGAGCAGGCCGAACGCGGCAGCCTCGAGCGCCAGCGCCTCCTCCATCGAGATGTCCGCACCGCGGTTCACGACGTCGATGCAACACGCGAGGGCCAGCGGGCCATTGGCCAGCATGTGCGTCAGCATCCCACGTGCGACGTCGACGACATTCTCCGATGATGCCACCACGCGATTGACGAGTCCGAGCCGATGACCTTCGGCCGCGTCGATCATCTCGCCGGTGAGCAGCAATTGGAGCGCGCGTCCGCGACCGATCAGCCGCGTCAGGCGCTGCGTTCCACCATATCCGGGAATGACGCCGAGCTTGACCTCCGGCTGCCCGAACTTTGCGGCCTCGGAGGCAATGCGGACATGACACGCCATCGCCAGCTCGCAGCCGCCGCCGAGTGCGAAACCATTGACCGCGGCGACGACTGGCTTGGGAGAGGTCTCAAAACGGCGAAACACGTCCTGGCCGCGGCGCGCCAGTGCATACGCCTCCGCTGGAGATTTCTGGCGCAGCTCCGAGATGTCTGCGCCGGCGACGAATGCCCGTCCCGCCCCCGTGACGATGACACCGCCAACTGCTTCGTTGGCGCGAACGTCATCGATCGCGCGACCCAGCTCGAGCATCGTCGCGTCGTTCAGTGCGTTGAGCTTGTCCGGGCGGTTGACGGTAATGGTCGCAATCCGATCGGCGACGTCGAGCTTCAGGAATTCGAACGCGCTCATGTCGGTGGCCGGGGAGGGGTCTCGAGTCCAGGTCGTCGCCTGATGTGTCACCGAATCTAGGGCCGGGGCCATTCTTGCGCCCCGAGGACGCTGTCCGATTACTTCCCGGACCGGCGCGTGTGAGAAACAACCACGAAAGGAGAGCGGGTGATTCGAGTGCTTGCGGTCGTGGCGGTCCTGAGCTGGCCGCCAGCACTTGGCCGGTGGTTCGGCGCAGACAAGGTGAAGCACTTCCTCATGTCTGCCCTGGTGCACAGCACGGCATACTCGACGGCGCAGGCGCTTGGCGCAGGAAACCAGACCAGCCAAGTAGTTGGAGGCACGGCCGTCGCCGGAATCGGCGTGTTGAAGGAGGTTCACGATCGCCGCGCACACAAACCGTTCAGCATCGAGGACCTCGTCTGGGACGCGTCCGGTGGCGTGGCGGCAGCGGCTCTCCTGAACGGGGCGCGAAGGGGCACGCCGTGAGTGCCGCGCTGTATATTCAGGAGGCATGAAACCGCGCGCGAAATTCCTTGTTGGTGCTGGGCTCATCCTCTCGGTGGCCGGATACCTCATGGCCAGCTCGATCCGGGACACGGGCGTCTATTACGTGACGCCTACGGAGCTCGCGGCCAAGCTGTCAGCTGATTCCACGCTGCACGGCGTCGGTCTCAAGCTGGGCGCGCGCGTGGTGCCGGGTTCCATCAAGCGGGACGCTGGCGGGCGCGAGTATGCGTTCGACGTGACGGACGGCGCGCGCGTCGTGCCCGTCGTCTATCGCGGCATCGCGCCGGATACCTTCACCGACGGTGTCGACGTCGTAGTGGAGGGTCGCATGGGTCGCGACGGAACCTTCCGAGCGACGACTCTGCTGGCCAAGTGCGCGTCGCGGTACGAGAACGCACCCGAGAAGTACCGCGACACACCGGGATACAAGACCGGAACTAGTCCACGCGCGTGATCGTCGTCGGCGAGTTGTCGCTGTGGATCGCCCTGCTGATGGCGACCTGGTGCGCTACCGCATCGTTCGCGGGTGGCCACGGCAAACGCGCGGACCTGATCCTCAGTGGCGAACGCGCGTCGTTCATGGCATCCGCGTTCACGGCGCTCGCGGCGATCGGTCTCTGGACCGCGCTCCTGACGCGCGATTTCTCGCTCGCCTATGTGGCCAGCCAGATCAGCGCGAACATGCCGAACATCTATGTGTTCACCGCCTTCTGGAGTGGACAGGCGGGTTCGCTGCTCTTCTGGGCTTTGATTCTCTCGCTGTTCTCCGCCATCACGGTCTGGACGAATCGGGCGCGCAATCGGGAGCTGATGCCGTACGTGACGGGGACGCTGGCCGTCGTCCTGTTCTTCTTCCTCGCGACGACGGCTTTCAAGGCGAATCCGTTCTCGCGCCTGGACTGGCTGCCCGCCGATGGCCGCGGGATGAATCCGCAGCTCCAGAATCCCGGCATGGCGGTACATCCGCCGAACCTCTACCTCGGCTACGTCGCCACCGCGATTCCGTTCGCGTTCGCCATCGCGGCGCTGGTCACCCGCCGTCTGGATGCGGATTGGCTGGCGGCGGTACGCCGGTGGTCGCTGCTGTCGTGGTTCTTCCTCACGATCGGCATCGTTCTCGGCATGTGGTGGGCGTACGTCGAGCTCGGCTGGGGCGGCTACTGGGCGTGGGATCCCGTCGAAAACGCGTCGTTCCTGCCCTGGCTCACGGGCACCGCGTTCCTGCACTCGATCATGATTCAGGAAAAGCGCGGCATGTTGCGCAAGTGGAACGTGACGCTCGTGGTGGTGACGTTCCTGCTGTCCATCCTGGGCACGTTCATCACGCGTAGCGGCATCATCGAGAGCGTGCACTCGTTCGCTCAGTCTCCGGTGGGCGTCTGGTTCGCCACGTTCCTCGTGGCATCGATCGGCGTGACCGTGTACCTGGTGGCGACGCGCCTCAGCGACCTGGAGGCGAAGGCCGGGCTGGAAAGCATGGTCAGTCGCGAGGCCGCGTTCCTCTACAACAACCTGCTCCTGGTGGGCATCGCGTTTTCGGTGCTGTGGGGAACGCTGTTCCCGATCCTCAGCGAGTGGGTGCGCGGCGAGAAGATCACGGTGGGCCCACCGTTCTTCAACGCCGTCAACATTCCGCTGGGACTGCTGCTGCTGGCGCTGACGGGCATCGGCCCGCTCATCGCGTGGCGCAAGGCGTCGGTGTCCAATCTGCGGCGCCAGTTTCTCGCGCCGACCATCGCCGGCGTCGCCCTCGCGCTGCTGCTCGCCGCCCTTGGCATGCGCAATGGATACGCGCTCGTGTCGTACCTGCTCGCCGGGTTCGTGGCAGCCACGATCGTTCAGGAGTTCGCGAAGGGCATCGGCGCGCGGCGTTCGATTCATGGTGAGTCGCTGCCCAAGGCGTTCGTTCATCTCGTGTCGCGGAATCGCCGGCGCTATGGTGGCTACATCGTGCACGCCGGCATCGTGCTGCTGTTCGCTGCCTTTGCCGGCCTCGCCTTCCGCAAGGAGTTCGACGTCAGCCTGTCGGCGGGGCAGGTGTACCAGGCGACCGACCCATACGGGCGCACGTGGCGCTTCGTGAGCCAGGGTGTGTCGACGTCGGAGTCGCTGAACCGCGCCATCACCGGCGTCGCGCTCGAGACGTGGCGCGACGGCAAGCGCCTTGGCCTCATCAAGACCGAGAAGCGGCAGTATTTCGACTCGCAGGGTCGCCCCACGTTCGAGCCGTCCACCGAAGTTGGCATCCGGACGGAAGCCGGCCTGGATACATACGTGGTGCTGGCCGGCGTGCGCGACGAAGCCGCGGAGCTACGCATCACGTTCAACCCGCTGGTGGTGTGGGTGTGGATCGGCGGCGCGCTCATGACGCTTGGCGGCATCATCGTGATGTGGCCGCAGGCGGAGCGTCGCCGGCAATCGGGTTACGCGACCCAGCTTCGTCCGACCACGGTCCCGGAGACGGCCGGCGTCGCATGATTTCCCGCAGGAGATGGCTGCAGGCGGTGGCTCTCGGGGTGGCGGCGGTCGCGCGAGACGGCGGCGCACAGCAGGCTGGCCCACCTCAGGCTGGCCCACCTCAGGGTGGCCCACCTCAGGGGCTCTCCGATACCTCGAACCTGTTCGCGGGGATGGATCCGACCGCAGCACGTTCGGTGCGGCTGGCGCCCAAGCCCGGCGCGTCGCCATCGATGACCCCCGACGAGCGCGACGCGCTCGAGCACCGGATCAGGTGTCAGTGCGGCTGCACGCTGGACGTCTTCACGTGTCGGACCACCGACTTCTCCTGCCAGGTTTCGCCAGCCATGCATCGCGACGTTCTCGCGCTGGTCGAGGGTGGACACAGCGCGCAGGAGATCCTCGACGCGTTCGTCAATGTCTACGGCGAACGCGCATTGATGGCGCCGACAAAGACTGGTTTCAATCTCGTTGGATATATCCTGCCCGGCGCCGCCATCGCCGCCGGCGCCATTCTGCTCG
>DASTVV010000226.1:0-65974 GCA_035758925.1 Gemmatimonadaceae bacterium
ATCGATCCACGCACGCACGTGCGGTTCGGTGCCGCGGATCCACGCGACAAGGACTCTGGAGCCGTTGGGCATTGATGTGCGCGCCGGACGGCCTGTCGGAGGGTCGCCGATGACCTCGATGGTGGCGACCTCGCCTGAGCCCCGTCACGACTTGCGTCGTATCGGCCGGAGTTGAAGTAGGACGATGATAGCAGATGGATCCCTCATTCTATGATCCATCGTGCAGGTCAAGCTCATTGCGGAGGACCTCACCTATTCGATAATCGGTGGAGGCCAGGAGGTCTATAACAACCTTCGGCTTGGCTTCCTCGAGCATGTCTATGTCATGGCACTGGAACGTGAGCTGCGTGCCAGAGGCCATCGAGTCGCCCGAGAGGTCAGCATCATGATCAGCTACAAGGGCGAAGAACTGACCACGCAGCGCATGGACATGCTGGTCGATGACACCGTCATCATCGAAGTCAAATCGGGACTACGCCTGCACGAATCTGCATCACAACAGCTCTACAACTACCTGCGCGCCACGCGCATCGAGGTCGGTCTGCTTTTCTTCTTTGGACCGAAAGGCCTGAGCCACTTCAGAGTCGTGTGCTCAAATCCTGAGTCGTCGGTTACCCAGGCCAGGGCCTTCTCTGACGGAAGTGGAACGCTGATCAGCGCCGATCCAGCGGATCGACGCCGATGATTCTGTTTTGTTTGTCAATTCACAGTTTCTGTCGGCGTTGATCGGCTCGATCAGCGCTGATCCGCGTCACCCTTGGTACGGACCACCCGTACCAACAAGAGCACAAGTCGAGCTATACGGCGTCCGATGCGCTGGTGAAGTTGAAGTCGCGCGCTTTGACAGCCGGCATCACGATCGCGCCGCCCGCGCTGCCGCTCTCGCTCGCGTTGATGCGCTCCGGACGACCGAGCATCTCGAGATTGTTCAGCAGGAAGATCGGCGACTCATTCCAGCGCATGTTCTTCACGGGACGCGTGATCTTGCCCTTCTCGATGAGGAAGGTACCGTCGCGAGTCAGACCGGTGTACAGAATCGTCCGCTGGTCCACGGGCCGGATGTACCAGAAGCGCGTGCACAGGATGCCGCGCTCGGTGCTCGCGATCAGGTCTTCCAGTGAATGCTTGTCGCCCATCATCTTGAGTCCGCCACCGCCACCGAATCCGCCGCCACCGCCTCCACCGAAGCCTCCGAATCCGCCGGAGTTCGGCTGCACCCCCTGGCGCTGCGCCCAGTAGCGATCGTACGCGAGCGTCTTCACCACGCCATTCTCGATCCATACCCGTTTCTGGAGCGGGAAGCCGTCGCCACTCATCGTGCCGCCGGGCGTGTCGGGATCCATGGGATCGGATACGAGGGTCACGCGCTCGTCCACGACTTTCATGCCGATCTTGTTGCCGCCGCCCGGCTTCGAGAAGAAGCTGCGACCCTCGTCGGCCTGTCGCGCTCCGAGCGCGCCGGCGATGAGCTGCACCAGGTTCCCGACCGCCGTTGGCTCCAGGACGACGGTGTATCGACCCGGCTCGATCGCCACCGGACTGACCGACCTGCGCGCCTTCTCCGCAGCGCGGCGCCCCAGCGACGCGGCGTCGATCTTCGTCGCGTCGTTCGTGGACGCACCCGCCCATCCGCTGCCCGTGCCGTCCGGCGTGCGGACCGTGGTGGTGAGCGCCGCGGCAGTCTGGCGAGTGTAGCCGAACAAACCCTTGTTGTTCGCCACGGCGAACACCGACGCGTTGACCTCGAGAAACCCGGTCGAAACCAGGTTCGACGCTTTCGCGATCGCCGTTATGGCATTCACCATCGCGGCGCGATCGCCGGCGGCCATCGCCGCGGTTGCCGCGCTCCACGCAGGTGACTCGACATACGACTGCGGGCCCAGCTCCGGCAGCGCTTCCGGGTCTTCCGGCGCCAGCCTGGCCAAATCCTCACTGCGCTGGACGACCGCGCGAAGCGACGCGTCGTCCGTCGAATTGATCGTCGAGCTTGCGGACTTCTTGCCGAATGTGCTGCGCACGCTGACGGTCGTGTCGTAGCTGTCGCCCGACGTGGACGCCTGGTTCACGGCGAAGCGCATGTTGCCGCTCGCGGAGCTGCCGATCGTCACCCGCGTTTCGTCGGCGGTGGCAAAGGACAGCACCTTCTTTGCGAGCGCTTCGCATTCGTCGCGTGTCAACAGCGAAAGTGCAGAACCCGTTCCAACCACAGAGGGCACAGAGAACACAGAGGATGCTGATCGATTCCCAGCCTCCGTGCCCTCTGTGCGCTCTGTGGTTCGCAAGTTGTTCTTTGTGGAGACACCGTCGAAGAGTGATTTCGGCGCGCCGGGATCGATGATCGGCATTTACGCGGTCCTCCCGGTGTTGATGACGTTGATTTGCCGGAAGCGCGACGGAACGCACCCGTGCGATACGGCGTTGCTCTGTGCCGGCTGACCCTTGCCGTCGTTGTTCGCGCCACCCAGCCAGTAGCTGCGCTGGCCGCCGATCATGTCCATGCTCTTCCAGAAATCAGGCGTCCGCATCTGATACGCGACGTCTTTCAGCATCCCGACGATCTTGCCTCCCTTGATCTCGTAAAACACCTGGCCGCCGAACTGCGCGTTGTAGCGCTGCTGGTCGATCGAGAATGACCCGTTGCCGACGATCGCGATGCCGGCGTCCGTCGCCGCGATGATGTCCTCCCAAACGAGGTCCTTCGCGCCGGGCTGCAGCGATACGTTCGGCATGCGCTGGAACTGGACGTCGGACCAGAACTGCGCGTACGAGTTGCCATGCGACTTCACCGGCCTGCCGGTCTTCTTGTAGTACCAATCGAGATACGGTGCCTGCTCGCGCGTGGTCTGATAGTCCACGAACGTGCCGTCCTTGATGATGTCGTACGTCTCCGGCACCACGCCTTCGTCGTCCCAGCCGCACGCGGACAACGACCCCGCCTGGCTGCGATCGGCGCGAATGTTCATCAGGTCTGAGCCGTACTTGAGCGTGCCGAGCACTTTCTCCGGGGGAGCGACGAAGCTGGTGCCGGCGTAGTTGGCCTCGAATCCCAGCGCGCGATCGAGCTCCGTTGGATGCGCGACCGACTCGTGGATCGTGAGCCAGAGATGCGTGGGATGGAGGATGAGGTCGTAGCGACCCACCTCCACCGGCTTGGCCGACAACTTCTGCACCGCCTCCTCGGCCCACTTCGACGCGTTGCCGACGAGGTCGGACTCCGCGAAATGCTCGTACCCCAGGCCGCGCGGAGCAATGTCGCTGGAGCGCGTCTGGAAGTCGGAGTTGTCCGCCGACACCGCCGTGATGTTCACGTTCGGGCTGCATCGGAACAGCGTCTGCTCGGTGAACGAGCCGTCGCTGTTGGCAAACCACTTCTCTTCGCGCAGGAAGTTCACGCCGGACGACGCGAAGCGCGTGCCTTTGACTTTCAGCGCCGCCTCGTTGGCGGCCAGCAGCAGCGCGACCTTCTCCGCGATCGGAACTTCGAACGGATCCTTCTTGATCGGAGAGCGCCAGGCTCCGGCCTGCACCGACCCGTAGGGCGCGAGGGTGATGGCGCGTGCCAGCGCCGCGCGGTTCGCCTTCGCCTGCTCCACCGCGCTGCGCGCGATCGCGGTCACGGTGTCCGGCGTGAGATTCGCCGTGGCGGCAAACCCCCATGCGCCGTTCACGAGCGCGCGCACGCCGATACCCGCCGTCTCGTTGTCGCTGAGGCCGAGGACGCGCCTCTCGCGCGTGTTGATGCCCTGCGAGCGGTAGCGCGCGATGCGCGCGTCGGCGTACTGCGCGCCCGCCGCTTTCGCGGCATCGACGGCCCGCATGGCCAGGTCCTTGAAGTCGGCGGCCCCCGCGGCATGCTCGCGGACGAGAATGTCGGGTGTCGCAACGAGCGCGCCGGCGCGGTGGCCGATGACAGTCAGCGCCGCGGCTGCCGAGGCGGTCTTGACGAAGTTACGGCGTGAGACGGACATGGTTGGGATGGGGTGGAAGCCTCGAAAATAATGACCGGTCGTCACCGCTTCCTCCAGTTGCCGTGAGGCTTACGGCCTCGACACGCTCGCCGTTGAGTCGGTATTGCTGGGGCGTGGCTCGCGCGCGATGCTACAGTGCGATGCCCCGCACCGAAACTTCGATCAACAGATGGAAAAGTGTCCCTGGCGACGTTCCAGGTGAATTCGACGTCCACGCAGTCGCGCCCGGAGCGCGTCGCCGAGCGCGCCAGGGACGCGCTCGACGACGGCTCGGCTCTGTCCGGACCGGAGCTGGCGAAGGTCAAAACGGACATCGCCAAGGCGCCCGGGATCATGCGTCCGATGCTGACGAAGACGATCGACGATCCGAACGCCGTGAAGGCGGGAATGCTGCGCTGGGCTCCCCGAATGCTCGTCGCATTGCTGCCGGCGTACGCCGCGATCCTCGCGCTGTTCTGTCGCCGGCGGAACTATCCCGAGCACCTCTACTTCGCCATCCACCTGCACTCGTTCGTCTTCGCGGCATTGACGCTGGCCAATCTCTTCAAGTTCAGCCACGTGTTCGTCATCGGGCTGGTGACCGGCTTGGCCGCAAGTGCCTGGATCGTACTCTACTCGCTGATCGCGCTGCGGCGCGTGTACGGCGGAACGATCGGCGGCACGCTGGCGCGAGCGATCGGCATCATGACCCTCTACGGAGTCGTTGCGCTGCCGGCGCTCTTGGGAGTCGTCCTGCTCTCCGCGTTCTTGCGCTCTAGGGCACCGACAGGAATACCGCCGGTGTGGTGTCGTTGTTGAAGACACCACGCACCGCGTAGGATCCCGGGCTGATGCCGCCCAGTACGCCAAGATGCAGATCGAAGCTGGCGCGCTTCGTTTCGCCCGGCGCGAACCCGATCTCCCGACTGGCGGTCGTGTGCGTGCCCGTGATCGACGGTGCCAACCGGAACCCGAACGTTTCGGCCGACGAGGATGACGCCTGCGGCGTGAGCTTTACCCACACGGGCACGGGGCGCGAGTTGGTAACGCTCACGGTGACAACCACCCAGCCGCCGTTCGTCTTCGAATACACCGTCGGAGACACGGACACCGACACCTGCATGTCGGCGGGATTCACCCTCATGGCGGTCACGAGGATCGGGAGCGGACCAGCTTCCTTGAGACAGCCATGGCCACCGCACGAAACGATGCCGCCGCACTTCTCGCGGTAGTACGCGCTCGGATGTCCCTCGAACCGGCCGAGCGCGTGGAGCATCTCGTGTCGCACCAGGAGCCCGTCATTCAGGAAACCCTCGGCGATGACGATGCGGTTGCTGTCGGGCCACCAGAGTCCGGCCGCCGCTTCCTCGCCAACCTCGAACTCGTTCACGCCGGGGACGACATACCACAGCACGTCGGGAGTCGTGGAAATGCCCGAGCATTGCTTCGTGACGTCCCACCACAAGGCGTACTGGCCCGGCGGCTGGAGCGCCACGGCGTCGCCGGGAAAGTGCGGACGCACCGGATGGTCACACGCCAGAATCCCAAACGCACCTGCGAGAGCACCAAGCGCGAGTCGAAGGGTCACGGAGTACCGGTCGGGTGGGTTCAGGGGACCAGGGTAGCCTTCTGGAGATCTCTCCACGTTACGAGCTTCACGTTGTTGTCGGCCAGAGCCTTCCTGAATTCGGGACTCGTCATCACCTCATAGTCCCGCTGCCGCCACGCTGCGCCGTATGGCTCGTGGCTCACGGTCACCGCCTGCAGCTCGGCGTCGTCGCGGCCCAGGTGCACGATCATCTCCGTGAGCCCTGGCTTGAGATCGGCGACGGCCTTGAGATAGAACGCCTTCCATTGGTCGCGGGGAACCTCCGGTCCGGCGATGACGACGTAATCCAACACGACATCCTTCGGCGTCAGCTGCGGTCCCACCCCCGGCATTCCCTTGACCGCCAGGAACGGAAGACCATAATCGCGCGCGACTTTGATGTACGTCGCCATCAGCTCGGGCTTCGAGAACAGCGCGCCCATGTGGCTGTCGAGATGTGTGGGACGGACGCCGAGGGCCATCGCACGCTCCACCTGGGCACGCAGCTCGCGCTCCACTTCCGCTGGCTTCGCGTTCGACGCGACCGGCGCCACTTCATTGGGGAACGTGCCATCAGGACCCAGGAGGCTCGGGACCTTGTCTTTCGATTCGACGCTGCCCCAGCGATACGTCTCCCACTCGCTGGTAATCGTGAGATGCAACCCGAGATCCGCGTTCGGATGTGTCCTGGCATACGCGGCGACCTCGGTCATCCACGGCGTGGGCACCATGATGCTCGCGGACGTCACGGCGCCTTTGTCGAGTGCGTCGAAACTGGCGACGTTCACCGAGTGCGCGACAGCGAGGTCGTCCGCGTGCAGAATCAGGAGCTTCGTGTCAGCCGGATATCCCAGTCGCTCGGCGATCGTTCTTGTCTGCGCCGAGAGCGACGAGGCGACGACCAGGAGGAGCAGCGACGACCGGAGCATGTTCACGGGAAATCCTCGCAAGCGCGGTTCGTGGATCACCGGGGGCGCTGCAACGGTAACTCTGGAGCTGCCACCTTGCCAAACAACTTTCGATCACGTCTCTTCGGGCGTGATACGCGTCGCTCTCGTTCGACACGGGCGGTCTGCCCATCCGCTCGGTTCCGGAAGCATCGATCGGGCGCAGGTGCTCGCGTGGAGAAAAGGGTATGACCTGGCGGGCATCCAGCCGGACAGCGTTCCGCCGACTCCGCTGATACAGGTCGCCGCGGACGCGACGCACATCCTGGCGAGCGACATGCCGCGAGCCATCGCGTCGGCCCAGCGACTCGCACCGCGCCGCAACATCCAGATCTCTTCGCTGCTGCGCGAAACGCACCTTCCGATTCCACACTGGCCGACGCGTCTGCCGTTGTCCGCGTGGGAACGAATCATCGGGATCGCCTGGTTCTCTCGCATCATGTTCGGCATCGACGCCTCGGCCACTGATCGCGACCAGGCGACGCGCGCCTCCGACTGGCTGGCGCGCGTCCTGCCGCGCGGATCGGATGCCGTCATCGTGACGCACGGCGTGTTTCGACGCCTTCTCGCCAGGCAACTGGTGGCCAGGGGTTGGACGAGCGTCGCTCGCGTGGGCGGGTTCGACCACTGGAGCTCGTGGACGCTGACGAAGCGGACCTAGACCTTCAGCACCATCGCGCCACGCATTCCAGCCGCCGAGTGGAGACGGGCAAGCGCCACGTTCGCGTCCGCGAGCGGTAGGAGCTGCACCGTTGGTCGAAGCGGAATGCTCGCGGCGGCAGCCAGCGTCTCGCGCACATCCACGCGTGTCACGTTGGCGACGCTTCTGACCACACGCTCCATCCAGAGGTGTCTCGCGTAGTCGAGTCGCAGCAGCTCGGCCTTGTCCGCGTCGGACTTTCGAATCGCATTGATGATGAGGCGTCCGCCGACTTCGAGATGGCCAAGGGCGTCGACGATCGGTTTCCAGGCGGGCGTCGTGTCGATGATCGCGTCGACGGGCGCCGGTGGGGACTCGGATGTGTCTCCCGTCCATGCGGCGCCGAGTTGCCGGGCGAACGCACGCTCCTCGGGATTGCGCGCAAAGACGAAGATGGGCGAGTCGGGATGGCGGTGTCTCGCGAGCTGCAACACGAGGTGGCCCGACGCTCCAAATCCAACGAGTCCCAGGCGCTCTCCGCGCGACAGGTTGGCGAGTCGCAGCGAGCGCCAACCGATGGCACCGGCGCAGAGAAGTGGTGCGGCATCGACGTCGGTCATGGCTTCTGGAATCGGATGCGCGAACGCGGCGGGAACCGCGACGAATTCGGCGTACCCGCCGTTCACGTCCGCGCCCGTGGAGACGAACTTTGGGCAGAGATTCTCGAGCCCGGCGCGGCACCAGCGACAGGTGCCGTCCGCCCAATGAATCCACGCGACGCCGACCCGGTCGCCGACATGGCTGGTGGTGACGCCGTTTCCGACGGTGGCGACACGACCCACCGCCTGGTGTCCGGGTATGACGGGATACCGTGGCGCCACGACGCGACCCTCGACGACGTCGAGGTCGGTGCGACACACGCCGCACACGGAAACCTTCACCACGATCTCGCCGTCTCGCGCGACTGGCGCCTCGACGTCCACCAGTTCGAGGGGCGTCGCTCCCGGCGCAGCCGGAGCAGGGCGTCGCAGTTGCAGCGCGCGCATGGGAGTAAG
Organism: Gemmatimonadaceae bacterium; assembly: GCA_035758925.1. Lineage (GTDB taxonomy): Bacteria > Gemmatimonadota > Gemmatimonadetes > Gemmatimonadales > Gemmatimonadaceae > DASPMP01. The sequence continues at coordinate 8,178 of DASTVV010000226.1, forward strand.
CTGCCGTGGTCGCGGTGTCTCTGGCCAGCTGGCTTACACGATCGGGTACGGCGACGCACCTTGTAGCATGTCGTCCATCGATCAGCCGTCAGACAGCCCAGCGCGCGCCGTCCGCCATTTCGGCCTCCTCCCGGCGACCGCGCTCAACATGACCAACATGATGGGTGCGGGGCCGTTCATCACGATCCCGCTGCTCATGTCGGCGCTCGCAGGACCGCAGGCGATGCTCGGTTGGCTCGTCGCTCTGGTCATCGTGATCTGCGACGGCATGGTCTGGAGTGAGCTGGGCGCGGCGATGCCGGGGTCCGGCGGATCGTTCCACTACCTGCGTGAGGCGTTCGGACGGGAGCGCCTGGGCCAGCTCATGGCGTTTCTGTTCGTCTGGCAGTTCGTGCTCAGCGGTCCGCTGGAGATCGCGTCCGGCTACATCGGCTTCGCGAACTACGCGGGCTTCGTCTGGAAAGGGATGAGTCGCGGAGAAGTCGTCGCGCTCGTGACTGTCGTTGGATTGGTGAACGTCGCGCTGCTGTATCGGCGAATCCACTCGATCGCGAAGATCACCGTGTCGTTGTGGATCGGCACGCTGGTGACGGTGCTGGCAGTGATGGTCACGGGTGCCCTCAACTTCGATCCGCACGTTGCGTTCGACTTTCCCCCGGGTGCGTTCAGCTTCTCGCTCGGCTTCTTCCTCGGTCTGGGCGCTGCCGCACGCATCGGCGTGTACGACTACCTCGGGTACTACGACGTCTGCTACATCGGCGACGAGGTGCGCGATCCCGGACGCGTGATCCCCCGCTCCATCGTGATCAGCACGGCAGCGGTGGCCGTGATCTACATCGGCATCAACTTGTCGATCATCGGCACCGTGCCATGGCGCCAGTTCGTCCCCGCGGCAGACCATCCGGAATCGGGATTCATCGTCTCCACATTCATGCAGCAGATCTACGGATCACGGGTGGCGACCATCTTCACACTGCTCGTGCTCTGGACCGCGTTCGGCTCGTGCTTCGCTCTGCTGCTGGGCTATTCGCGCATTCCTTCCGCCGCGGCGGAGAGCGGCTACTTCTTCAGGGTCTTCGGCCGGCGCCATCCCACGAAGGGATTTCCATACGTCTCGCTGGTCGCGCTCGGAGCAATTTCCATCGTCGCGAGCCTGTTTTCGCTTGGCACGGTGATCGATGCCCTGATCGTGACACGCATCCTTGTACAATTCATGGGACAGATCTGGGGCGTGATGCTCCTGCGGCGGCGCGCGCCTGACATGCCGCGCCCGTATCGGATGTGGCTCTACCCCGTGCCGGCCCTGGTGGCGTTGGTCGGCTGGGCATTCCTGTTTGCCACGACCGACTTTCAGGTGATCCTGTTCGGCCTGGGCGCACTTGGCTCCGGCTGTGTGGCATTCCTGTTCTGGGCGCGCAGCACCAATCGCTGGCCCTTTTCAGTGGAGGAAGTCACGCCGGCGGTCTGAGTTCAGGAGCCTCGGCATTAGACCTGCGACACATCTCGCGTCCGCCGGGTACTACAGGTACTCGCCGACGCGCGATCCGCCAAACGGAGCGCGCCCCCTCAACCAGGCGATTCGAATGCGCTCTGTGAGATGCGAAGTCTGCGGCGCCAAGGCGCTCACGGCAGCCTCCACGTGCCCGACGTGCGGCCATTTGTTCGAGCTGCGAGACGGCTTCGGAAAACTGCTTCCGCTCGCATACTGCCTCACCTGTGACTCGTACTACCTGGAGTCCCTGGGGCGCTGCCGCTGGTGCGGCACCGCGCCTGTGCCGGCTCCGAAGGTCCCGCGTGTCTGGAAAGTCGTCGGGATAATCGCGGTCGTCGGACTGACGGTCGGCGTGTGGCTCGCCTGGCGCGATACGTCGACCGGCGTCACTCCCGCACCAGTGGTGGCGAAAGCCCAGCCAGATTCCAAACCCGTGCGCGCCGACGTGGTCGCCCCGCCCGTCACGCTGCCGCCAATCGACACGCCAGGTGCGCGCACGATGATCGTGAGCGCAGGCAGCATCGCTCAGGAGAGCACGAGGGCCCCGTCCACAACCCGCGTCGAATCGACGCGTGTCGACACCACTCCGAAAGTCGCAGCGCGCCCGATCGTATCCTCGAAGCCTGTGCCCAAACCGCCCGCGAAAGTGCCGGCGACCGCCTCGTCGTCGACGGCGCGGACACCCACGCGCTGGGTCAACTCGATCTCGCGAGGCTGGGCAGTTGTCCGCGCTGACGCCAGCAAGGGGTCGCGCGTCGTTGCGTCCGTTGGGCCGAACTCGCGCGTGCAGTTGGGCGAGACGCGCGGGGCGTGGCGACGCATCAGGGCGAAAGGGCTCGCAGGCTGGGTGGAACACCGCTTGTTCTCTGCACAATAGGCGCGACACGACGCTGAGACCAACCGGTCGTGCAGACGTCCAACGGCCGTTCAAGATCCAACGATTGGGAACGGACCCTTCCGGACAGCCGGAGTAGGCGGATAAATCATTCCTTGATTTGTCCAAATCACGGGTTTCTCCGAAGCGTCCGACTTTCCGTCATTTCCGACCGCAACTCGTTAGAACCGTCAACACTGAGCGACGTCATGAAGCGTCCCAAGACTTTCGCGGTCCTGATCGCGCTTGGATTGGCTCCGATTAGCGCGATGAATGCCCAGGCGACGATCGGCATGTTCGATGGACAAGCCGATGTTGGACGCGTGCACCGCCCTGGATCGGCGACCTACGATGCATATCGCCAGACATATGTCATCGCCGGATCGGGCCAGAACATGTGGAACGATCGCGACGACTTCCGGTTCGTCTGGAAGCGGATGACCGGCAACTTCATTCTCTCCACGCGGGCGCGGTTGCTCGGCAGGGGCGTCGAGGCACACCGCAAGATCGGATGGACCATCCGTCCGACCCTCGACTCCGATGGCGCGCACGTCACGGCGGCATATCACGGCGACGGCCTGATGTCGTTGCAGTTCCGGCGCAGCAGCGGTGCAGCGACCGAGGAGCTCAACACTCGCGACAGCCTGCCCGACGCGGACGCGGTCATCCAGCTCGAGCGGCGGGACAACGTCTACATCATGTCGGTCGCGCGATTCGGTGACACGCTGGTCACGCGCCAGGTCACCAATGTGCTCCTGCCCGACGCGGTATACGTCGGCCTCTTCGTGTGCGCGCACAACGACACGGTGACCGAGCGCGGCGAGTTCAGCAACGTGCGCATCACCACACCGGCGAAGAAGGACTTCGTGCCGTACCGTGACTACATCGGCAGCAATCTCGAGATCCTGGATGTGGCGAGCGGCAATGCCACCATCGTGCACCGGTACAGCGGATCGTTCCAGGCACCCAACTGGACCATGGACGGCAAGGCGCTGATCTACGCGCAGGAGGGCCGTCTTTATCGGTTCGAGATCGCGACGGGCGTGATCAGCGAGATCAACACGGGCTTTGCGACCCGCAACAACAACGACCATGTGTTGTCATTCGATGGAAAGCGACTGGCCATCAGCCACCACGCGGTGGAGGACAGCGGCGCATCCATTGTCTACACGGTGGCACTCAGCGGCGGCACACCGAAGCGCGTGACCGCGAACGGGCCGTCGTACCTGCATGGGTGGTCGCCCGATGGCCGCTGGCTGGTGTACACCGGCCAGCGCGGCGACGACTTCGACATCTACAAGATCCCCTCCGCGGGCGGCGACGAGATCCGTCTCACGTCGGCGCCGGGACTGGACGACGGACCCGAGTTCTCGCCCGACGGCGCCTACATCTATTTCAACTCGGCGCGCAGCGGACGGATGCAGATCTGGCGCATGCGGCCGGACGGCAGCGACCAGCAGCAGATCACCAGCGACGGCTTCAACAACTGGTTCCCGCACCTCTCGCCGGATGGCAAGTGGATCGTGTACATCGCGTTTCCGCCCGACGTCGCGCCAGACGATCACCCGTTCTACAAGCACGTGCTGTTGCGGTTGATGCCCGTGACAGGCGGGCCCGCTCGCGTGATCGCGTACGTATACGGAGGCCAGGGCACCATCAACGTTCCGTCGTGGTCTCCGGACGGAAAGCGCCTCGCGTTCGTCAGCAATTCGGGAATGCGGGAGTGACGGTCAGCGGCGTTTGGTGTGCAGTGTATGGAAAGCCGTTTGGGGCGTGGGGTGTGGGATTGAGGCCGTGAGTTGTGGAGTCCGGGGTCTGAGGTGTAATGTGCCTCAATCTCGGCCGGCTTCGAACACGCCGGCCATCTGGCTTCGCAGGCCTCAGCCCGACTCCATCATGGAACGCCGTGATCTGCTCCGTGCGCTGGCGTCCGCCACCGCGCTCAGTCTCATCCCCAACAGCCAGGCCTTCGCTGCGTGGACTCGCGCCGCGGCCGGACCGACGGCTGGGTTGCCGAACGGCCTGAACGACGCGCAGATGGCGCTCGTGAAGGCGATGGCCGACACGATCATTCCGCGAACGGACTCGCCGAGCGCGACGGACGTCGGCGTGGAGCGCTTCATCGACGTCATGGTCGCCGAGTACGCGACGGACGACGATCGCACGAAGTTCCTTGCCGCCCTGGACGCCATCGACGCGCGCGCCAAGAGCGAGTCGAACGCGACGTTCGCGGACCTCAGCCCGGAAGCGCGCGGCAAGTTGATCGAAAGTCTCGAGAGCGGCCCGCGTGACGCCGATCCAGCGCAGCAGTACTGGCGGCTCAAGGGCCTCATCGTCCACGGATACTTCACGAGCGAAACGGTGATGAAAGACGTCCTGAAGGTTCAGGTGATGCCGGGGAGATTCGACGGTGCCGCGCCGGTGACGATCAGAAAGAAGCCGGTGCAGGCCGGAACGCCGAAGCCGGAGGACCACTTCCATGGCTGATACCTACGATTACGACGCGATCGTCGTCGGCTCGGGCATGAGCGGCGGCTGGGCGGCCAAGGAGCTCACGGAGCGCGGCCTGAGGACGCTGGTGCTGGAAGCCGGTGGACCGATCGACCCGCGCATCGACTACGTGGAGCACATACAGCCCTGGCAGATGCACTTTCGCGGCATGGGCGATCGCAAGATGATCGAGCGTGACTATCCCGTGCAGAGCAAGTGCTACGCGTGCGACGAAGTCGGCCACAAATTCTTCGTGAAGGATGCCGACAATCCCTACACCACGCCCGCGGACGCGCCGTTCAACTGGCTGCGCGGACGTCAGGTGGGCGGCCGCTCGATCATGTGGGGTCGTCAGGTCTATCGCTGGAGCGACCTGGACTTCGAGGCGAACGCGAAGGACGGTCACGGCAACGATTGGCCCATCCGGTACCGCGACATCGCGCCCTGGTACGAGCACGTCGAGCGGTTCATCGGTGTGAGCGGCGCGCGGGAAGGACTGTCGCAGCTTCCCGACGGGATCTTCCTCAAGCCGATGCCGATGACCGCGGTGGAGGCCGACGCGCGCCCGAAGATTCTCAAGGCGTTCGGTGGCGAGCGGGTCATGACCATCGGCCGTGTGGCGATCCTCACCGAGAATCACAACGGCCGGCTGGCGTGTCACTACTGCGGCCCCTGTGAGAAAGGCTGCGCGACGCACTCGTACTTCAGCAGCCTCGCCGCAACGCTGCCTGCGGCACGCGCGACGGGCAACCTCACGCTCCTGCCGAACAGCGTCGTCGCCGAGGTGCTTTATGATGCGAAGCAGTCGAAGGCGCGCGGCGTTCGCGTGATCAACGCGGTCACCAAACACGAGACCGTCTATTCGTCCCGAATCGTGTTCCTGTGCGCGTCGGCCATCGAGAGCGTTCGGCTGCTGCTCAACTCGAAGAGCTCGTACTTCCCGGACGGATTCGCGAACTCCAGCGGTCTCCTGGGCAAGTACGTCATGGACCACAATTTCGGTTCGGGAGCGTGGGCTTCCCATCCCGGGTTCCAGGACAAGCGCACGATCGGGAACCGGCCCAACGGCGTCTACATCGCGCGCTTCCGCAACGTGAAGAAGCAGCATCCCGACTTCCTTCGCGGGTACGGGATCCAGGGCGGCGGCGGTCGCTCAGGGTGGGATCGCGGCGGCAACATGCCGGGCTACGGCGCGGCGTTCAAGCAGTCGCTCATCGAAGACCTGGGCAGCTGGGGCTTCGGCGGCGGTGGCTTTGGCGAGAGCCTGCCACGCGAAGAAAACCGCGTCACCATCGACCCCAACGTGAAGGACAAGTGGGGCATTCCCGCCGCGCGCATCGAGGTTCGCTGGACCGACAATGAGCGCGCCATGGAAAAGGACATGGCGCAAAGCATGGCCGAGATGCTCGATGCGGCCGGCTTCAAGGACGTGCACTCGTACTCGGACATGAGTCCGCCGGGGCACTGCATCCACGAGATGGGCGGCGCGCGCATGAGCAAGACGCCCAAAGAAGGCGTGCTCAACCGCTGGAATCAGTCGTGGGACGTGAAGAACCTGTTCGTGACCGACGGGTCATGCATGGCGAGCACAGCGTGTCAGAATCCGAGCATCACGTACATGGCGCTCACGGCACGCGCGGCGGCGCACGCGGTGGCTGCGATGAAACGCAACGAGATCTGACATGCGACGTTTCCGCTCGCAGCTCCGCTGCGAGTGGACGCCCGCGATGGGGTCATTAGTCTTGAGACGGTGACGTAACGCAACACCGTCTCAGTCGAGGATCTCCACATGCGCACGAATCTCCTGCGGTCTCTCATCGTCGCGTCAGCGGTTGCCACTCCGCTCGTCGCTCAGCAGCCAACACAGACTGCGACGCCCACACCGATCGTCCCGGCCGTCGGCGAAATGGCGCCGGACTTTACGCTGCCCGCGGCCGGCAAAGACGGCATCACGTCCGAACCGGTCACCCTCTCGAAACTGCGCGGCAAGGTCGTCGTGCTGGCGTTCTATCCAGCCGACCGTACCTCCGGCTGCACGGCCGAGATGACCAAGTTCCGGGATGACTTCACCAAGCTGTTCGGCGACGGGGTCGTCGTGCTGCCGATCTCGAAGGATTCGCTCGGATCGCATGCCAGCTGGGCCAAGGACATGAACATGCCGTTCGTACTCGTGAGCGACACGGCGGGCTCGGTGGCGCGGACGTATGGCTCGCAAAGCGCGCCTGGCCGCTACTTCTCGCGCAACGTCTTCGTGGTCGGCAAGGATGGCAAGATCGCGCACACGATCGTTCGACTCAACGCACTCAGCGAAGACGCCTACACGGCGCTCGGTGCAGCCGTGGCGGCAGCCAAGAAGTAGGATCGCGCGGTTGCGATTGGTCTTGCCGAGGCCACGACGTCTCAGGGGCGCGGTGAGGTGGATTGGGGAGCCACAGCAACACCGACGCGAGAGTCCGCGGTTCCGTAGTAGAGGAACCACTGCCCTTTGAAGGGGACGAGGCCTTCGACGAATGTCGTGCCCCGCTGGTACTGCCCGGTGCGCTCGTAGCTCTCGGTTGGCTGGATGAACGGCCTCGACGAGCGCGCGATGAGACGGGTGGGATCGCGCGCGTCGAAGAGCGCCTGGCCACCGGTGTACACGCCCGTTGGCAGGGTCGAGTCGCCCCTCTCTCTGTCGTTGCCGGCATTGTACAGCACGAGGATTCCGCGGTCGGTGAGCAGCACCGGCGGGCCGGCCTCCACCAACCACGCGTCGAAGAAGCCGGCCCTCGGCGACAGCACGTGTAGCGGTTCGCCGTTGGTGGCCTCGAGCGGCGTCCAGTCGCGCAGGTTGTCGGACGTTGCGATCCCGATGTTCGGCACGCCGTAGTACATCCAGTACCTGCCACTCAACCTCACAGCGAGCAAGCGGCCACCAACCATGCGGGTGAGGATCGCACCCGACTTGGATTCCGTCCTGAGATACTTCCCGCTCGAGACCTTCGCGAACGCGGGGCCATGCTTGGTCCAGTGGATCAGGTCGTTCGACGTCGCCACGGCCAGGCGCGGCACGTCGCGATTCCATTGTGTGTATGTCAGGACGTAGGTGCCGTCCTCCGCCTCGACAACGCGTGGATCCTCGACGCCGCCAGGCCATTCGTTCGAGCGCTGTGCATCGGTGCCGGGATACAGCACTGGCGTCGCTTGCCGCGTGAAGTGCAAGCCGTCGCCGCTCTCGGCCAGGCCGAGTCGCGACGTGTGAAAGCCGATCTCCTCCTTGCCCGACGCGTCCTCAGCGCGATACAACACATAGATCCGGCCGTTCCGTACGATCGCGGCAGGATTGAACGTCGCGTACTCCTCCCAGTGAACCACGCTGTCGCCCATCGGCGACCGGAACGTCGAAGCGACGTTCGGCGCAATGATCGGATTGATGCCGGCCGGCTTGGTGAATGGCCCCAGCATCCACGGTTCGTGTTGCGCTCCCGCCTCACCAGCATTGCTGATCGCGAGCAGGACGAATGCGATGGTACGACTGGGGTTGACCACTAGCCCGATGCTCATGGGCCAAAGGTACGGTCCCGGACTCGTTTCAACAGGAACCGGTTCCTCGTGTCGGCCGAAAGTGGTCGTTGACCGCTCCGCCCGTGTCGGAAGGCTGCTCTGGTATTCCGACGTGGCGCCAGTCGTGTCCGAAAACCGACAGGAGTCGGTGACGTTCGTCGTTCCACGGCCATCTCGAACGCCGATGCCGACGCGCGTCACGCGCGCTCGCAGCGCGCCCATTGTTCGCACCAAACCAGACGCGATCGCTGGTCCGGTGAGCGGTCCAGTGAGCGGTCCGGCGACTGGGCCCGTGGCAGCGCCCAATCGCGACACCGTCACGCACGGACCCTCCCGCCTGGATTCCACCGCACCGCGGCCCAGGCCCGTCGCCACCACGGCCGCTCCGACTTCGTTTGCGCCGCTTCTCGCTCCCAGCGCCTTCCACCGACCGATCGTCGCTCCTACACCCGCGCAGCTGGACTCGGCACTCGCCGTGATGATGTTTGTCAACTTGCCGCAGGCGATCAAGCGCGTGAAACGAGCGGCGAAGGAGGAGTTCTACGGGGAGGAGGCTCGGCGCGAGGCTCGTGCGTGGGACGAACACCGACCAGTGGCGATCTACACGCCAAGTACCGCCTCGATAAACGCCCCTCTGTTCAGCCGCGGACCATCGAAGAAGCAACGGATGCGCGACAGCGTCATCCTCGCGGGAAATATCGCCGGGCTCCAGGTGCTTCAGGCCCGCGCGAAGGCGAGGCTCGACTCCATTCGGATTGCCGATTCGGTCGCCGCGGCATCCAAGCGAGACGTCCCGCGCCGATGACGAATGCAATTCCCTGGGGCCGCGCCACGACATCGAACTCCCATTCGACCCGGGCATCGACGCGCATACGATACCGCGGGATGATCAGATCGATCTCGGGGCCAAGGCCGTAGGCGCGTGAGCGCGCGCCGGCCAACTCCAGCGCCAGGCCGGCCCCCTTGTCGTCGCTCACCTGCCGGAGCGCGTACCACGCGACGCCCGCGATCACGTTCGGATACACGGTCGTACCCGCGCCGCCTTGCACCTGAAGAAGGTTGCCACGCGTGCTTTCAATTCCACGCCTGCGCTGGTTCCGCTCGAAGCTCACCAGCACCGAACCGCGACGATGACGCGCGGTGTCCAGGTAGAGCGCGCCACCCACTGTGAATTGGTTGATCCAGTAGCCACGGCCAACGCTGGCCACGTCCTGCGGATCCCATCGGCCGGTGGGCGCATAAAAGCCATAGGACGTCACCAAGTCATAGTGGGGCTGACGCCAGCCAACGCGGATCGGCGCGACGAAGATGTCGGCGAGACCAAGATTGTCGAACGCAGCAGATGGAACATCGGAGTCGAAGGACACGGCCGCGATGGGAATCGAGGCCGCCACAGTCAGATAGGGCGCTCCCCTTGGTTTCGCTGTGTAGGCCACCGCGAACGCATTGGCGAGCGCGTTGATCCTCAGCCCCGCTATAGGCAGCGCGTCGCCCTTTCCATCGCGGGCCGTGTTCGCCCTGAAGTCGATCGTTCGATAGATCAGGTACAGGCCGGGCGGACCCTGACTGCCCGCATCGATCCCAAGGCCGCGCGTCCATGTATCGAGTCCGAGACCGCCGAGGATGGCAGGCTTGGCTTGGGCGGATGCCGCTCCGGCGACAAGAACGAATACGCCAACCACGATGGCCAGACGCATGAGACGAGACGCCTCGCGAGCGAGTTCCGTGCCTCATCGCGTTACCCGGTCACCAACCATACCGTGGGACCGTTGGCACTTCGCCGGACTCGCGGAGTATGTTCTGCTCTGACACAACGATTGGAGCGCCATGCGTCCCGGTGCCTGCTTCGTACCAGCTGTTCTCGCGTTCGCAATCGCCGGTTGCGCCAGCGATCCGTCGACAGCCTGTTGCACCACGGGACAGCCAGCGGTGCGCGTCGTCAACGCGTTCACCAGCCCGGTGGACGTCCTGATCGATGGCCAGCTTGCGATCGCGTCGCTCGCCGTCGGCGCGATCGACACCGCGCTGGCGAGTTCCGGCGGTCACACCGTGGCCATCAGGCAGACAGGTTCCGCTGTGCTGGTATCGCAGTCCGTCTCGGCGGGACTGAGCACTGTCGCCGTCGTGCGCTCCGCTGGGGGCGCTCTCTCGAGCGCGGTTCTCGACGACACCAACAGCGTCGTTCCCGCGGGCGCCACCAAGGTGCGCGTGCTGCATCTCGCCCCAAATGCCGGCACGATCCAGGTGTACCGCACGCAGCCCGATTACCAGACTCCCATCTCGTGGCAGTTCCCGTTCACGTATCAGTCGGAGTTCAACAGCTCGAGCGCGCCGTTCTATCAGAGCACCGTTGGGACCTGGGACGTGCGTGCGTGGCAATCGCCAGCGGATGCGTCTGGCTGGGCGCATCCGTCAGTGAAAGTCCTGATTCCGCTCTCCAGCGGTGAGAAGAAGACGGTGATCATCCTGGACGCGCCGGGCGGTGGCATTCGCGTGGAATTACTTTGAGTTGGTCGCCATTGACTGTGACGCAGCAGTCCTGAGCGTGGGTTTCGAAGTAAAGGACACGAGGCTGGTCACAATGAAGGTTTCGACAATCGCAGTTCTCCCGCTCGTGCTTGCGTTCGCGGGGGGCTGCAACGGCGAGGGAATCTCCGGATCGCCGGCTGGCTTTCCACACGCCACCGCGGAGCGCTCGTGCGGCCCCGCGGATGGCCCCGCAGTCCTCATCTACCTCACGAGCGAGCCATTCGCCGAGAATCCGCGTCCACCATACGTCGTGGTCTTCATCGAGCGGTCCGTGGATCAACTGGCGGGTCAGTCCTTCTCCGTTGGAGCCGACCCTTCACAGGCCCGCGCGACGCGTGCGTTGAGCACCACGCAGTCCGTTGCGGCGACGAGCGGCACCATCAGCATCGAGTCGGTGAGCACCGACAAGGCGATCACCGGCTCCGTCAATCTGCTCTTCCCCGTCGGTCGTACCGCGGGAAGGTTCACCGCCGCCTGGATCGAGCGCTTCATGCTGTGCGGCTAGCAAAAGCCTCTCTCGCTCCTCACGCATCATGAATCGAGACTCTCTGCAGAAGTGGGTTCGCGCCGGACTGCTCACCGCGGTGATCGACGGAGCATTCTCGAGCGTCCTGAGCGTCGCGTTCTACAACTCGACCATCGCACGTCTGTGGCAGCGAGTGGCGGCGGCGCTGCTGGGACCGGGGGCTTACGAGGGAGGCACACGCACAGCGCTCATCGGCGTGGCGATGCACGTCGGCGTCGCGTTCGCGTGGTCGGCTGTCTTTCTCTTCCTTGTCATGCGCGCGGACGCGGTGCAGCGCATCGTCTCAACGCGCGCCGGCGTCATCAAGGCCGCGGCTGTGTACGGGCCGTGCGTCTGGCTCGTGATGTCGCTCATCGTGATCCCCATCCTGTACCGCACCGCGCCTGCAATCACCGTGCGGTGGTGGGTTCAGCTGATCGGACACTTCCCCTTCGTCGGCCTGCCGATCGTGGCGTCCATCGCGCCGCGCGGCCGCACCCAGCCGAGCGGCGTCGACGTCGCTAGGGCCCCGGCGTAGCGCAGGAACTCCAGGTGCTCAGCGGCTAGCGTTCGACGGGCAGAATCTGAGCTGGGGGACGGACAGCCCCGTTCCAGGGCCGCAGATAGACCGTCCCGTTCCACGCGAATCGCAGTGTCGCATTGATCGCGCCCATTTCGTCGGGCGTGTACTGCGTTCGATGACAGGCGAAGGCGTCTCTGCCCGCGACCAGGTCCTGCTCCTGGAATGGGACGCGAACCGTGAGCAGCGCCTGCGCCATACCGTTGACCGTTGGGTTCGATCGTGGCCCCCTTCGCAGTCGTTCAGTTGGGAGGGACGCATACAACAAGTCGATGGTCCTGTACTGATCGTCGGACTGGACGATCTGCGTAACCACATCGCCAACGAGTCGATGGTCGGGATGGCCGGTGCCGCCCTCCGGGCCGAACGTCACGATCGCCGCCGGCTTCACGCTGTCGATGAGCTTCGCCAGCGCTTCGCGCAGCTGACCGAGCGCTTCGAACGACGCCAGGCCGCCGTCCTCGAGTCCCAGCATGTGCAGCTGGCTGACCCGCAGTCTTTTCGCTGCGCACTGCGCTTCCTTCGCGCGCTCCGCCGCGAGTGCCTTCCCCGCGGGAATCCCGGCATGCTCGCGCACTCCCTTGGATCCGTCGGTCGCGATGACGAGGTGCACCTGCCGCCCCTCGCGCCCGAGGCGCGACAGCATGGGACCGATGACGCGTTCGTCGTCCGGGTGCGCGAACACGGCCAACATGGGGCGTCCGGCTGTGGACTGTGCGCCCGCAGCCGCAGGCAGGATGAACAGGATGACCGCGACGGCGAACCGATGAAGTGGGGAGGTTGTCTTCATGTCTGGATGCTACCTCCAATTCGATGACTTATGAAGAAGCGCGCTTGCCGGGACTTCCGTATGATTTACGCGTCGCATCCGTCCTCTTCCCAGCCACCGCAATGACTCGCCAGCCAGTCCAGAGCAAGCGCGCCGCTCCGGCGCTCGGACCCTATTCGTCGGCCGTCTGGGCTGGCGATCTGTTGTACCTCTCGGGGCAGACGCCCGTGGATCCCTCGACCGGAGAACTGATCGCCGGCGGCATCGAAGCCCAGACGCATCGCTGTTTCGACAACCTCGAGTTGGTAATCACGGACGCGGGGCTGTCCATGGACAACGTGATCAAGTGCAACGTCTATCTCACGGACATGGGCAACTTCACTGCAATGAACGCCGCGTACTCGACGCGCTTCAAGAAACCCTACCCCGCCCGCACGACGGTGGCGGTCAAGGCGCTGCCCCGCGACGCGCTGGTCGAGATCGAAATGATCGCGAGACGCGCGTGAGAGCGACCTAGCCCTCGGTCGTGGGTGTCGGAGTGGCCAGGCGCGCCGCCACCTCTTCCATCTGACGCCGCCGCGTCCGCGCCCACCCTGGCAGCCTCAGAGCGCCGATGCCGAACATGCCCAGACCCATCGTTGCCAGCAGACCCATTGAGGATATCGCGCCGGGATCGAACACCGATCCCTTGAGCGCGGCGGCAACCAGGAGAGCGGCCGACATGCCAAGCATCCCGACCCCTGCGACGATGAGGCTCACGGAATTCCCCTTCACGGTTCGGAGCCGCAGGCGGTGTCCCGATTCCGTGGGCTCCAGCAGCGCCTGGAGATTGCCGTTGGTCCATTGGCGGAACGAGCCTTCCTCACGCATCGTGCCGCGTGCGTCGAACGTCTCGCGCAGGTCCACCACGAGGCGTTCCCATTCCGCGTCGCTCAGCCTGCGGTTGAGATCCACCGTGCGGCCAACGCCGATCGGCAGACCCAGAAACCTGCGCGACGTCGGGCGTCCGACGCGATCGATCGATACCGCCGCCTCCGCGATCAGCTCCGGCGAAAGCCCGACTTCCTGTCCAATCGCCTGAAGCTCCCCGAGCGTCATGCCGTCGCCTGACTTGAGCTGACGCCGCCCGGATACCTGCGTTTCGGCCGCCCGCTGGAAAATCTCGGCGACCTCGGTCTCGTTGAATCTTCGCTCGCTCATACGAGTTGAGTTTACTCCGAATGGGACAGCGAAAGGAGCACATTCAAACTCTGCGAGCCTTACGAAATTCGCCACGTGAATGTTCCGAGGCTCGGCGCCGGTGTCGCAGCGCATCTCACGCCATCATGAAGCGCAACAAGTAGTTATGGCGTGCCGGTTGGCCCGCACGCGATGGCTCAGGAAGCAGTCCGGAGGGGAAGCGCCAGCGCGAAGATGGCTCCGTGTTCGGGTGCGTCGCGCACGGTGACGTCCCCGCCTAGCAGGCGGGCAATGCGCCTGCTGATGGCAAGGCCAAGTCCGGTGCCGGGCGTTTCTTCCGTAGACGGCACCCGGAAGAACGGATCGAAGATGCGTTCGCGCAGCTCCACCGGTATTCCGGGACCGGTGTCCTGAACGGTCACGTGCACATGATCGCCGTCTGGCTCGACCGACACGCGAACGGCGCCATGCTCGGGCGTGTATTTGATCGCGTTGGTCACGAGATTCTCCACGACGTGGCGGATGCGCACCGGATCGGTGTTGAGCATGACCGCCCTGGTGGGCGACTCGAACGTGAGCGCGATGTCCTTCTGCATTGCGTTCGGCCGGTGGTCTTCGACAATCTCGCGCGCCGCGGTCACCAGGTTCGTGTTCCGCCGCTCGATCGGATACTCGTGTGAATCCACGCGCGCGAGCTCCACGAACTCCGAGACGGTCTTGAGGGCCGTGGCAACGAGCCGTTTGAATCTGCCCAGCATCTCGGTCTGCTTTGGATTCATCGGACCGACGATGCCCTCTTCCATGAGCTCGGCGTAGCCGGAAGCGGCGTTGAGCGGATTCTTGACATCGTGCACAACGCCCTGAATGAGCGTCGCGCGGAGCTCGACGGACCGCTCGAGCTTCTGCGCTCGATCGTCCGCCTCATTCGCGAATCGTCGGAGCTTCCGCTCGAGCGCGACGAGGACTCCCACGGCGGCCAGCGCGAGTGTCGAAAGGATCGCGGAAGAGACCAGCTCGATCCGATCGAGGCGTCTGACACGCTCGCGCGCATTGTTGGAGATCCCAATGAGATGGCCGTAGAGTGCCTCCGCGGCAGCGATGACGTTCTGCGCATCCTGCCGAGCTCGATCCTGCGCCTGCGACGACCCCTGGCTCAGGCGTCGCACCGGTTCGGCCGCGCGCCATGCCTGCACCGCGGTCCGCAGGTCAACGAATTCCTCGACGGCCGCTCCACCGAGGCGGCCGACAACCGGGCTCAGCTTCCGCAGCGCTGCCTGTTC
Organism: Gemmatimonadaceae bacterium; assembly: GCA_035758925.1. GTDB lineage: Bacteria > Gemmatimonadota > Gemmatimonadetes > Gemmatimonadales > Gemmatimonadaceae > DASPMP01. The sequence continues at coordinate 23,419 of DASTVV010000226.1, forward strand.
GGCGGCGATGGCCGCGCCGCGCGCGGAATCCCGTGCGGCGGATGGCGATGCGCCCACGCCGTCGGCCAGCAACTCCTGCGTAAACGACGTCTCGAAGCTGCTGATGAGGATGCGCGCCTCGTCCGCCACATCGAACACGTGAGTTCGAATTCGCCCGACGACGCGACTCGTGATGATCGGTGTGGCCAGCAGCAGGACGAGCGCGACAATGACGAACCCGAAGGGAAGCCAGGCGCCGGGGGCGCTGTGCTGCGCTGCGCGCTCGCTCAACCTCGCCATAACGCGGCCAAGGGCGGGCAGAAACTGCGCCACGCTCCTGCGCGCGGGAAAGCGGCCGGTACGAACCGGCCGCTCGCTCGGTCGCGCGAATTCCCCGGGCGAACTCTTTAAAGCGTCTTGAGGTAGGCGACGAGATCCGCCTGCTGCTGCGGGGCGAGCTTGAGGTCGAAGAGCCTCACGTAGTGCGTCACGGCATCCTCGAGCGTCGCTGCGTTGCCGTCGTGGAAGTAGGGACCCTTGAGCTGCGGCGGATTCCACAATCCGCGCAGCGGCGTCGTGCGGTACATCTTGGTCGCGCTGCGCTGGGCGTACGCGGCGCTTTGTCCGACCTCGGCCGGCGTATGCAACTTCCCTTCGTTCACGTCGGTGAACACCTCGCCCACGTGACACCTGGCGCACCGCGCCTGGAATACTGCCTGACCTCGCTTCGCGGCACCCTCATCGACGTTCGCCGCGAGCGGTTTCGGCTTGTCGATGCTGAATTGGTACGCTCGCAACGCGGCAAGCTTCATCGACACCTTGTCGGGCGGATTGTTCTTGTCCACGCCGATGCGTGGATCCACGAAATGGCCGTGGCCGTGCATCTGCGTGATCGCCACGTACGCGTTCCAGTACGAGATCGTATCGTCGCCCGTGTAGATCTCCTTCTTCACGTTCCGGAGCCCGAAGGCGGGCGGGATCACGACCGGCATGTTCTTGCCGTCGATGTTGAAGCGTGGGTCGTATTTTCCCGCGCCCCACGAGTTGTAGACCTTCTTCTGGTCGGCGGTGAGAACGGGCGACAGCGCGATGATCGCGCCGACGTTGAGGTCCCGGTTCGGCCAGCCATCCAGCCGCGAACCGATGCCGCCGACGAACGAGTTGTCGACGGTCGAGTGACAGAGCGCGCAGGTGATGCCCACCCGAGTGAGCGCACCGCTCGCATCCACCTGGCCCACGACCCCGACGACCGCGCCGAGCTTGAGCAGCGCCACGGTCGTCGATGGTGAATCGAGCGGGATCGTACCGTTCTGGATTCCGGTCTTCACGGAGGCCGGTAGCACCTCGGCGTCCACCTTGAGGCCGACGGACAGCGCGGTCTTGGGACTCACCGAGGTTCGAATGACCTCGTGCATCCGCAGACTGTCGGTCCAGAACGTCTCGTCACCGAAGGTGTCGAAGCGGAAGATCGTCTTGCCTTCGTCGTTGAGCGGACCACTGCTCGCGAGCGCGACGTCGCCTGGGCGCGCCGCCGGGTCTCGATCGCGACTGCAGCCAGCCACCAGGGTGCCGAGTGCGAGAATGGGCAGTACGGCGCGCGACGTGTTGCGATGCATGGGACCTCCCGGGGTGCACCAACGCACCCGAACGCCAACCGAGATTAGCGCAGGAAACCGTGCAACAATTGGACCCATCGCGCCTCATGGGTCATCAGCAAAAGCTGATGCCCGCGCCTGTGGCACCGAGGCTAGTCCGCGCTTTCCGGCTGCACGCCGCGCGCAGCTGGAGCGGCGAGAAGTCGGCGCGCCCGCGCGCCGAGCCATTGACGCCACTCGTCGAAGATCTCGTACACGGTAGGAATGACGAGCAGTGTGAGCACCGTGGACGCGATCACGCCCCCGATCACGGCCCGGCCAAGCGGCGCGCGGAAATCCGCGCCTTCGCCCAGGCCCAGCGCCACCGGAATCATTCCGGCGATGAGCGCCAGCGTGGTCATCATGATCGGACGCAGCCGGATGCGGCCGGCCTCGATCAGCGCCTCGCGAAGGGAATAGCCCCTGTTCCTGCGCGACCACTTGGCAAAGTCGATCAGCAGGATGGCATTCTTGGCCACGATGCCCATGAGCATCATCACGCCGATGAGACTCATGATGTTGAGCGTGCCGCGCGTGATGAGCAGCACCAGCACGACACCGATGAGCGAGAGGGGCAGCGATACGAGGATCGCGAGCGGATCGAGGAACGAACCGAACTGCACGACGAGGATGAGATACATGAGCATCACCGCGATACCCAGCGCGATGAGCATGTTGGTGAAGACCTCGTTCTGATTCCGCACCTGGCCGCCCTGCGTGATGGAGTACCCGGGCGGCAACGGCACCTTCCCCACCCGGCTCATCACGTCCCGCGCGACGTTGCCAACCGAGGCGCCGAGCACGTTGGCGCCGACGGTGACCACGCGCTGGCGCTGGAAATGATCGATCTGCGCCGGTCCTGACCCCGGCGTGATCGTCGCAATCTGCTCCAGCGGGACGAACGACGGCACGGTTCCCGGCTGCTGCCCACCGACCATGACCGGCAGCCGACCGAGGTCCGCGGCGCTTTCGCGCGCGCTGGCGGCAAGGCGCACGTGCACCTCACGCGAGATGCCGCCCGGGTCCACCCACGTGCCCGCGTTCACACCGGCGAATGCATAGCGCAGCGAAAGCGCCAGCTGAGCGAGGCTCACACCCAGGCTCCCGGCGAGACCACGGTTGATTTCAACGTTGAGCTCGGGCTTTCGGCCGCGCGTGGAAAGTCCGACATCCACGGCCCCGGGCGTGGCGCGCACGGAGTCCGCGATCGGTTCGGCGAGCTGCGCCAGCAGATTGGCGTCTGGGCCCTGCACCTGCAGCTGGAGCTGCTTCTGATTGCCGGCGAAACCGCCGGCGGCAAAGGTGTACGCGTTCATGCCGCCGAACCTCGCGATCTCCTTCCGGATGATGCGCCCGAACTGGTCCTGGCTGATCGAGCGGTCGCGTTTGGGCACCAGCCTCACATAGACCGTTGCGTTGTCGACCTCGGCAGACCCCGACGTGCTCCCGACGGTGGTGTACGTGTAGGCCACTTCCTTGTGCGTGCGCGCCCGCGCCGCGACTTCTTCCGCCTTGAGCGTGGTGTATTCCAAGCTCGATCCTGGCGCCGTCTCGATGGCGATATTCAGCTCACTGTTGTCGCTCAGGGGCGCGAAACCGAACCCGCCGAACGCCACCTGCAGCGCAAGCGCGGCAACGAACGAGAAGCCGGCGAGCCCGATCATCAGGAGGCGATGGTCCAGCGCCCAACCGATGACGTTGCGGTAGCTGTCCGCCTGGCGCTCGAACCAGATGTTGAACCGGTCCAGCGCGCGCGCGATCGGGTTACGTCTCTCGTGGGCCTCGAGCTGTGGATCCGGCCAATAGGCCGACAGCATTGGGTCCAGCGAAAACGAGACGAACAACGACACCAGCACCGCGGCCGCGATGGTGAGCGCGAACGGCTTGAAGAACTGGCCCGCGATACCGGGCATGAAGCCCACCGGAACAAATACGGCGACGATGGAGAACGTCGTCGCCGTCACCGCGAGGCCGATCTCGTCCGTGGCCTCGTGCGCGGCCTTCATGTGGTCCGAGCCCAGCTCCACGTGTCGCACGATGTTCTCGCGCACCACGATCGCGTCGTCGATGAGGATGCCGATCGCCAGCGACAGCCCCAGCAGCGACATCACGTTGAGGGTGAAGCCCAGCACGAGGAGCGGAAAGAATGCCGTGAGGACGGACACCGGCAGCGCGAGACCGGTGATCACGGTGGAGCGCCACGAGTTGAGGAACAGGAACACCACCAGCACGGTGAGCAGCGCGCCCTCGACCAGCGTCTCCTCGACGTTCCGTACCGAGTTGCGCACGCGGACGCCGGAATCGCGGACCAGCTCCAAACGTGTTCCCGCCGGCAGCGTCTTCTGGATCTCGCCCACGCGCTTTCGGACGCCGTCGCTCACCGCCGTCGTCGCATACTCGCGTGACTTCACGACGTCGAGTCCGATCGCCGGCGTCCCGTTGAAGCGGGCCGCCGAACGCGGCTCCGCGGCACCCGCAAAAACGTTGGCCACCTGCCCCAATGTGACGATGCGTCCGTTGCGCGCGGTGATCACCAGGTCGGTGAAGTCTTCTGGTCGCTCGTATCGGCCGCGCAGCCTGATGGACCGCTGCTCCAGGGTGGTCGTGACGCTCCCGACCGGAGCCGCGAGGTTCTGAGCGCGCAGGGCTGACACCACCTGGTCGATGCCGACGCCGACCGCCTCGAGGTCGGCGGGACGGACCTCCACCACAAGCTGCGCGCTGTCGCCGCCAGCCACATTCACCTGTGCGACACCCGCGATCGCTCGCAGTTCGCCCCCGATCGTTTCGTCGGCGAGCTGCGTGAGCTGCGGCGTGGTGAGGACGGTCGACGTCAGCGCCAGCGAGACGATCGGCAGTGTATTCGGGTCGAAGCGCTGGACGGCGGGCTCGAGAATCTCGTTCGGCAACTGGCCGCGCACGGCCGAGATCGCGTCGCGCACATCCTGGGTGGCCTGGTTGACGTCCTTGGAGAACACGAACTGCACGATGATCTGCGCGAAGCCATCAGTGGACGTCGAGTTCAGTTTGTCGACGCCGCTGATGCCCGAGATCTTGTCCTCGAGGCGGCTGACGACCTCGCGTTCGACGACATCCGGCGCGGCGCCGGGATACGCGATCCCGATGAAGACGATGGGTTGGTCGAGGTCGGGATACTCGTCGGTGTCCAGCCGCGCGAGCGACGCGAGGCCGAACACCACGAGCGCGATCATCGTGACGACGGTGATGATCGGCCGACGGATCGCGAAGTCCGATATGAACATGCTTTGCGCAAGCTAGCATGCCCGGCGCCGCTGTTCTCTGCTGTGGCCGCCGCGCTGGCGCGCTTGGCGGGGGGCCGTTAGGTGCCGTCGCCCACGGCAGCCGTGGCGCCGCCATCCACCTCGCGCAGAAACTCGCGAACGACCCGCAGCATTTCACTCGCGTTGTCCCACAGTACCTCGGTCGCCGCATCGGGGATCGTTGCCAGCTTGGCGCCGGGCGTGAGCGTCGCGTACCGCTCGACGATCCGCGGACCCGCGGCGTCGAACTGGCCCACCGTGAAGAGGGTTGGGACTGCGACGCGCCGAAGCAATTTCGTGGCGTCGTAGGTCTTCAGTGCACCAGCGATGCCGAATTCGCTGGGACCGCGAAGGTAGCGGCGCTGCTCCAGGTTCATCGTCTTGGCGGCACTGTCGACTTCGGACTCGTTCGGCCGAATCGACACGTACTTGTAGCTGTACTCCCGAACAGCATCCGCATAGTCGGGGGCGTCGAAATCCAGCGTCTGTTCGCGCGCCGCGATCGTCTTGCGCACTGTGTCGGTCAGCGTGGCAACGAGCTCGCTGGCGTGCCTGGTCCACGCGCGGCTGCTCAGCAGCGGGCTGGCGAGCGTGAGACTCGCGACGCGCTCGGGATGTGCCCGATAGTATTCGAGGCCCACGATGGCGCCCCAGGCGTGTCCGACGACGTGCACCCGCTCGTAGCCGAGAGCCGCGCGCAAGGAATCCAGTTCCTTCACGAAGCTGACGATGGTGAAGCGCGTGGTGTCGACCGTCTTGTCGGAGTGCCCGGCGCCCAGTTGGTCGTAGCGTACGACTGGCCGGTCGTCGCCCAGCGTCTCGAATGCCTTCAGGCTGAAGCTGCCGACACCGGGTCCGCCGTGGATCAGGATCACGGGAGTCCGGGTGCCTGTTCCAATGCGCCGATACCAGATGCGGCCGCCGTCGACGGGCAGGAGTGCCTCGACTTCACTTGGCCGCTGCGTGGCCTGCAACGCCGCGACCCGGGCCTGCGGCAACCAGGAATACGGAACCCAGCCCTCCTTTCTTGCCACGAGATAGGTACTGCCAGCCCAGCACATCACCAGCCAGATGTAGATGCGACCCAGCGTTTGCCACGTGTAGGGCCTGCTCATGAAATACGCCTGCGAAGCGATGACGAGCAGGCCGGCGACGAGCGGGAAGACGAAGATCCGAAGTCCAAAGAACGCGGCGAACGTCACGAACATGAACGCGCCCCACTTCCGTGACAGAAGAATCGACTTGATTGCGATGTATCCACCACAGATGACAGCGATCACATAGAACGCCAATAGCAGCGTCTCGAGCGACCAGGCGACCATTACGGCAACTCCAGGTGTGCGTGAGGCATGAATCTCGAACGACACGAACGGCTTCGTCCGCACGTTTTGCAGGACGGGCAAACTAGACACTTGTCACACAGCGTTACGTTCTTGGTTGCGTCTGCGTTTAGCTCCATGGTATGCGCTGTCGAATAGTCGTCCTCGCGTTCTTCTTCGCGTTGCAGGGCTGCGAAACCGGCACGTCACCGGCGTCCGGCGATGTCGTGCTGCTCGAGGACTTCTCCGCCCGACAGGTCTTTCCGTCGAGCAACTGGTGGAACCTCGACATCTCGGCCGCGCCCGTTGACCCGCAGTCGCAGAGCATCATCGACTGGATCAGCGGTCGAACGCCGCAGAACCCGACCGCAAAGCGGTCGATGCATCCGGACTTCGGGCCGCCGCCATACGGTATTCCTTATGTGGGTGTCGGAGCGGACCATGCGCTCGTCGCGGTGACGTTCACTTCGTATGCGAGCGAAAGCGACGCCGGCGCGCCCGGTAGACCCGCCGGCTATCCGATCCCGCTGCTCGCGCGGACGCAGCCGAACGTCGTGGAGGGCGGCGTGCCCGGCGGCGGCAGCAGCGGCGATCGGCACCTCATCGTCGTGGACCGTGATCGTTGGCTGCTATACGAAACGTTCGCCACCCGCTGGAACGCCGCGGCGTCACGCTGGGAGGCTGGCTCCGGCGCGGTGTACGATCTGTCGAGCAATGCACGCCGGCCCGACGGATGGACCTCTGCGGATGCCGCGGGACTGGCGATTTTTCCTGGGCTCGTTCGCCACGACGAGGTTGCCGCCGCTGGGCCAATCCGTCACGCGTTCCGCGTCACCACCCGCGCGACCAACGGCTACGTATGGCCGGCGTCACACCAGGCAGGTAGTACGGCCGGTGCGCCGCCCATGGGCACGCGCCTTCGCCTCAAGGATTCTGTAGACATCAGCGGGTATCCGGCCGACGTCCGAAAGATTCTTCAGGCCATGAAGACGTACGGGCTGATCGTCGCGGACAACGGCACCGACATGTACGTGACGGGCACAATGGACGCCGCGTGGAACAACGACATCATCAACCCGGCCTTTCACGGTTTGACCGCTGATGCGTTCGAAGTGATCAAACTGGGCTGGGGCGCGCCGTAAAAAAAAGGCCGGCGATTCGCCGGCCTTTCTAGGCGCGAACCCCGTCAGGGCATGGCTCGCTGAACAGCAGGGCTGATCATTCTCACCGGGTTGTACTTCACGCCCAGCGTGAACCGATAGGCGGTCATGGCGTAGTGCGGTCTATCCGGGATTGGCCCCTGCGCCCACGCCGTCATCCGGCTGCGTAGCACCGACAGTCCGGTCGTCAGGAAGAAGCGCGTAGTCAGCATGTATTCCATGCCAGCGCCGGCAGCGCCTCCGAAGCCCTGGCTGAACCGTGACGCGGAAGCCGCCGGTGTCGCCGCGGGGTCCACGACGTCGAATGGACGAACGATGCCGGCGTCCGACGCGAACACGTACCCCACGCGGAGATCGACGTATGGATGCGCCCGTGTCGTCTCGAGGCGATCAGGGCGCAGGCGCGTGCCGAGCTCCACGGTCTCGGAATGCGTTACGCTGCCCTGGCGCGATGCCGTCACATCGAGCGTCGCGGACGCGTGCCGCGAAAGGCGATACTCCGCGCGTGTGCCCGCGCCGTAGCTCGTACGGCGGTTCCCACCGAGGAGGTTTTCGGCGAGCGCCGGCGACTGGACGTAGCTGATGAGCGGATAGCTCTCGAACGAAATGGGCAGCCGCCGGAAAACCGACTGCCGAGCAATTGGTCCCGGTTGTGGCGGCAGGGGCTGCGGACCGGTCGGGCCGCGCCCTCTCCCTGTCGCTCCGGCAGTCGGTACGCGCTGAGCCTCGAGCACAAGGGGCAACAGCAGCAACAGCGTGACAGCGGCAGCACGGATACGCATCGCGCCCTCACCGGTCCAGTGTATACAATCGGCTTCAATGTGCTGCGACCAAGCCCATTCCGCAAGCGACAGCTGTCAGCCTACAACAGTCAGCTGACAGCCATCGAGCACCGCAGCCATCTCACGGTATCGCTCTCGGCTGACAGCCATCGGCTTTCGGCTGTCAGTGGCTCCCTGCGCTGATGCGCAGCCCGACGCTATACACCCGCCCCTCGAGCGGTCCCCAGACCGGCGTCGTCCACTCACCCGTGGCGCGTGGCACCGGAAGCAGCAACGGCTCGAAGCGTGTCTGCCTGGCATCGGTGAGGTTCTCGACGTTCGCGAACAGCTTGTATCGTCCGACGCGCTGCGTGGCCAGGAGGCCCACCACCGTATAGTTGGCGCCGGTGGAACGAAACGGGTCGCGGTCCAGCGGCTGCTTACCCGTGTAGAACGCCTCGAGCGCGATCCATGTGCCGTGCGCGGCGTCCTCCCACGTGATGTCCACCCCCCCGGCGTGGCGCGGCAGATAGGCTGCCGGGCGAGTTGCGTCCCGTGCTGCGTCGAGCGGCTCGCGAGCCTCGGTGAAGGTGTAGAGCGCCGTGATGAAAAGCGGTTCGTGATCGTACACGCCGAACAGCTCAACACCTCGGGCAGTCGCGTCGGCCAGCGAATTTCCAACCTTGATGGTGCCATCCGAGTCGTCGAGCTCCGACGTCACCTGATGATGCACTGTCGACGCGAATGCCGTCGCATTGAGCTCCATGGGCCCTTCCCGGCCATTCACGTCGAACGCACCGTAGTCCGCGGTCTCGACGCCGAGCGACTCGAAGCCACGCACGCGACGGACTCCGAGCCCTTCGGCCTCCTCGACGAAAGGCGTTGGCGCGTAGAAGCCGCGCGTCCCGGAGAGGCGTGCCGTCCAGCCTTTCCGGAGCTGTCGCAACATCGAAATACGTGGACTGACGAACGGGCCGTACCGCGAGTGGTTGTCCAGTCGTGCGCTCGCCGTCAGTGACGTACGTTCCGTCACACGCCACGCGTCCTGGGCGAAACCAGACGCCGTCGTGAAGTTGAAGTCTATCGGCGAGTACTCGGCTACCCGCGCCCGATCGAGCTCGATGGACAGTCCCGCAAGCACATCGTGCGTTCCGCTGCTGTTGGAGTATGAAAGCTCCCCAAATCCCGTCGACCGGCGCACGCGTTCGGACGCACCGCCGAACGTCTTGTCCTTGTCGTCCACGTTGACGGCAGACCGCAGCTGCACCATTCCATGCGCTCCAGTGAGACGATGGGCGACGATGCCGACGTCGCCACGCCGCGTGACCGCTGACTCCGCATAAGCAGAGCCGTTCGGTCCCACACGACCAGGAACGATGCCGCCGTCGCGATGCTCCGCGGTACCTCCAGCAGTGATGAACATCGAACGGCCTGACGGCCAGTCGATGAACACGCGAGGCCGGGCCTCGACGCGCCGGACGCGTGGAATATCCGCCCAGCCGTCGCCGTCCATGTCCCTCATGTCCTGTACGTGCGCGCCCGTCACTGCCGTGTAGCCCCACGCATCGCTCACCTGGCGCGAGCTCCATCCGAACAGATTGGAACCCCGTTCACTGGTGCCCTGCACCAGCAGGTCGCCCTCGTGTCCGGGACGCTTGGAGATGAGGTTGATCATCCCGCCCAGCGCCGACGGGCCGTACAACGCCGAGGCGGGCCCCTTGACGACTTCGATCTGCCGGAGATCCGCTGGCGGCAACTGCAGCAGATCGAGGCCGCTGCCACTACCGCCATAGAGCGGCAGCCCGTCCGCGAGCAGAAGGGTGTATCGCGGCCTCAATCCCTGCATCCGGACAGCCGACGCTCCCGTGGCAGCGGACAGCTGCTGGACGCGGATGCCCGCCATCTCGGTCAGGAACTTGGTGAGATCGCTGGGCCGCATCTCGGTCTTTTCGGCGACGTCATCGCCCGCGAGGACTTCCACGCGTAGCGGTTCGCTTTCGATGCGTTGCGCCCCGCGCGCCGATGTCACGACGATGCCCGATAGCTCAGCAGGAATGGCGGTGAGTATGAAGTGCACGGTGGTGTCGCGCCCGCCCGCGACCACCACGAGCGCCGAGTCCGGCGCATAGCCGAGCAGTGTGACGCGAACCAGGTGCGAGCCGGCTGGCAGGGTGAGTCGGGCGAGTCCCGCAGCGTTCGTCTCCGCGGCCGTGGTTTCGCCATGGACGACCGCATGGGCGAGCGGCAAGCCTTCCGATTCGACACGAACGGATACGCGAGCCGATGAGTCGGCGCGCTGCGCCGCCACCGACCTCGTGGCCGGTGCAAGTAACGCAATGGCAAGGACAGCCAGGGGGTGCACGCCAGGTCGTTTGCACATGGACGGAATATGAACAGCGAACCACCAGCCTGGCACGGTCGCACTTCCCGGTGTCGCTAGGTTGCAAACAGCGATGATGCTCAGAAGGTCACCAATGCTCCACCTCGTCAGTAACACCGCGTCGGATGTGCTCGAAGCGCGTAGCCCTCATACGGGCGCCGAGCGTGACGCGGAGCTTCTGGATGCGTACTCAGCCGCCGTCGTTCAAGCCGTCGAACGCGTCGGGCCGTCGGTCGCACACCTCGCCGTCTGGACGACACATGCGCGAGGCTCCCGGCGCAATCGCGCCGCCAGTGGCTCGGAGCCCGCGCCCTCCGGTACCGGATCCGGCTTCGTTTTCACTCCCGATGGCTTCCTCCTCACCAACAGCCACGTCGTCGACCGCGCGACGCGCATCCGCGCGTCGTTTGCCGACGGCAGCAGCTATGACGCCCACCGGATTGGCGCCGATCCCGACACCGATCTCGCCGTGCTGCGCGTGCACGGAGCTTTTCCCGCACCGGCGCGGCTCGGAGACTCCAGCCGCCTGCGTCCGGGACAGGTTGTGATCGCCATCGGGAACCCGCTCGGGTTCTCGTCCACCGTGACGTCCGGCATCGTGAGCGCACTGGGACGCACGATGCGCTCGCAGTCGGGTCGTCTCATCGACGCGGTGATTCAGACGGATGCTGCCCTCAATCCGGGCAGCTCGGGCGGACCACTCGTGGATTCCCGCGGCGACGTCGTCGGGGTCAACACCGCCGTGATCGCCGGCGCGCAGGGGATCTGCTTCGCGGTTCCGGTGAGCGCGGCGCACTTCGTCATCCCGCAGTTGCTCGGCGAGGGACGCGTGCGGCGGGGTTGGATCGGCATCTCCGGCCAGACCATCCAGCTCTCGCGACGCCGTGTGCAGCTCAGCCACCTGTCCGCGGCCGGCGCCGTGCTGATCACTGACGTGATCGCCAATGGGCCGGCGTCCCGCGCGGGCGTCCGCGCGGGCGACATCGTGATCTCGATCGGCGACTCGGTGGTTGCGGGCGTCGACGATCTGCAGCGCATGCTCACGCGCGATGGCATCGGGCATCCCACTCGTGTCGCTCTGCTTCGCGACGGGACGCGGCTCGAGCTCACGCTAACGCCCACGGAACGCTCGTCAGGGTAGGTTCGCCAACTCGCAACGGGAGTACGAAAATGCCCACGGAAGTGAATCATGCTGCAGTCCGCGAAGAGCAGCTGAAGGGCGGCGCGGGTAACGTCTTCGTGCGTTCCTGGCGTCCGCCGGGACGGGCACGGGCCGTCGTCGCGATCGTGCCCGGCTTCAACTCACACAGCGGCTATTACTCGTGGGTCGCGGAGCAACTCACGTCGAACGGGCTGGCGGCATATGCCGTCGATCTGCGCGGACGCGGACGCTCCGACGGCGAGCGGTTCTACGTCGAGAATGCCGACGACTACGTGAGCGACGTGGACCTGATGGTCCAGCTGGCCCGGACCCGCGAGCCCGAACTGCCAGTGTTCATGCTCGGCCACAGCGCCGGTGGCGTGGTGGCCTGCCTCTACACGCTCAAGAATCAGGGCGAGTTGACGGGGCTGATCTGCGAAAGCTTCGCCTTCCAGGTCCCCGCTCCCGACATCGCGCTCGCCATCCTCAAGGGACTGAGCCACATCGCTCCACACCTGCGCGTGCTGAGGCTCAAGAATGAGGATTTCTCGCGCGATCCCCAGGTCGTCCAGAACATGGACGGTGACCCGCTCATCGCCGATGAAACGCAACCGGCCGAGACGGTTGCGGCGCTCGTACGCGCCGACGAACGGCTCGACGACGAGTTCTCGCGCTTCACGCTGCCGCTCCTCATCCTGCACGGCACGGAGGACAAGGCCACGAGGCCGAGCGGCAGCCAGAAGTTCTACGAGAAGGCGTCCTCCGCGGACAAGACGCTGAAGTTGTACGAGGGACACTTCCACGACCTGCTCAACGACGTCGACAAGGCGAAAGTGATGTCCGACATCAGGGAGTGGATCGATGCGCGGCTCTGACGGCGGGCGTGAAGGTTGGGGCTGGCAGGGTCAGGCGCGCACGGAGCGCGCCACGACCTCTTCTTCGGTCAGTCCGTAGATCGGCGGCGTCTTCACGCCGCGAATGCCGAGCATCAGATAGATCTGGCCCCGGTGGTGGGCCTCGTGCTCGAACATCGCGCGCAACCACTTCCACGTGGTGATCGGTGTTCCGGCGGGCGTGATGGTCCGCCCCGCCAGCGTGGCGGCATCCAGCTTGGAGAACACCGCGCGCGACTCGGCGTGCATCTGGTCATAGTAGGCGATGACCTTCTCCCATCCGTCGGCGAGGTCGCGGCCGTGTCCGGCGTAGCGGCTCTTTCGGCCGAGCACCGTCTCACCGTACAGGTGACGCTCGATGCCGGCGAGGTGCCGGATGACGTCGCCGAACGAGAACTTGCCCGGCGCCGGGGACCACTCGAGGTCCACCGGCGGGATGCACATGATCACCTTGCGCGTGCGCTGGTGTGTGCTCGTGAGATAGTCCATGAACGTCGAGACTTCGCGAATCTCCATGCTTATGAACGCTCGGCGTTGATGTGAGATGTGAGGTAGTGCCGCTGTCTGCCGTCAGCGGCAAGCGTGCGCTGGCGCTCCATGTAGCGCGCAAAGATCGCGACGTTGGCCTCGGCGTCCGGCACGGCCATCACGACGCGCTCCACGTTCATGAGGTAGTCCGGATAGTTGACCCGCAGCTCCGGCAGGTACGGCCGCAACTTGGCGTACAGCGCGAAGTGCTCGGTGTTGGCCGCGTTGAACATCTCCGCCGGGATGGCCCCGTGCGCACTTCCTTCGTAGTGGTCGGATGAAACTCGAATGCGAACCAGGCGCGTGCCTGCCGCAGCGCCGGCTCGGTGCGCAATTCATACAGCTTGAGCAGGACCTGTGCGGCGGTGGACGTTTGCATGTGATCGCTCCGCGTGTGATCAGATCAGAGTGACTGGCAGCCGCTTCCCGCGGTTGATAATCTATCGTTCGTACGCCACAGGGCGGACGCTTCAGGAACTGGTCGCGGTGACGCAGGAGCCTGACTGTTCGGTCGTTGCGGGATGGCACTCGGCGCGTGGATGACGCTCGCTGCGCGATTCGGCGGCGCTCACCTACGGCATCTGCGAGCAGGTGCGAACGGCGTTCCTCGCCACCGAGCTCACCAAGGCACGGATGTTTCGAGACTATTTGCTGCTCGCAACATGGCTCGTGTTCACGGCACGCGATCTGGCCAAGCTCGAAACACAGAAACTGTCGATCATCCTGGCACAGACGCACGGATTGAAGATCATCGGCGGTGTCAAACCTGAATGCCCAGTGTGGAGTGCTGGTAATCTGGACGCGGCGCAGTCTCTGATCCGCCCGGAATTGCGGTCCGAACCTCGCGCAGCCTGCGTCGCCGCGTCCTGACCAGCGGCAAAGCTCAGGCTCCGCGGCGCCCTGACTTCATCGACGTCGACTGCGGCTTGGGACGCGGCGGCGGCGCGGCCGGGCGGGCGGTCTTCTCGGTGACGTCCGGCTTCTGTCCCAACGAAGCGCCGGGAAGCGGGCGCTTGGACGAAAAGTCCGGGATGCCACGAGGCGATTTCTTTTTCATATTCGAACCTCCGACTCAACCGAGCAATGACACGACCTGGAAAGTGGGTGCTTTTCGCTACCGCATCATTGTGCGTTGCTTCGGCCGCCGGCCGCAACCTCCAGGCCCAGGCAGCACGCGACTCGTCTCAAAGCCCTCCCGGGAGGCGCTCCCGCGTGGTTCTGGCGCACGACCTGCCCCAGATGGACGGCAGTCGCCTCAAGGCCTCCGTCGTAGAAGTGATCTACGCGCCTGGCGCCACGAGCACAGCGCACACTCACCCCTGCCCCGTGATTGGCTACGTCGCGCAAGGAGCAGTGCGCATGCACTTCAAGGGCGACACGGCCACGGTGTTCAAGGCCGGAGAGAGCTTTTACGAGGCGCCGAACGGGGTACACCTCATATCCGCGAATGCGAGTGCGACCGAACCGGCAAAGCTGATCGCGTACTTCGTCTGCGACAACGACAAGCCATTGTCGTCGCCAGTGCCGTGAGCATCAATGCTTCCCGGCCACTTCAACCAGAGTCCGGAACATCATCTCCGTTCCCTGCCGCAGTGATTCGACCGACACGCGCTCGTCGTTGCCGTGCATGCGCGTGAGATCTTCGGCGTCGATCGGATAGGGGTAGATGCCGTAGACAGGGACGCCACGCGCCCGCCAGGCGCCCGCGTCCGTGCCCGCCTGAAACAGGTACGTCGTCACCTCGGCGCCGGGGAACTGCGCGCGTGCCTGGCGCTCGAGCGCGCGATACAGCGCCGTCGTGTCGGGCGACGCCGGAATCGATGGCGACGATCGCCCGGCCAGCTTCACGTCGATGCTCGTGTCCGCGATGACCCGGCGCATCTCGTTCACGAGCTCAGAGGGATCCGAGCCTGGGATCATCCGGATGTTGATGGTCGCCTCGGCCGAGCCCGGGATGACGTTGCCACGAAAGCCCGCGTTCATGATCACGGGCGCGATCGTGTTGCGCATGATCGCGTGCAGGAGCGGGTCCTTGCTGATCTCGCGGTCGGCGCGTCGCACGAGCTCGGGATCGTTGCTCACGAGATTGCGAAAGTGCGTCGCCATCGCGCCGTCACTCGTCTTCGCCAGCGTCTCGAAGAACTTGCGCGTGCTTGGCGTGAGCAGCACGGGAGACTCGTATTCCGACAGCCGCGCCACGGCTCGCGCCAGAGAAAAGATCGCGTTGTCCGGCCGAGGCATGGAGGAATGCGTCGAGGTCCCGCGCGCGGTGACCGTGACGCCGAGCGCGTTCTTGTCGGCCGTGGAGATGCTCACGTACTGCACCTTGCCATCAGGCCGCTTGATGATCCAGCCACCCTCGTTGAGCGCGAACTCGGCGTCGATCTTGTTCCAGTGGTTCTGCGCCAGCCAGCCGGCGCTGTACAGCAGCCCACCCTCCTCGTCGGCTTCGGCGACAAAGATGACGTCGCGGTCGAGCGCAACCTTGCGCTCCGCCAGCATCATCGCGGCGCGCGCGAACACGGCCATGCCGCCCTTGAAGTCGATCGCGCCCCGCCCGAACACGTACCCGTCCTTCATCACGCCCGCGAACGGATCCACGCTCCACTTCTCGCGCTCGACACCCACCACGTCCGCGTGAGCCGCGAGCAGGACGGGGCGCTTGGAGCCGTTGCCGCGCAGACGCGCGACGAAGTGCGCTTTGCCCGGTGCCGGCGTCTGGATGACGTCGACCTCGAAGCCCAATGCCTTGAACTTCGGCGCCAGCAGCTCGGCGATCGCGCCTTCGTTGCCCGGCGGGTTCGACGTGTTGACGCGAATCAGCTCGGCCAGCAGCGACGCGGTGGGATCGGCCGACGTTTGGCCATTGAGCGGGGCGGCGCTCGCGAGAGTCACGCACAGGGTCAGGATGGAGCGACGAATCGTCATGCTGCGAGTTCGAGGTTGGGGGTCTGGGGGTCTGGGGTCTGGGATCACGACAACGCCATGAGCACCAACGCCACGATTGCGGGTCCGGCCTGGATCCACAGGATACGTCGATTCACTGTCGCCGCGCCAAAGATGCCGGCGACGGCGACGCACACGAGAAAGAAGACCTTGATGGCCGAACCGGCCGAGGCAAGCGTGAGCCCCCAAACCAATCCAGCCGCGAGGAATCCGTTATAGAGTCCCTGGTTCGCGGCGAGGCTCTTCGACGCCGCAGCGAACTCGGGAGTCAAACGGAACACCTTCCTGCCGAACGGCCTGTCCCAGAGAAACATCTCGAGGACGAGGAAATAGACGTGCAGCGCAGCGACGAGCGCGATGACGACGTCGGCGGCGATGCGCATCGGAAGGGGGGTGGCTGAGTGAGCTTGGAGATCCCTGCTACTTGATCGAGTCCAGCTTTGCCTTGAGCCGCGTGTTCTGGGGAAACGCTTCCACGACCGGCGCGAGCGCCGCACGAGCACTGTCCGGCTTGCCGAGCGCGAGATAGATGTCGGCCTTCAGCGTCGCCTGGCGAGCGCGCAGTCTGCCGTCGGTCGGGGCAAGACTGATGGAGTCGACGGCGGCCAGGGCGCGCGGGTAGTCCTTGCTGTCGAGGAGCAGCGACTCGACGTGGAGGAATCGAATCGTGGTGTCGTTGGGATAGCGCTTGACCATGAGATCGACCAACGCCGCGGCGTCAGCCGGTCGTTTGGCTTTACGGTCCTCGCGAGACTGGTTGTACAGGCCAGCCAGCAGCAGCCGTTCCACATCTTGCGGGTTACCCGTTCGAAGGCCTGGGCCGCCGCCATAGGAGTACACCAGCTCGCCGCCGTGCTCCGCCGCCTCGTACAGCTGGAAAGAACCGACGATGCCCACGACGGCAGAGGCGACTTGCGTCAGGCGAACGAAGCGCCTGGACGATGCTCCGCGCGCCAAGCCCAGCGCGATGACCTCCAGCGCGGCGACCACCAGGAAGATGTTTCTCGCCCTCTCGCCGAGCTCCTCGTGCTCGATCACCGCCTCGCGCGCACCCGGGATTCGCTCCACCGGCCCGTGCGCGTCGGTTCCGGATTTCACCGCGAGTAGTGCGGCGATGGCGCCGGCGATCAGCAGCGTGGCCGCGCCGTGATCCGTGAACTTCAGCTTGCCCGTGAGCGAAATGAGACGCGCCACGACGCCGGCAAACAGCAGCGCGACGGCGAAGTGCACGATCTGGGGATGAAACTGCCCGATGGTCGGCATTGAATGATGCGTTCAAGGAGTGGGGGAGTGGGACGGGAGCGCCGAGAAGCTACTTCAGTCGCCGCAATTCCACCTCGGACATGATGAAGCCGAACGCCGGCCAACCGCCCGACTTGATGGAACGATCGAACCATGTCTTGGCGCGAGCGGTGTCGCCCCGCAGGAGGTACCAGTTCCCGATGCCGTAGCTCAGCGTCGCGACGTCGATGTCGCTGGTGTCTGCCGCGGTGAGCACGCTGTCGGGGCTCACGAGGCCGCGGTACAGGCTGAGTCGCTTGGTGTAGGCATTGTTCGCCGGAAGCGAGTCCGGACGACGGTCGAGCATCGCCTTCGCCTCCGCCTTGCGCCCGGCGCGCGAGAGCGACATCCACAGCCAGTCCGTCGATCCGGCCAGCTCGGTGGCGTTGGGCGCGCGTGGCTGCGCTCGAGCGAAAAGGTCCGCCGCGCCATTGAAGTCGCCGCGGGCGAAGCGCACGATGCCCAGGTGGTACAGGACACCGTAGTTGGTGCTGTCGATCTGATACCCATGCGTCAGGTCCGCCATTGCCTTGTCGAACTCGCGGACCGAGAGGTAGCGGTGCCCGCGCCACCGGTACAGCATCACATCGTTCGGCGCGAACGTGAGACCCTGCGTGAACGTGGCGATCGCCTCGCGAAACAGTCGCGCGCCGGATTGCGCGACTCCCATCTGAATCACGTTGGCCACGTCCCTCGGGTTTTCAGCCAGCACCTTCTGCGCGCGTGCGACAGGCCCGGTGTCGTTCTGCGCGCGGTACTCGACTCCCGCCGGCGAACGGTATTGCACGGTCTGCGAATGGACTGGCGCAGCGGCAATCAGCGCGAGTGCGATGGTGCACGGCACGGCCCCGAGGAAACGGCGCGCAGCGCGCGGCGCCCGGCGCACAAGATAGAGCATGGACATCGAAGACCTCCTCGATTGCTGAACTCGAGTGGCTGGGCGAACAGTCGTGTGCGACAGCCACAGTGGCCCACAAAGAGACTGGCCCCGCGTGACATCTGCAAGCATTGTCATGCGCCATGCACCTGACCAGCTTGTTCGACCTGTCCCTCCTCGGCCGCGCCGACCGCGCCGCGCTGGAGTACGCGGATGCCAGCGGCGCGCTGCGGACATCGACGTTCGGGCAGGTCGAAGCGCGCGCCAACCGGATGGCGCACGAGCTCTCGGCGCGAGGGCTGTCGAAGGGTGATCGGCTCTGCGTCCATCTGCCGAACAGCGTCGCCTTCATCGATCTCTTCCTTGCGTGCGTTCGCCTGGGCGTCGTCTTCGTGCCGATGAACGTTTTGTACAAGGAGCGCGAGCTGAAGCACATCATCGGCGACTCCGACCCCAGGGCGGTCGTCACCTCGACCGGTTCCGACGCCGTGTATCCGGAGAACGTCGTCCGCTGGGAGGTGGAGACGCTCACCGAGAACGCAGGCACGCGCCCGACGTCGCGCGTCCTCGTGCCGTCGAACGGCGACGCGCCGGCGATGATCGTGTACACCTCGGGTACGACCGGCACCGCGAAGGGAGCGGTGCTGTCACACAACAACCTCGCCGCGAACGGCATCAGCCTCACCACGTGCTGGCGCATCACGGAGGCGGATCGCTACCTCGCCGTGCTGCCGCTCTTCCATGTGCACGGCCTCGGCAACGGCATCCACACGTGGCTCATCAGCGGCTGTCGCATGCGGCTGGCCGAGCGGTTCGACCAGAAGTCCGCCGGCGCGCTGTTTCGCGACTTCGCGCCGACATTGTTCTTCGGCGTTCCCACCATCTACGTGCGCCTGCTGGAGTCCGCCGTCGTTCCGGATCGCGACGCCCACGCCATCGGGTCGAGAGCCCGCCTCTTCGTCTGCGGATCGGCCCCGCTGCCAGCACACGTGCTGGAGGCGTTCCGACACCGGTTCGGCCACACCATTCTCGAGCGCTATGGCATGAGCGAGTCGCTCATGATCTGCAGCAATCCATACGAGGGCGATCGGCGCGCCGGCTCGGTGGGCCCGCCGCTTCCCGGCGTGTCGGCGCGCATCGTGGACGAGAACGACACCGAGGTCGCCGATGGCGCTGTCGGCGAGGTGCAGGTCCGCGGTCCTGCGCTCTTCAGCGGCTACTGGCGGAACGCCGCGGCCACCGACGCGGCGCTCACCGGTGAAGGATGGTTTCGGACCGGGGACCTCGCTGTTCGATCCCCGGACGGCTACTACACGTTGCGCGGCCGCCGGGGCGACATGATCATCTCCGGCGGCTTCAACATCTATCCGCGCGAGATCGAGGAGCTGCTGCTCGAGGATCCGCGCGTCCACGAAGCCGCGGTCGTCGGTGCCGCGGACGCCGTGCGCGGCGAAGTGCCGGTCGCGTACATCGTCGCGGAGCAATCGCTCGACGTCACCGAGCTCGTGGCGCGGTGTCGCACGCAGTTGGCGTCGTTCAAGGAGCCGCGCGCCTTCGTGCGCGTGGACGCGCTGCCGCGCACTGCGCTGGGCAAAGTGCAGAAGCACCTGCTCCCGCCATGGAGCGGGACTGCGTGACGCGCGGCGCGCTCGGCCAACCTTCAGCATCCCTATCGTGATGTCAGCCGCGGTCCTGGCGCTCCTCGCCCTGCTCCTGGCCATCGGGCTCAGCATGACAGCCCGGGTCAACGTCGGCCTATTGTCGATCGCGCTTGCGTGGATCATCGGTGTGTACGCGGCGCACATGAAAGCCGACGCCGTGATCGCCGGGTTCCCAGCCACTCTTTTCATCACCCTCGCCGGCGTCACGTTCCTGTTCGCCATCGCGAAGTCGAACGGCACGCTGGACCTCCTGGCGCATCGGGCCGCTCGCCTCGTGCGCGGCAACGCCGGCCTGCTGCCACTGGTCTTTTTCGCGCTCGCGTGCGTCGTCTCCACCATCGGGCCCGGCGCGGTGGCCAGCGTCGCGCTCGTGGCACCCATCGCCATGCCAACCGGTGCGCAGGCGGGAGTCCCCAACCTGCTGAGCGCGATCATGGTGGGCGCGGGCGCCAACGCGGGGAATCTCTCCCCGATCAGCGCCGTGGGCGCGATGGTGAACGGGTTGATGACCAAGATCGGCCTGCCCGGTCATGAGTGGAACGTGTGGGCCGCGAACTTTCTGGCGCACGTGCTGGTGGGCGCGATCGCTTACTTCCTGTTTGGCGGGGTGCGACTGTTTCGCGCGGGCAGCGCCGCGGCGGCCACGGAACCCGCCAGGCTGGAGCGACGCCACTGGTTGACGATCAGCGTGACTGTCGTGTGGATGGCGGCAGTGATCGTGTGGCGGGTGAACGTGGGACTCGCGGCGTTCACGGCGGGAACTGTCCTCATACTCGTGCGCGCCGCCGACGAGCGTGACGCGATCGCACGCATTCCCTACGAGATCATCTTCATGGTCACCGGCGTGACCATGCTGATCGGCGTCCTGGAAGCGACCGGGGGCATGGAGCTGTTCACGGGACTCATCGCGCGGCTGGCGAGTCCGGCAACGATCAATGCCGTGATCGCGTTCGTGACCGGGATCATCTCCACGTACAGCAGCACATCGGGCGTGGTGTTGCCAGCGTTTCTTCCAACCGTGCCGGGTCTCGTGAGCCAGGTGGGTGGCGGCGATCCACTCGCGGTCGCGCTGTCCATCAACGTGGGCGCCGCGCTCGTGGATGTGTCGCCGTTATCAACGCTCGGCGCCATCTGCGTCGCGTGCGTTGTCGATCAATCGGCCGCGCGCGAGCTTTTCCGCAAGCTGCTCATCTGGGGGCTCTCGATGGCTATCGTCGGCGCAGTGTTGTGCGGGTTCCTCGCGGGGCCATTTGCGCGACTCTGATCCGCGTCGCGCGATTCGGATGACAACAACTACAACTACGCATCCGAATTTGGCGAATGAAAACGATCGTGTGTCTCGGGCCGACAGCTCGTCTCGCCTGGCAATCGTCGAAAGAGAACTCAGTTATCTCATCATTGCAGCGTTCTTTGAGGTATACAACGCGCTTGGGTTCGGCTTCCTCGAATCAGTTTACGCCAGAGCGATGGAAGTAGCTTTGGGAAGGCGTGGACTATTGGTCCAGCGTGAGGTGCCGGTCGTGTTTGACGGGGTCGAGGTTGGGCGGCATCGCCTCGACATGCTGGTCGAGCGCCGGATAGTCCTGGAGATCAAATCAACGGAACGACTCAGCGACGTGCCCAAGCGACAACTCCGCAACTATCTCGCAGCAACAAACCTGGAGCTCGGGATCATCCTCCACTTTGGTCCAAAGGCCGAGTATCACCGTGTCCTTTACACCAAACAAGTTTGATTCGGATGAATCCGTTCAATTCGCTGAATTCGGATGCGTAGTTGTTGTCAGTTGTGCCGAGGCGCTGCCTCCATCAGCAGTGCCAAGGCTCTATTGAAGCCCGCGTCCCCGGCGCTGGCCCCCTTGAAGTGACCGAGCCTCACGACGACCAAGTCATGTGACGGCACGATCAGTGTGGTCTGTCCTCCGGCGCCCGACATGTAATACGCCTCGCGCGGAACCGGCATCGTGCTGTCCCCGTTGATCCAGAAGAACGCGCCGTAGACGGGCCGCTTGTCAGCCGCCCACGCCGGTGCCAGCGTGCTCACGAACTTCGCCCACCCTTCCGGCAGGATGCGCTCGCCATTCCACACGCCGTCCTGGAGGTACAGGTTGCCGAGCCGCGCCCAGTCGCGCCCGGACGCCAGCTCGTAGCCCTGCGTGAGGAAGTTCCCGTACGGGTCCGTCTCCATCACCATCGTGCGGATGCCGATCTTGTCGAACAGCGCGCGCCGCGGGAACGACAGGTAGTCTTCGCCGCGTTTCTCGACCGCGAGCCGGACGAGGTAGTTCGTGAGAACGGGATCGGTGTTGCGATACCGGCCAACCGTATTCGGCGGCCACTGCTGCGGGCGCGTCGCCGCGTAGTGGAAGGAGTTGGTGCTGCCCGTGTAAAGGTACAGGTGATCGGGATAGCCCGGCTTGGGATCGAAGTCCGGATCCTGCGGCGCGCGGATTCTCAGCCCGCTGGACATGTGCAGGATGTCCTCGATCCGGATCTTCGCACGCGGGTCGCCTGGCGTCTGCCACTCGGGGATCGGAGCGGGCTGGTCGAGGCGATAGACGCCCTGCTTGATCAGAATGCCCATGAGCGTCGCCGTGAGACTCTTGCCCATGGACCAGCTCTCGAGCGGCGTCTTCGCCGAGATGTTGACGCCGTAGCGCTCGCCCACCAGATGTCCACGCCATGTGACGACGAACGCCGCGGTCATCTCCGCCGGCACCGAGAAAGCCGCGTCCACGGCTTCCTTCACTTTGGCCATGTCGAGACCGGCCGGCAGTGAATCGTTGCGCACGACGTCGCCCATCGGCCACGGCTGCTTCGAGGCGTCCGGCAGACTGCTCGCAATGCGGCGTGGCGTGAAGCTTACTGAATCCTTCCCGATTGGCAGCGTGACGCACCCCTGGTCCCCGTAGTACTTCGCGACTCGCGTTGGACCGTTGGGCACCCGCACGGACACGGTCTTCGTCGCCCAATCGACGACTGGCCTGCCGACCGAGTCGCGCTGCGAGTACGGCGCCGTGAAATAACCGACGTTCTCCGCCGCGAACGCCATCTCGAGTCCCGTCACGAACACCGCGGAGCACATCGTCGTCGCCAGGCCGGACGCATGATGCGCGAGCGCATCGCCGGGTGGCGGCACGTATGGAGTGTTCAGCTCGAACGATTGCGCGCGAGCGATCAGCGCGGCGCGCGCCGCGTCACGAGCCGCCCTGGCCGATGCCTGCTGCGAGGCCACCGCCGAGTCGTCGCGCGCAGGGCCCGACTGGCACGATACTGCGATCACGAAGAGACTCGGGAACAGTGCTGTTCGGGAGATCAGTGTGCGCATCGTCAATACCTCCAACTCCGGATGTCCGCTCCGGCCGGCGCGGTCACGATCATGCGCTCGACGGCCCACGGCATCACCATCTGCGGATAGCGCAAGCGCGAGTACGCATTCGCGCGCGTCTGGTCGCCGTTCCAACAGTGCTCGTCGCGATCGCCGTAGTCCACCACGGCGTCCGCGGGCGGGTTTGCCTTGCGGAGGAAGTCCTCGACGAGGTAAACGGCGTTGTTGAGATAGTAGTTGTCCATGTCGCCGACATAGATGCGCAGCTTGCCCTTGAGCTTGGGGCCCAGCGTCTTCCAGTCGCGCTGCAGGATGTACGAGAGGTCGAAGTGCTCGCGCCAGTATTCGGCGACGCCGCGATCGATCTCCCCCGTGAGCTTGTTCCAGATGGGCTTGGGATATCCGTCGGCGCCGACCGGCGAGTACACCGACTCCCAGACGTCCCACTGATCGCCCGAGCGCGAGTGTGTACCCAGCGTCAGCTCACGATGGTTCGTCTGCTCGAGCGTCGTGGACACGTGGCCGAGATAGTTGCGCTGCCCGGGACGCGGCACGCGCTTGAACGGGCCTTCGCGATAGTACGCGTTCGTGTCCTTGTAGATGTCCACCACCGTGTAGGCACGGAAGTCGATCGGGTCCGGACACGCCACCCAGGCACCGTTGTAGTCGTCGGGATAGAACATCTGTACGGCCATCGCTTCCCAGCCGCCGGTCGAGCCTCCGAACGTGAACCGCGCCCACCCCTGGCCGATCCCGCGGAAGCGTTTCTCGATCTCCGGAATCAACTCGTATTGGATCGCGTCGCCGTACGGTCCGTTGTTGGCCGAGTTCACCGCGTAGGAATCGTCGTAGAACGGCGTCGCGTGCTGGATCTCGATGAGCAGCGCGCGCGGGAATCCCTTGCCTGTCCAGTCCTTGTAGAACTGCCACGCATATTCCTGCTGGATGCGATTGTAGCCGGCGAGATGAAACCGCTCGCTGTAGTCCGGCTTGAGGCTCGAGTCCGGCGGCGTCTCACGCCATCCGTCCATCCCCGACGGGAAGTGCCCGTGATTCACCATCAGCGGGTAGCGCGCGTCCGGATGCTCCTTGAATCCCCATGGCAGCAGCACCCACGCGCCGAGGAACATGTCGCGGCCCCAGAACTTCGAGAGGCGTTCACTCCTGATCCGCACGTACTTGACGTACTCCGTCTCCTGCCTGGCGAAGTCCTCGACCGGGGGAATCTCCTGGTCGAGCACGAGGCGCACGACGCCACTCGACGGATCGATCGTGACCGACTGCGGACGCGAGTACAGGTTGCCAGGCTTGCGCGCCCACTGCTGCCCTTCCCACTTGTCCGGCGGCAGCTTGACGACGTGGCCATCGCTGCGGCGGAACGTCTCGTAGCGATTGATCAGGGCCTGCACACGGTACGTGCGCCGCGGCACTGAGGCGAGCGAACGGAGCGGATATCCGAACGCGCTCGCGTCCACCATGCGCGTCTCGCCCGGCTTCCAGCCGTCCACGTCGACGCCGAACACCTGCTGCGTGCCCGGCGCGTCGCTGATCTGAAAGCGCGGCTCCGCGGACGAATCCGTCGAGATCATCACCAGCAGCCGACCGTCGAGCGGCGCGCTGCTGCGCTGCGAAGGGAACGTGACTTCGAACCGAAGGCCGGTCGCTCGACTCTGGGCCGCAGAACCGGGAGGTGTGAGCCAGACAGCGACGAACGCAGCGATCGCGGAGCGAGCGACGAAGTGCATAAGGGTGGGGGAAATGGGAACCGACCGCTGCGCGGCGGCGTCGCTGTCTATTTCAGACGGCCAACCTGAAGTGCCAGGGAGATTCCGCCGTAGTTGGCGAGCTCGTTCGGCACGGTGAAGATACGCACCCCGAGCCCCACCCACGGCAGGAAGCGGTACGTCGCCTGCGCCTCGATAGGAAAGCCGACTGTGGTGCTGTCGTTGATGTCGGTCACGATGGCCAATCCGCCCGCAATCGAGAGGTGCAACGGTCCCGGCGTGGTCGCGTATCCGGCGAGGACTCCGGCATCCCCGATGCGCGTCCTGTATCCGTCCGTGTCATTCCCCTGGGCGTTCCCCGTCACGCGGCCGATGACGATGAGATGACGCCGCTGCATGGCGACGCCGAGGCTCGAGTGGATCATGCCGCTGTCGGTGATTCCCGCGGCGCCGAGCGCGATGCTTCCCCAGAACGTCGGCCGCTGGACCGCAGGGGCTCCCTGTGCCGCGAGGGGAGATGGTGCGGCAGCGAGTGCGGCAGTCAACCCGAGGACGAGAGCGATCCGATTGCCGAGCCTGATCATGAGTCGCCTCCAAGGTGGAGATCGAGAAACTCGTTCACCTCGCGCAGCGCCGCGGCCCGCGGAGCGGCATTCGTGAAATGCCGCACCAGATCGGCCCGAGGTGCGTACACAATCACGGGCTTCCCGTAGTCAACCGCAAGTGACACTTCGGCGGCTGTGCCCTGCTCTCCCGGCAGCGCGATGACCGCGTCCGACGTGAGCACGTTGATGTGGTTGCGGGAGAGGTCGTCCTTCCCGCGTAGTCCACTGTAGGGAAGGTGCGTGTAGATCGCCAGCTCGACGAAAGGGTTCGGGTACCCGTCCTTGGGTCGCGTGCGCTCGGTTTCGCTGAAGCACGGGATGATACCGATGCAGGTTCCACGCGCCCTTGGTACGTCGACGTAGGCACGGCTCACGGACGCCATCACGCCGGGCCCACCGCCCGTGAGAAGGTTGACGCCGCGCCGCGCCAGCATCACGCCAATCTCGCGGGCGAGCGCGTCGTGCGAGTGCGTTCCCGAGCCCATCACTCCAACAGTCTTCGGGGCAACCAGAGACATGAACCCCTCATCCGAATTCTGCGAATCGATCCGAATCAACTCTCAAAAGCTACGGATGCGTATGGTGGGCGAGCAGCATTTCGTGTGCGAGCTCTATTCGGATCAATTCGTTGAATTCGGATGAGTAGTTATTGCCCCGGGTTGTATTTCCGCTCCACATGCCCCTCGAGCTGCGACGGATAGAAGTACACCGTCCTCAGGTTGCCGCTCGCGTAGCGCTCGGCCTGGTCATTGAAATGCTTCGACTTCGGATCGCCGCTCAGGCCACCGGCGGTCACGGCACGTGCCCGGACACTGTCGCCGAACTCCACCACCGCGACAAAGCTGTTCCCGCTGGTGCCGTACCACTTCTTCGTTCCGGCATACGGCTGCGCGCCGAAGGACGCCAGCGAGCCCCACCGCGCCGAGGTGAACGGCACCGGGATGCTCGGCCCCGCGTCGTTGAACGGCTGCACGATGTCGCCGGTGAGACGCTGGAAGCGGTTGATCTGGCCCCACGGCGTCTTCCAGCTACCGAAGTTCGCGGTCAGCGTGTCTGATGCATCCGCCAATGCCTTGAGACGCTGCTCCGCGGTGGCCCGTGTGGCGGCGTAGTCAGCGGCGTTCATGCGCTCGCGCGTCGCCGTGCGCGCGACGGACCGCTGCAGCTCGTCCGCCCAGAACACCGCCAGCGTCGTCGGCACCGATGCCGCCGACCAGCGCAGATCCCAGCCGTGCAGCATCTCGATCTGCTCGGCCACCTTCGACTTGAGGGGGCCCGCCGGAGCCGCGTCGTAATCCTTGAGGAGCGGGGGCAGCTGCGACTCGAACGCCGTGAGATAGCTGTCGAACGCCGCGTCGATCAACGTCTGCAGCGTGAAATCCTTCTTGTCCCTGAGCACGCGAACGGCGTGCAGCCCGCGCGCGTTCTCGCTGCCCGCGTCCACGTACGACGGATACGCGTCCTGCTTCGGGCTGTTGGGACCGGCTGCCGAATACGGATAGTTGTTCGTGTTGTACAGCCAGCCATTGGGCGGATTGAGCAGGTGCGGGCTCTCGTCGATCGACATCAGCCCCTTCCACTCGGTGGCCGGGTCGCTGCCGTCGACCGGACGACGCCAGTCGAAGCGTGTATCGCGCTTGGGGATGAAGTTGGCGTGGAAGTACGCGATGTTGCCGCTGCCGTCCGCGAAGATCGTGTTGTTCGACGAATTCGTGTGCAGCTCCATCGTCTCGCGAAACGATTTGTAGTCACGCGCCTTCGTGCGTGAGTACGACTGTGTCAGTGCCTTCAGGGGCTCCTGCATGAGACGCACGCTCACCCACTTCCCTTCGGTGGACCGCACGATCGGGCCATGGTGCGAGTAGTAGACCGTGAACGTCTTCTGTTTCATGCGGCCAGTAGCGCTGTCGGCATACGGGATCGTGATCTTCTTCTCCTTCAGTCGCGCTTCCTCGCTGGCATACGCATAGTACCAACCGTCCGATTTCTTCCGGACGGTCTCGAGGTACTCGTCGATGTTGTCCACGCTGCTCGACGTGTGCATCCAACCGGCATGCTCGTTGAAGCCCTGGTAGACGAAGAACTGTCCCCACGTCACGGCGCCGTACGCGTTCAGCCCTTCGTCGCTCGTCACCTGCACTTCGGCCCTGAAGAAGAACGAGGTGTGCGGGTTGATGAGCAGCATCGCGTGCTTTGACGCGGTGTTCGACGGCGCGATCGCGATGCCGTTGGATCCACGGGGCTCGACGTCGGGATTCCACTCACCGTCGCCGCTTCCACCAGGCGTTGCCGCCGGCATGCGGGCGCCGTTCGCGGCGCCGTAGAACGCACGGAGGTTCGGGACGGATATGCGCTCGATGTCGCCGCCAATGCTGCCCTCACTGAACGTGAGCGCCATCCAGGGCTCGAACCGCGTGATGACCCTGGGCTTCACCTCGGGATGCTTGTAGAGATAGAAGTTCAAGCCGTCGGCCCACGCCGTCATGAGCGTCTTGAGCCACTCGGGACTCGCGGCGTACCTGACCTTCATGCTGTCCGGATCGATGAACAACTTCATCCGCAGGTCGCGGAAGATCGCGGACTCGCCCTGGAACTCCGCCTGCCGACCCATCGACGTCACGTAGTTCATCTCGACGCGATTGAAGTCGTCCTCGGCTTGGGCGTAGATGAGGCCGAAGACGGCATCCGCGTCCGTCTTGCCGCGAATGTGCGGAATGCCCCAGTCGTCACGCGTGATGGTGACGTTCTGCGCCTGCTGTTCCCACTTCGCGACGTCGTTGTTCGCGTTGGCCTGGGCCAGGCACGGCGACGCTGCGGCCGCGAGGATGAGGACGAGCTTCTTCATAGTGTGCTCCGGCGGAGAATGGGGTTGCCGCCCTTCAAACTGTCGCGTTGCGCGGCTGGCTACAACTCCCTTCCGGGACAGGCATTTGAAACGCGGAGGGCGCGGAGAACGCGGCCTCCGCGTTTGAAGCCGTAGGTCGGTCCCTATGCCAGCGACGCAGGGAGGATCCCCTTGCGTCCGAACTTCTCGCGCACGCGGTCGACGCTGCGCGCCAGCGCGCGATCGCGGTCCGTCTCTTCCAACGGATCGACGGTCTTGAAGAGCGCGAGCTGATCGGCCTTCGGATCTTCGGCCAGGGACGACAGCGCCACACCGAGAAGTCGCGCGGGAACGCGACGCGCCGTGCGCAGCTTGGCGAACAGCTCGCGTGCGACACCCATGATGACTCGGTCCGACACGACGCGCTCAGGAAGCGAGCGCTGCGCCGAGCGTGTGCGGAAATCCCGGTCGCGAATCTTCACCGTGATGGTGCGCGCGGCCATCCCGTCCGACCGCAAATCGCCCGCAGCCTTGGTGACGAGGCGCAGCAGCTCGCGCAGCAAATCCTCGTCGTCGTGCAGGTCGCGCGAAAACGTCTCGTCGCGGCTGATGCTTTTCGCCTCGCGGCCGGATTCAACTTCTCCTTCATCCCGGCCCCGGCAGCGCTCCCACAGCCAGGCCCCCGCGCGATCGCCCAACAGACGCTGGATCGACGGAAGGTCTGACGCGAGGACGTCAGGCACGCTTCGGAAGCCGAGCGCCCCGAGCCGTTCCTGAAACTTGGGCCCGACCATCGGAATGTCGGCCAGCATGAACGTGCGGAGGAAATCCTGCTCCGTGCCTGGCTCGACGATGTGGACTCCGTCCGCACCCGTTCCCGGCTTGGGCTTGGCCCGTTCGACCGCCATTTTCGCGATCAGCCGGTTCGTTCCGCCGCCAAGCGAGATGGAGATGTCCGTCTCGCGCTTGACCGCCTCACGCATGCGATGCGCGGTAACGGCCAGCGGCTCGTTACGATAGACGCCTTCGGTGCCGGTGAGGTCCAGGTACCACTCGTCGACACTCGCGCCCTGCACTTTCGGCGCGAAGCGCTCGAGCACCTTGCGGATCTCGCGGCTCTTGATGCCGCACGCCTTGGACGGCACCGGGACACACATCGCGTCCGGGCACAACCTGAGCGCCCGCGAGATTGGCATTGCGGAGCGCACACCGAACTTCCGCGTCTCGTACGACGCCGAACACACCACACCGCGGCTCTCGCGCGACCCGCCGACGATGAGCAACGGCGCCTTTCCCGCGCCGTCCGGGTCAATCGCCCGAGCGACGGCGACGAAGAATGCATCAGCGTCAGCCAGCAGAATGCGTCGAGCGGCCTGGGCGGTCGTCACGTGGCGAAATGTACGTCAGGTCATTTCGACCGCGAAACGAGGCGCGAAGAGAGGTCGGGAACAGCTGTTGAACGCGGAGGGCGCGGAGGGGCGCGGAGGGACGCGGAGCAAACCCATTTGACTGATTGGCTAGCCGCTGCGTCAAAGCGTCCTCGCACAACACCAACCAAGTTCTCTCTTGGGGTCCTCCTCCACGCTCCGCGCGCTCCGCGTCCTCCGCGTTGAAGGTTTCCGGCCCTACCTGGATGCTCGCCTCGGCGACACTTTATCGACATGACAACCTCGCGCATCAACGCCGCCGTCCTCCTTCTGAGCTGCGCGCTTTGCGCCGACGCGCAGACGGAGTCCTCTCCGGTAAAAGCGTTCATCGGCATGACGCTCATCGACGGCTCGAGCCGACCGCCAATCCAGAACGCGACGATCCTGGTGAGGGATGGACGCATTGCGGCCGTCGGCGCGTCGAGCATCGTCGCCGTGCCGGCGGGCGCCGAGCGCATTGCGCTTCGGGGCAAGACGGTGATCCCTGGCCTGGTCAACGCGCACGGACACGTGAACGCGGAGGCTGACCTCCGCACGTACGCCGCGTATGGCGTCACCACGGTATTCAGTCTTGGCGGCGAGCCGCAGCCTGTCTTCGACGCGCGCGCGGCGCAGGCGACTCCCACGCTGACTCGCGCTCGCGTCTTCCTCGCCGGACCGGTCCTGAATCCCGGCACGACTGCCGAAGCGCGACAGCAGGTAGCGGAGAATGCCGCCCGCAAGGTGGACATCATCAAGATTCGTGTGGACGACAACCTCGGCACGACGCCCAAGATGTCGCCCGAGATCTACGGCGCCGTGATCGACGCGGCGCACAAGGCCGGCCTGCGCGTCGCCTCGCACCTGTTCTATCTCGCCGATGCCAAAGGCCTGCTCGCGGCCGGGACTGACTTCGTTGCACACAGCATCCGAGACCTGGACGTCGACAACCAGGTGATCGCTGCACTCAAGGCGCGTGGCGTGTGCTACAGCCCCACGCTGATGCGCGAGGTCTCCACCTTCATTTACGAGTCGACGCCCGAATTTTTCTCGGACACGTTCTTCCTGGCCCACGCCAACCCCGAGTGGGTGGCGATGATGAAGGACCCGGTGCGGCAACAATCGACGAGGGCCAGCGCGTCGGCGCAGCGATACAAAATTGCGCTCGAGGTGGCGAACCGGAACCTCAAGCGGCTGGCGAACGCCGGCATCCCGATCGCGATGGGCACCGACACCGGCCCAACCGGGCGTTTCCAGGGCTACTTCGAGCTGATGGAATTGGAGCTCATGGTGAAGGCCGGCCTCACGCCAAAGCAGGTGCTGGCGGCCGCCACGCGGGACGCGGCACGTTGCATGAAGCTGGATCGCGAGGTGGGAACGTTGGAGGCAGGCAAGTGGGCGGATTTCGTGGCGCTGGACGCGAATCCGCTGACGAACATCTCGAACGTCAGGCGGATCTCGTCCGTCTGGATCGCTGGCAATCGCGTACCCAGATAGTTTCGTCGCGGCTTGAGGAAACCCCTCATCCGAATTCCACGAATCTTGACGAATAGTCCCGTGCACGCAATGACATCTCTGTGCCTGGAGGATTCGTGAGTCGTGCACGGAAGGCTTGAATTGGGAAGGACCATTCGGATCAATTCGCTGAGTTCGGATGAGTAGTTCGCTCCAGCGCTCGACGCCCGATTCGCGTATTCAGCTTGCGCGCGACGGCTCCCTCTTCGCACGTTGATGTCGATCCTCTCGGCCCGGAGATTTCGATGAAGTCAGCCCTGATTTGCGGCGCTATCCTGCTCTCCCTGTCCACGATCGGCGCGCAGTCTCCACAGGGCGCAGGCCAGGCGGCTCGTGACAGCAACGCGGCCCGCAATCGTGGTGGCGGCCAGTGCAGTCGCAACGCCTACAACTGCGTCGACACGCCAAATCCGATTCCCACGCCGAACACGGTGTGGATGGAGGAGATGACGTGGATGGATGTCCGCGACGCCATCAAGGCTGGCAAGACCACGGTGATCATCTCGACGGGCGGCATGGAACCCAACGGTCCGTGGCTCGCGACGGGCAAGCACAACTATGTGCTGCAGACGAACTGTGAAGCCATCGCGCGCAAGCTCGGGAACGCGCTCTGTGCGCCGATCATCAAGCTCGTCCCCGAAGGTCGCATCGATCCGCCCAGCGGCCACATGGTAAGTCCCGGTACCATGAGCGTCCGCGAGGAGACCTTCCGAGCCGTGCTGACGGATGCCGTCTATAGCCTCAAGATGCATGGCTTCAAGAACATCATTCTCATCGGCGACAGCGGCGGCAATCAGGGCGGACAGCGCGCCGTCGCCGATTCGCTGACGGCCATCTGGAAGGGCGATCCGGTCGTGGCGCACGTCCAGGAGTACTACGACTACGCGGGCGTCGCCAACTATATGAAGACGCACGGCATCGTGGAGGCGGCGAACGACAGCCTCCACGACGACCCGATCATCACGCTCAACATGTTCATGACCAATCCGCAGACGGTCCGTTACGACGAGCGGGTGAAGGCGGGCAAGGCGACGATCAACGGCGTGTCCATCGCCGACAAGAAGAAGAACCTCGAGCTCGCCAGGACCATCGTCGAGTTCCGTGCGTCCACCACCGTGGATGCCATCAACAAGGCAATCGCCAACAAGGGGACTCTCCCGGCGCCACCGCGGGCGCCGCGTTCCACACCGCCGACACAGTAGCCCACTCCTTCCGCAACCCGGAGCCGCCAAAATGCCCCCGTTCACGAAAGCCGACTACATCTGGCTGAACGGCAATCTGACGTCGTGGGATACCGCGCGCGTCCATGTGACCGCTCATGCGCTCCAGTATGGCACCGGCGTGTTCGAAGGAATGCGATGCTACGACACGGCGGACGGACCGGCGATCTTCCGGCTCGACGCGCACATGAAGCGGTTTGCCGAGTCGGCGCGTCACTACGAGATCCAGCTGCCGTATTCACTCGAGCAGCTGTCCGAGGCGTCGCTCGAGGTGGTGCGTGCCAACGGGTTGGAGAACGCGTACCTCAGGCCGCTGGCATTTTTCGACTCGTACAGCTTCAGTGTCTGGCCAAAGGACTGTCCGGTGACGGTCACGATCATCGCCGTCCCTGGACGCCAGTACCTCCAGGGCGGGCCGGAGCAGGGTGTCCGCGTCACGGTGTCCTTGACGCATCGCATCGACGAGACCATCCTGCTGCCGTACGTGAAGGCCTGCGGCCACTACACCAACTCGGTGCGCGCCGTACAGGAGGCCATGCGGAAGGGATACGACGAAGCCATTCTGCTCAACACCAAAGGCGACGTCGCGGAAGGATCCGGGGCCAACCTGTTCGTGGTCCGGAATGGTGAGCTGATCACCAACGACGTGGATCAGTCCATCGTCATGGGCATCACGCGCGACAGCGTCATTCGCATCGCGCGCGACCTCGGCATCGCGGTGACCATCCGCCCCATCACGCTCGACGACCTGCGTTCTGCGGACGAGTTGTTCTTCTCGGGCACGGCCATCGAGGTGACGCCGATCAAGGAGCTGGACGGCCGCGTGCTCGGCGATGGAACGCCGGGACCGGTGACGCGCCACATTCAGAAGACGTACTTCGACGCGGTGCACGGCCGACTGCCACAGTATCAGTCGTGGCTTGCGTACGTGAACCGGCATACGCCCGGACTCGAGCCCGCCCGGGAGACCGTCGCGGCGGGACGCTGATGCCGATCTACGAGTACGCGTGCAAGTCCTGCGGCCGCGAATTCGAGGCGCTCGTGCGCGGCGCAAAGACGCCCGCGTGCCCGGCCTGCGATTCGACGGACCTCGAACGGCGCTTCTCACTTCCGGCGGTCTCGTCGGAGTCCACGCGGGCGCAGGCCATGCGCGCCGCGAAGAAGCGCGACCAGATCCAGGCGACTGACCGGGTGCAGGCGCAGATCGCCTACGAGAAGAGTCACGATGACTGAGACCTCGAGGTTGCAATCATGACGAGGAGACTGGTCTGGGGTCTGTGGTGTGGCGCGTCGGCGGCCGCACTCGCGATCGCACCGGCCAGCGCCGCGGCGCAGCAGCAGTCGGCGGCGACGGCGATGACTGGAACCACGGTGCTCTCGCGAGACGACATCATGGCGCTCGCGCGAATCCAGGTTGCCATCACCGTCGCCCACGATTCCAGCAACGCGCGCCGCGCCAAGTCCGGCAACAAGACGGCCAAGGCCCAGGCGCAGCTGCAGGACAGCCTGCGATCGCAAATCGCCGACATTCTTCACCACGGCGGGCTCACAGACGCCGAGTACCAGCGGCGCACGTATCTCGTGAGCAGCGACTCCGCCACGCGTCGCGTCTTCGACAGTGTGGTCGTGGCGCTGACGGGCGCGCCATTGCCCGGCGGCATCCTGCGCGGCATGACGGTGCCAGTTCCGCCGGGGCCCGCGGGAATGCACATCGGGCACGTCGTGAACGAGTTCCGCGACACGCCCCAGACGCAGGGGTTGCTCCCGACCGCGCTCGGCGAAGCTCGCGTCGCTGCGCAGCACGCGCAGCTCGCGACGCGCCAGCCGACGAATCTCGAGTACATGAAAACCCACGCCGGCCCCGTGATCCACGCGCTCGACCCAACGATCGTCACGATGGGGCCGGGACTCGGCTACGGACTCAAGAAGTCAGCCAACCTGGTAGCCAACCACATCGAGCTCGCGGCGCTGTCGCAGGGCGCGTCGCAGCAGGTGGTGATGCATTCGAAGCACGTGGCCACGGCGGCGCGCAGCGCCGCTGCCCGCGCGGACCAGCTGCTGGCGCTCGCGCAGAAGGTGCTCGCCGCGACGTCAGCCGCCGACGCGGCGGCGATCGTCAGCCAGATGGCGTCGCTGGCCGATCAGCTGATGGCCGGCGTGGACGCGAACGGTGACGGGCGAATTACGTGGGAGCAGGGCGAGGGCGGGCTGCAGCAGGTGGACGAACACGTGAAACTCATGTTGAAGCCCTGATTTCTGTCCTGCGAGGGACTGGGCACGGGGGACAAGGGACAGGGGCCCCGCCCCTTGTCCCTTGTCCCTGGTCGTGGGGAACATCTCGCGGGCTCGCTCGTATATCGCAGCGGTCCAACAACCCCACTGCCATGCGCCCACATGCCTGCGTCGCTCTCGCGTCGGTCGTCGTCGTGGTTTCCGCCTGCAGGACTGCTGGTCACGTCGCACCCGCTCCCGCTGTACAACCCGTCCTTGGCGAGCGATCGCTGGTTCAGGGTGCGCCCGCCGAGCGCGATCTGATCCGGCGCGGCCGGATGGAATCTGAAGTCGAGGAGCTGGCCGCCGCGCAAGCGCGGCTCGAGCGCGCGCTGTGCGCCCTCGGCGGACGTGTCGCCAACATGGATGCCGCCGACAAGCAGCTGATCGACCACGTCGAGTACTCGCTTCGTGTTCCGTCCAATCACCTCGATGCCATGATGGACTCGATCGCGACGCTCGGTCGTGTAAAGTCGCGCAGCGTGAGTGCCGTGGACGTCACGGATCAGCTGATCGACGTCGAGGCGCGTGTTCAGGCGCTGCGAGCGAGCCGTGACCGGTTACGCCAGCTCCTCGAGCGCGCCGCGACCGTGCAGGACGTGATTACCGTCGAGCGTGAGCTTGCGCGCGTGCAGGGAGAGCTCGACAGCCTCGAGGGCCGACTGAACACATTGAAGGGCCAGGTCGCGCTGTCGGAGCTTATGGTGAGGCTCGATCGCCACGTCGTGCTGGGGCCGGTCGGGCTGGCGCTGAAGGGGACCGGGGCGGTGATCGGGAAGCTCTTTGTCTGGAAGTAAGAACCGGGGACAAGGGACCGGGGACAGGGGACAAGGGCAACTGACTGGGGAATGGTAAGGGGACCGGTTAGGGGGATCGTCCCGTGCTGATCCTTCTTTGTCCCCTTCTCCGGTCCCCTCACCTGGTCCCTAGTCGGTTGCCCTTGTCCCCGGTCCCCCGTCCCCGGTCCCTCCTAGCAAGAGACGCAGCGGTGACTGTTCTTTGCGCCCAGCTTCTCCAGGAGCGCTATGGTTTCCGGGAACGGCCGCAATCGCTGCACCGGACCGTTGGCCATGTCCACCGTCGTTCGAAAATTTCGCGACACGGCGCGCACGTCGGCGCCCTTCGAGACCAGGTAGAGGATCATCTCGTTGTCGCCTCGCGACGCCGCGTGATGCAGCGGCGTCATTCCCTGCGCGTCGCGCTGATTCACGTCGGCGTGCAGCTCTTCGACGAGATACTTCATCGCCGGCATCCAACCCTCGGGAGCGTGGCGATGGGAGTTGCCAGCGAAGCCATTGCCGTAGCCCACGCCGGCAGCAGCGTGGATTGGATACACACCGATGCCTGGCGGCATCGCCTTCCCCGCCGAGTCGATCTCCGGCGTGGCCGCGACTGGAGGAGGCTGATTGCCACGCCCGCCGCCGCCGCCACCGCCGCCACCACCGCCAGCGCCGCCGCCAACGCCACTGGCCGCACCGGCCGCACCGGCCGCACCCGCACCGCCACCAGCACCTGCGGCTCGAGCAACCTGCTGCTGCGGCGTGCGCTGTGACGGAATGTTGGGATCGGCGCCGTACTTCACGAGCAGACGCATCGCGTCGACGTCCACCGCGTACGCCGCGCGCCAGAACGGCGTGGTGCCCTCGAGGTTCTCGAGGCCACAGTTCCCGCTGCCGCAGTTGTTGTACGCGAAATACCAGAGATGCTGCGTAATTCGTACGTTCGGCTGTGCCTTCGCCTGGAGCAGCGCTTCCATGACTTCGAGATAGGTCGTGCGCTGGAACTGCACGGCCTGTGGCTGCGGGAATCGCGACCGCGGCGCCCACTGCGTGTTAATCACGGCGTACAGCGGCGTGTTGCCGGCGACGCTCGCGAGGTTGGGATCCGCGCCGCGCTCGATCAGCTTCATGGCGACGTCGAACTGGCCGTTGACCGTGGCCATCAGCAGCGGCGTCGTCTTGTCGGACGTGGTTGGATCGTTGATGTCGGCTCCGCCATCGAGCAGGGCCACCACCGCGTCCAGGTTTCCCTGCCGCACGGCATGATGCAACGCCGTGAGCCCCCCCATTCCGCCGACGGATGTGAGGAATCCGGCGACGCCGCCGTTGATCGTGTCCACCTCTTCCTGGACCGGACCTTTGACGGCGAGTGGCGACACGAGCACGACGCGCCCGGAGTCGATCGCCTGCTGAATTTGCGTGGGAGTGAACGGTCCCCTGGGCTGCGGCACGCCTGGACGACCCGGTACGGGAGGAGCCGCGGCGGTAGACCCGGCGGTGCCAGCGGCGGTAACGGTGGGCGCCTTTGCCGTGTCACGATGTTTCTCGGGCTCGAACGACACCAGGATCTCGTTGCGCTTCTTCGTTGCCGCCTGCTCCTGTGCGGCCTGCTCCGTGAGGTTCACGGCCGTCGTGTGAATCGATGGGTCGGCACCGGCCTTGATCAGTACCCTGATTGCCTCTGCCCTGCCCGCCGCCGCCGCGAACACGAGCGGCGTCTGGCCCCACTCCTTCTCGCGCGCGTTCACGTCGGCGCGTTTGTCGACGAGGGCCTTCACTGCGCCGGGGTCGCCGGCCGCGGCGGCGAAGTGGAGGGCGCTGGCGCCGGAGCTCGTCGGCGCGTTCGCGTCACTGCCAGCGGCGAGCAGCACTCGCACGACGGCAGCCTGTCCGCCGCGCGCCGCGATATGGAGAGGTGTGTAATCGCCAATGCGGGTCCTGGCGCGCACGTTGGCTTTGGCTCGGAGCAGCACGTCAGCCATCGCCGAGTCGCCCCGCTCGGCCGCCCAGTGCAGCGCCGTCATGCCGTCACCCTGGGCGGCGTTGACGTTGGCGCCCTTCGCGATCAGGGATCGCACGGCCGCGACATCGCCCTTCATCGCCGCGTCGGCCACAGGAGATGGCAAGCTGACACCAGTGCCGACGACAAATGCGAGCGCGCCAAACAGAATTCCTTTCACACGACCTCCACTGAGAGAATCAACGCGAAGATTGAAGCGCGGAGACGCGGAGGAACGGAGGAACCCGTTGATTGGTTAACCGGCGCGACAGACTATCCTCGCAGGAACCAACAAAGGTCCGTGCAGTCCTCCGCGCCCTCCGCGCCCTCCGCGTTCGATGACGTTGCAGTTTTCGCGTGCTTCGCGATGGGCTGTTCGAGACTAAAGAGACAGCGCGAACTCGCCCGTACTGTCCCCGAATCCCTTCACGTCGTCCAATCCGAGCCTGTGCATCAGCGTCAGCATCACGTTGGCCATCGGCGTCCCGTCCGGGGCCTTGAGGTGCAGGTTGCCCTCGAGCAGTCCGTTGCCGTGACCCATCACCAGCAGCGGGCAGCGCCGGTGGTTGTGGATGTTGCCGTCGGCCATCGGTGAGCCGTACAGGATCACCGTCTTCTCGAGCAGGTTGGAGTCGCCTTCCACCGTGTGCTTCAACTTCTCGAGGAAGTACGGAAGCATGCTGACGTGGTACCGATTGATCATGTTGAACTCGAGGATTGCCGATTCACGGCCACCGTGGTGCGACGCCGGATGGAATCCCTTGTTCGTGCCGCTTTCCGGAAATGTCCGGCTCGATGCGTCGCGGCCGGTCTTGAACGAGAACACGCGCGTCATGTCCGACTGGAACGCCAGCACCTGGAAGTCGAACATCAGCTTCATGTGCTCGGCGAACGAATCCGGCACGCCGATGGGCGCCTCGGGTAGTTCGCGGGCTTCTCCGCTGGAGTTCCGTGCCTCGACCGCCTGAATGCGGCGCTCCAGCTCACGGATGTCCTCGAGATACTTGTCGAGACGCTGCCGATCGGTCGCGCCCAAGTCCTTCTTGAGAGACGCCGTCTCTCCGACGATCCAGTCCAGGATGCTCTGGTTGGCGCGGCGGCGCGACATGCGGTCGGCGTTGTCGTTGCCGGCGCCGAACAGGAGGTCGAACGCGACGCGCGGATTGCGGATCATCGGCAACGGCTCGCTGGGGCTGGCCCAGCTGATCGTGTCCGTGTACGCGCAGGCGTAGTTGTAGTAGCAGCCGCCGGCCTGGTCGAGATTCTCGATGCAGAGCTGCATCGACGGGATCGCGGTGTCGCCGGCGATCTTGCGCGCGACCAGCTGGTCCAGCGACGTGCCGACGTAGAGGTCGGACCCCTGCGTCTGCTTGGGGTGCGACTGCGTGAGGAACACGGCGCTCGACCGGAAGTGGTCGCCGCCAATCTCCGGCGCGTCGAACGCTTCGGCCATGCGGACGTCAGTGTTGCTGACGATCGTGAGGTACTTGCGCCAGGGCTCGAGCGATACCAGCGCGCCATCGGGGTTGAGCTCGAAGTTCCGGCCCACGGCCGCTGGCGCCCAGAGGTTTTTCGTCGCACCCCAGGCATTGCTGCCGGCCGCGCCGTGCACGGACTCGATGGCCACGAAGCGCGTTTTATCTGCGGTCGCTGACGCTCCGGCTGCCCCACGCAGCGACGCGAACGCCGGCACCATCGCGTCGAGGTACGGGAGAGCTACACTCGCCCCCAGGCCGCGCAGGAACGTGCGGCGTGGCATCGCGCTTCGAGTCAGGATATGCATTGGATCGTTGTCTCCTGTGTTCTCTCTCTTATCGATCTGCGTCGGCCACTGGCGCCTCGGCGCGCTTGGACCTGAATGCCGGACTCCTCACGACACCACTGATGAACGCCGACATGCGATAGCCGTCCTTCTCCGCGTCGCGCACGATGGTCCGAATCGCCGGCTGGTCATAGTCCTCCACGCGCCGCCCGATGGCGTACGCCATGAGGTTTTCCGTGAACGAGCGGAGCAGCGGCAGTGGACGCGACAGCAGTGACCGCGTGAGGTCGCTCGGACTCGTGACCGGGGTGCCGTCGTACATCGTGCCCTTGGTGTCCAGTGGCATGCCGTTCTCGCGGAAGCGCCACTTGCCGGTGACGTCGAAGTTGTCGAGCGCCAGTCCGATGGGATCCATGTACTGGTGACACGTCTTGCACGTCGGGTTCGCGCGGTGGATCTCCATCCGCTCGCGCGTCGTGAGCATGCGGCCGTCCTTGGCCCCGACGGTCTCCTCGAGGTCGGGGACGTTCGGTGGCGGCGGCGGTGGAGGCATGCCGATGAGCACCTCCATCACCCACTTGCCGCGGAGCACCGGCGACGTGCGGTTCGCGAGCGATGTCTGCACCAGGATGCTGCCGTGTCCCAGCAGTCCGCGGCGCGTGCTGTCGGGATACGTCACCTTCCGGAACTCCGGTCCCGACACGCCCTGAATACCGTAATGCCGCGCGAGCCGCTCGTTCACGAACGTGTAGCTCGATGTGAAGAGATCGAGCACGCTGCGGTTGGCTCGGACCACGTCCGCGAAGAACAGCTCGGTCTCCGTACGCATCGCGTCCGCGAGCTGCTGGTCGTAGTCCGGAAACCAGAACGGATCGGGGTGCACCTTCTCCAGGTCCTGAAGCCGCAGCCACTGCGACGCGAACCTGGTGGACAGCGCCTGACCGCGGCGGTCCGCGAGCATGCGCTTCACCTGCGCGTCGAGCGTCTTCGGATCGGAAAGCTTGTGGTGGCTGGCGAGCGTGAAGAGCTGATCGTCCGGGATGCTGCCCCACAGGAAGAACGAGAGCCGCGACGCGAGCTCGAAATCGTTGATGCTGTAATCCTCACCAGCGGCCGCCTTGGCGGGCGCGGTCTCGAAGCGAAACACGAAGAACGGGCTCGCGAGAATCGCCTGGAGCGCCGTGCGAATGCCCTCCTCGAAACCACCACCCGCCCGTGCTGCGCCTTCCTTGTAGAAGCCCATCAGGCCGTCACGATCGCGCTGCGTGAGCGGCCGGCGATACGCGCGCGTGCCAAGTCGCGTGATGATCCTGTCGGCGCACGCCGCGGCCGCGGCACTCGTCGGCGCCGCGGTCTTCGACGGACGACACGAGAAGACGATCCGGCGGCTGGTCGTCTCCGACACGCCGGTCGTCTTCTCCGGACCGAAGATGGCGAGCTCCATGATGTGCGGCGGCGCCGTGGTTCCCGCGCTCGCCGTGCCGTTGCTTGCCAGCGACCAGTCGTGCGGCTTGATCAGGTCTTCGTACGGACCTTCGGTGCGACGAACGAAGGCGGCGGACACGCGCTGCTGTCCCGCTTTCACGAAAATCGGCTCGGACCGCACGTAGTCCGCGCCCTGCGGTGCGTCCGCGGACGAGAGCGAGCGATCCATCCCCTTTTCGTAGTGCAGCAGCGCAATGCGCTCGCCGTCGATCGAGACGTCGACGTCTTCCAGCCGGGTCCCGAGTCCG
Organism: Gemmatimonadaceae bacterium; assembly: GCA_035758925.1. Lineage (GTDB taxonomy): Bacteria > Gemmatimonadota > Gemmatimonadetes > Gemmatimonadales > Gemmatimonadaceae > DASPMP01. The sequence continues at coordinate 64,423 of DASTVV010000226.1, forward strand.
CCGTGCACGTCGATGCGGAACGTGTATATCCCGTCGGCCGGGAACGCGTGATTGGCGACGATGCCGCCGCGCGTGCCGTACGGCGCGCCGTCCACGCGGTCCCAGGGGTTTTGTGACGCAAACGGAGAGGCCGTATACGTCGCGGACAGCGAGGCGGCGGCGCGATCGCCGATCGCCATACGGCTCACGGCCGCGGCGGCGTTGAGATACGCCTCCAGCAGCGTGGGCGACAGCGCCTGAACGTCCGCAATGTTGTCGAAGTTGGCGCTCTTGGTGTCGAGCGGCAGATAGTCCCCCGCATTCACCTCGACGCCAAGCAGGTCACGCACGGCGCGCTCGTATTCGGGGCGGTTGAGCCGCTGGAACGGACGGGATCCGGGGTTCGGACGCGACGACTTGTCGATGACCTGCTCGAGCGTCTCCACGAGCGCGAGCAGCGTGTCACCCGCTGGCCGACGCGCGCCGGGTGGCGGCATGATCTGCGCGCGCAGCTTGCGAATCATCTTTTCGGACACCGCGAGTCGCATCGGCGCCGAGTCGACGTTGTAACCCTCGAGCGAGAGGTTGCCGCGCATCGTGCGCGGGTTGTGGCAGTTCTGGTAGCAGTAGCGTTGCACCACACCCGTCAGCGCCGGCGTCTCGATGCCGCGGACGCCGTTCATGCGAACACCCCTGCCGCGCACGACCGACTGCGAATCGGACCTGACTGCGCTCACCCCGCCGATCGCGGCCGGGGCGCCGTCGGCCGTGACCACACCGACACCGAACGACACGCCGACGCAGATCGCTCCAAGCATTGCTGCGCGAAGCACCATCAGTCTGCTCCTCCTCCAACCGTCCGCGACTCTTTCGTCTGGTTGCTGATCTGCAGGTCCCAGCCGTCGGGATCCCTGACGTGAAAGCTCTTGAAGTTCTCGCCGACCATGTCGGGCCGTGGATTCAACCCACGCCGTTCCAGCTCAGCCTTCACGGCCTCGGTGTCCCACGGCTGCACCCCCCACGAGATGTGATTGATCACACCGGTGATGGGCGCGCGATTGCCGGCGGCTGCATTTCCACGGCCAGTGTCAGCGGCTGGCGACGCAGGCGCCGTGGTCGGCGCTGAGCCACCCGCTGCGGCTCCTGCCTGGGTGGGCCGGCGCGCGTTCCGGATGATGATCCCGCCGACACCGTTGATGTCGAGCTGCGCCTGCGTGCCGTTGTCGTTCCTGACCTCCCAGCCCATCAGCCCCGTGTAGAAATCCACGCTCCGTTTGTAGTCGGAGACCGCGTACGAGATGTGGTCCAGCCACACCGTCTTCCAGGGAGCGGCTGGTTGGGGAGCGACGGAAGCTGCTGCGCTTTGGGCGACCGCACTTGCTACAGGTGAGCCAACCGCAACCAGCGCCAGCGTTTGCACCAGCTGACGGCGCGTGAGCCGGCCGGTCTCGAAGTCGTTCAGCAGTCGTGCGATCACTGCTTCCATAGAGATGGCCCCTTGGGTGAGGACGACCGCCTTTAATGTATGCCCGGTAGACGTTTACGCTACGCGGCATCGCGTTGACGCGTTGAG